>JBBDWZ010000275.1:0-11927 GCA_040902615.1 Gemmatimonadota bacterium | reverse complement strand
GGCGGAGTCAGCGGATCCACGCGGCGACGATCGTTCGGAAGCCACTGACGCGGCTCGCGTGTAGCCCACGCCCACGCCCCCGCCCCCGTCCCCGCGTGGCGCCCACGCCGACGCCCCCGCCCCGCGGGTCAGCGCGCTGTCGGCTCATTCGGCGTGCATCGCGATCAGGGGATCCACGCGTGTGGCTTTGCGGGCCGGCAGCCAGGTCGCCAACGCGGCGCTCGTGAGCAGTGTCACGATGGCGACGCCATACGAGAGTGGGTCGTGGGCGGGTATCTCGAACAGCTGGGTCTGGAGTGCTCCCGCGAGCGAGAGGGCACCCACGGATCCGATGACGACGCCGATGCCGGCGAGAGTCATACCTTCACGAATGATCATGCTTACGACTTTGCTGGGGGGCGAACCCAGCGCGAGTCGCACGCCGATCTCCCGGGTGCGGCGCGCGACGCCGTAGGCGATCACACCTGCAGTGCCGATTCCAGCGAGCAACAGCGCGAGAATAGCGAAGCCGGTTGCGAGAATAAGGAGCAGTCGCCGGCCGGCGAATGTGCGCGCCACCAGCTCGGGCAATTCGACCACGTTGAAGACGGGAAGCTGCGGATCGAGGGCAGCGACTTCTGCTCTTACGAGCGGAAGGATGTCGAGTCCGGTCTGTGACCGCAGAATAAGGGTACGCCCGGTTCCGCCATGTTGTGCGTAGGGGTGCAGCACTTCCAGCGGAACTGCCCTATCCAGGCCATCCGATCGTACGTCGGAAACGACGCCGACGACTTCCTCCCATACCCCCTCTGGCGAGAGCGAGTTGAGCTGTTTGCCAATCGGATTCTGACCCGGCCACATGCGTCTGGCCATCGTTTCATTGATCAGGACCACGCGTTGACTGCCCAATCGATCCTGATCCGTGAACGCACGGCCGCTCACGAGCCGAATGCCCAGCGTCGAAAGATAGGACGGTGAGATGAGTCGCTTTTCCGCCACTGGCTGCTGCCTGACGGATTCGACTGGAGTGCCTTCGATGTGGAAGTCGCCATTCTGGCCGCTACCACTCAACGGCAGACTGCTGGCAGCGGCCATGCCCTTGATTTGCGGGACGCGGATCAACAATCCGGCGCCCACCAGCATGATCAGCGAGAGTGCCAGCTCGACCACGACGAGGCCATTACGGGTCAGCTTGCTCGCGGCGGTCCAGGTAGCAGCACCGCGACTCGACTTGAGCAAAGCGGACAGATTGGAGCGCACCTCGACCAGCACGGGTGCAAGGCCGAAGAGCAGTGCCGCGCCGATCACGGTAATTGCCGCCAGACCAAACACACGTGCGTCGAGGTCGATGGCCGGCCGCGGCATACCTGCGGGCAAAGCGGCCAACAACGCGGGCGCTGCGAGCGCACCGATCAGCAGGCCGGCTGCGCCGCCAATGGTCGAGAGCACCAGGCCTTCGACGATGAGTTGCCGCACCAGTCGCATGCGGCCCGCACCCAGTGCGGCGCGTATCGCAAACTCATGCTGCCGCCGCTCAGCCCGCGACAACAAAAGGTTGGCAACGTTCACCGCTGCGATCATCAACACGAAGGCGACGATACCCATCATCGCCAGGAGCATTGCCCGGGTATCTCCAACCAGCAGGCTGCGGACCGGAGTAATGCCGATGCTGTGATCGATCTCGTGTTCCTGCTGCAGCCGCTTCGAGACCTGGACCAACTCCTGACTGGCCATCGCCGGTGTGATGCCTGAACGCGGCCGCGCCCATACCGTCAGGTAGTGCGTGCCGCGATCGCGATAGGGCGGGTTCGGCTCGAGTGCCAGCCAGCCGACCGTTGGATCGCCCGCCGCGAAATCGGGGAAGTCCGAAATGACACCGATCACCGGATATGATGTGCCATCCAGATTCACGATGCTGCCAACCACCTGCCGGCTGCCGCCGAGCCTCGCTCGCCAGAAACTCTCCGCGACGACGATTCCCGGCGGCGCGCCTTCTTTGTGCTCGTCCTGGGTAAAGACTCGACCAACCAGCACGCGCGGCGCGATCAGCTTGAAGTAATCCTGTGAAACCAGCGCAACGCGCACGCGTTCGGGATACTCGCTGCCCACAAAGTTCCGGCTGCGCCGCGTGACTGCCGCCACGAATTCAAACGTCCGCGCGGACGCCCGCCAATCCGTGAATTCGGCGTATGACGCAGGCGCGTTACCGTAATTCGGCTGCACGTCGTTGAGAACCACGAGACGATCGCTCGCTGGAAACGGCAGAGGTCGCAGCAGATAGCCGTTCACGATGCTGAAGATCGAGGTCGTGGCTCCCATGCCGAACGCGAGCGTGAGCACCGCAACCAGCGTAAAGCCGGGCGAGCGAATCAGACTGCGTAATGCGTACTTGAAATCGAACGACCAGTCTGCCGTCCAGGCTCGCCGACGCTGCGCCCGATCGTTGTTGCGATCCGCCCGCGTGAGCAGCTCACGCGCACTCGCCAGATCGCCAAACTCCTGTTGCGCCCGCACACGCGCTGTTTCCCGCGGCTCGCCCGCGCGCACAAGCTCCTCGATCCGCATCGCCAGGTGAAACTCGATTTCGCGATCCTGGTCCCTGCCGATCTCAGCCGCGTCACGCGGCATTCCGCTGATCGTTCTGCTCATCCGCGGCACTTCACTCATCTGGCCTCGCTTCGCGTCGGGTCCAGCACGGCAAACACGGCTGCGACGTAGCTGCGCCAGGCTTGCTCACCTTCGCTTAGCTCCGAGCGAGGGCTCCAGGGCATGAGATGCTTGCTCAGGCCTTCGGGCAGGCGTTCACCTGCGCCGCGCCGGCACCGCCTCGCCCGCCGCCACCCGCACGACCAGCTGCACCACCCTGCCCAGCCCGACCCGCGGCTGATGCAACCGGCTGGGGCGCGGGTTTCCGCGGCAACAACTCAGGCCGATTGGCCGTGAAGTACACGAACGCCGCGACTGCGACTGCATTGTGTTTCATGTCGCTGGGCTGCACACGCTCGTACAAATCCTGGCTCGAGTGATGGGTGCGTGAGCCGTATTCGACGGCATCCTGGATGAACTGGAAGCCGGGCAAACCAACGGCGTCGAATGACTGGTGATCCGTACCACCAGTAGTTCCTGGCGCGATGTGGCCAACGCTGATCGAGTCGCTGTTCAGGATGCGCATCCACTGCGCGAAGATGGGCCCGACAGCGGCGTTGTTTTGCAGGTAGATGCCGCGAATCGCGCCGGTGCCGTTGTCGACGTTGTAGTAGGCCGAGAACTTCGAGTGCGCAGGCTTCATCTGCATGGTGGCGCGATCTGCGAAATGCGCGCTTACATACTCCCGTGACCCAATCAAGCCCTGCTCCTCGCCGGTCCATAGGCCGATGCGGACGGTGCGGCGCATGGGCAAACCGATCGTCTTCAGGATGCGCATTGCTTCCATCATGATAGCGGAGCCGGCCGCGTTGTCGGTAGCGCCGGTGCCGGAGTGCCAGGAATCGAAGTGTGCACCGACCATCACGATTTCATCGGCTTTGTCGGTGCCGGGAATGTCGGCGATGAGGTTGAACGAGTTGAGCTCGGTGGTATAGAACGAGTTCTTGACATCGAGCTCCATCTTGACCGGCATGCCCTTGTCGAGAATGCGATAGATGCGGCCGTAGTGTTCGGGCGTGAGTGCGACCTGTGGAATCCCGCGCGGCGCATCGGCGGCGCGGCTGCCGCCTCCGCTCACGAAAACGTTACCGCCATGGCTGTTGCCGCCACCCGGTGTGAGAATCGCGGCGACGCCTTCATCCACGAGGCATTGCTGCAGGTTCACACGCGGACTGCCGGACGTGTTTTCGGGCGGCGGTCCTCCACGACCACCGCGCCCGCCACCACGGCCGGTGCCGCCGGCAACCGGGAACGGATTCGCCAATCGGTTCAGCTCCTCTACGGTATAGCGGCGCCCAGGTGCGGTCATGAGCGGCTGCAAATCACGCGGTGGCTGCGAGACTACGATCTTGCCCTGCAGCTTGCCACGGTAAGGCGCGAAATCAGCGACAGTCTGAATCGTATTGGGTACGATGACCACGTCGTTGTTGACCAGGCCGTTGGTGCCATCGCTCCATGCGCCTGGGTAGCCAATGACCGGGAACGCGACCGGCGATGTCACCTGTGCGATCATGCGATCGTTGACCCAGCCCCGGCCGAATGGTCCCCACCATTCGTAGTGCGGGTTGGAGAGCCCCCATTTCCTGAACTGTTCGATGGTCCAGTCACCAGCGCGTTTGGTGATGGGCGATCCAGTGAGTCGCGGGCCATAGACATCGGTGAGCCAGCTCATCATGTCCATTACCTGCGATCGCTTGAAGCCTTCATCCTTGATCTTCAGGATGGCCGCACTGTCGATGGTTTCCTGCGGGCCGGTTGGCGCGCCGCCGCGGCCCTGTGCGGTGAGTGGCGCACTGCTGCACACGATGATGAGCGCGGGAAGCGCCCAATGCAGGCGTGGTGTTGTCATGGTAGTCTCCAGATCTGGTCGGATGCCTTGGAAGGTACGGCTGGGCGCGTCGAGATGCTAACGGCGGCTGTCAGATATAATCCCCGTTCGTGGGGTGACGCCCGAGGGTGGCGCGGCGCACGCCGGCCACCCAAAATGAAGCAGCTTTCGCCCACCAATCGAAGCAGAGCCACCATGCCAACTCGCGACCCGCGCACCGACGCCAACCGACCCGAGCGGGCATGCTCGTAAACTGTGCTGCCTATCAGCACGGGGAAAAGCTCGCCGACATCGGGGTCGAGGAGATTCCGCGGTACATAAGCAGAGAAAACTGCTTCGTTTGGGTGGCGCTGCGTGAACCCACGACTCCCGAGCTGGTCACGATGCAGAAGCTGTTCAATCTGCATCCGCTGGCTGTGGAAGATGCCAGCCATGGGCACCAGCGGCCCAAGCTCGAAGAGTACGGGGATGACCTGTTCGTTGTGCTGCATTTGATCGAGCCGGATGGCGAGAATCTGACCAAGGGCGAGATCTCCATTTTCGTCGGGCACAACTACGTGTTGTCGGTCCGCCGCAATGCGGAGCAGGGTTTTGCGGACGTGCGAGCACGCTCGGAACGTGAGCCGGACCTGTTGAAGCACGGACCTGCGTACGTGCTGTATGCCTTGATGGACTCGGCAGTCGATCGCTATTTCCCGATCCTCGAAGGTTTGGCTGTGGGGATCGACAGCGTCGAAGAGCGCATCTTTGCCGGTGAAACCTCGCGTGAAACGATCGAAGCGCTGTATGAGCTGAAGCGCAGGATCATTGTAATCGAGCATGCCAGCGAGCCACTGATCGAAGTCACGGGCAAGTTGCACGGCGGCCGCGTGCCCGCGCTGTGCGTCTCGCTGCAGGACTACTTTCGCGACGTTCACGACCACCTGCTGCGTCTGAATCGCTCGATCAACCACCTGCGCGAGGCTATTTCCACCGCCGTGACCGTGAACGTGTCGTTCATCAGCGTTCAGGAAAACGAAGTGGTCAAGCGGTTTGCCGGGTATGGCGCACTGGTCGCGATTCCAACCATGATCGCAGGCATCTATGGCATGAACTTCCAGAACATGCCCCTGCTGCATTCACGGGTCGGCTTTTCCGTGACGATTGGTGTGATGGCGGTCATGGATATTTATATGTACTATCGATTTCGCAAGGCGGGATGGCTGTAATAACGAATGAATGAATGAACGAATGAACGGACGAGCACGACTACGACCACGACTACGACCACGACTACGACTACGATTTGCGGGCTCAAACCATGGCGGCCTGCATTACATCACCTCAATGCTATGCACCCGTAATCGTAGTCGTAGTCGTGGTCGTAGTTGTTCTCGTCCGTTCATTCGTTTACCTGTTGACCGCTGATTCTCCATCACCAAAGAGGTAATTCAATGCGGATTCTCCTGACACTGACGATGCTGGCAGTGATGAGCACGCCAGTGCTGGCTCAGAACGGCAGCCTGGCCAATGCCAAACCCGGGCGCGATCCGAAGCAGCCGATCGACGAGGAGTACACGAAGAAGATCCGGGAATACACCACGGAAACCTTTTTCCTGTCGCCACTGGTCAATTACCTGCCGGCGTCACGCACGGTGCCGACGCCGACCAGGGTACTGGGCGACATTGCGGGTGCGCCGAACAAGCTGCCGTACTCGAAGGAGGTCTACGAGTACATGCGCATGCTGGAGAAGGCGTCGCCGCGGGTGAAGGTCTTTTCGATCGGTACGACCGAGGAAGGCCGTGAGATGATCGCGGTCGCGATCGCATCCGATGCATTGATGTCGAAGCTCGAGCAGAACAAGGCGAACCTGGGCAAGCTGGCGGATCCGCGCCTGATCGGGATGAACGATGCCGAGGCCATGCGCATCGGCGCGCAGACGGCACCGGTCTACTACATCACGGGCACGATTCACTCACCGGAAGCCGGCGCGCCGACTGCATTGATGGAGCTGGCCTATCGCCTGGCGGTGGATGAGAGTCCGTACATCAGGAACATCCGCGACAAACCTGATCACACTGATCACACCGATCGTGGAAGTGGATGGTCGCGATCGCCAGGTCGACATCTTCAACTGGCATATGAAGAACCCGGGCTCCACTTGGCCTAGCCTCATTTACTGGGGCAAATACGTCGCCCACGACAACAACCGTGACGCGATGGCCATGACGCTCAAGCTCACGCAGAACGTGCTGAACACCTACGTCGACTGGAAGGCGCAGGTGCTGCATGACCTGCACGAATCGGTGCCCTATCTGTACGACAACACGATCGGTGATGGGCCGTACAACGCCTGGATCGATCCGCTGCTCACCAACGAGTGGCACATGATCGGCTGGAACAACGTGCAGGAGATGACCAGACTGGGCATGCCGGGCGTGTTCGCGTTCGGTACGTTCGACACCTGGTCGCCGGGTTACCTGATGTTCATTGCCGCGACCCACAATGGCATCAGCCGCTTGTACGAGACCTTTGGCAATGGCGGCAGCGCCGAAACGCTCGAGCGCTCGCTCTCGGCAGCGCAGACATCGCGGACCTGGTACCGGCAGAACCCGCCGCTGCCGCGCGTGAAGTGGTCGCTCCGCAACAACAACAATTATGAGCAGACCGGTCTGCTGGTTTCGTTGAGCTACTTTGCCAACAACAAGCGCACCTTCCTGCAGAACTTCTACGAGAAGAGCAAGCGCTCGATCCTGAAGGCGCGCACCGAGGGACCGGCCGCCTACGTGCTGCCGGCCGATGACGCGAGACCGGGCGCGCAGGCCGAGCTGCTGGCGATCATGAAAAAGCAGGCAGTCGAGATTTCACGGGCGACCGCGCCGTTCACCGTGCAGGTGCCGATGCGTCGCGCTGCCGGACGTGCGGGGGGCGGGGGCGAGGGCAGGGGCGGGGGCGTGGGCGGGGGCGTGGATTCAACGGCTCGCGCCGCGTCTGACACTGCGCGTGCGGCACGCACGGAAGCGCGGACGTTTCCGGCAGGTTCCTACATATTACGCATGGACCAGCCGTACTCGCGCATCGCGGATGCGCTGCTCGACTACCAATACTGGAGCCCGCAGGATCCGCAGCAGAACCCGTACGATGACACGGGCTGGACCTTCCCCGAGGCGTTTGCAACGCAAGCCGTGCGCGTGATGGACGTGAAGGTCCTCGACGTTCCGGTAGAACGTGTTACCGAGGTGCGTGCGCCGGGCGGCGTCACCGGAACCGGCACTGTGTTCGCGATCAATCACAATGCGGACAATGCGCTGGCCACGCTGCGCTACCGCTTCAAGGACGCGGACTTCCAGGCGGCGGAGGAAAGCTTCGATGCGGCGGGTCAGAAGTTCGCTCGCGGCTCGTTCATCATTCGCGGAATCGCGCAGGCCGAGCTCGACCATGCGACGCGCGAGCTGGGCTTGAAAGCGTTTGCGCTGGCCGCCGCGCCGACCGTGCCTACCCATCCGCTGCGCGCCGCGCGGACCGCAATCCTGCACACCTGGCAAACCACGCAGACCGAAGGCTGGTGGCGCTATGCGTTCGATGCCCTGCAGATCCCGTTCGACTACATCAGTGTGCAAGAAGTCTCACGCGACGCAAACCTGAACGCAAAATACGACGTCATCGTGTTCCCGCCGTCCAGCGCGCCCCAGGCCGTAGTCGACGGAATGCCGATGTGGCGCAATCCGATGCCATGGAAGAACTCGCCGGAGACACCCAACATCGGAACCTGGGCGCAAACGGATGACATGCGGCCAGGCCTTGGCTACACCGGACTCGCCAACCTGCAAAATTTCGTGAAGCGCGGCGGCGTGCTGGTCGGTTCGACCAACACGTCGACCTTTGCCATCAACTTCGGCTTCGTGAATGGCGTCAGCACGGCATCGCCCACCGGCAACACCGTGGTTGGCTCACTGCTCCGTGCCAGGCTGGTGGACGATGCGAGTCCGATCGTGTACGGCATTCCCGACAACCTGGCGGTTTACAGCGAGGACGGTCAGAACTTCAGCGTGAGCAATTCGCGCGGCGGCGGGCGCGGCGGCGGTGGCGGCGGCGGCACTCGTGCAACCGGCCGCGGCACCCCCGATGAACCGGACTTCGTGCCCGGGCGGCCCGCACTCGACCCGCGATTCGAGCTGCTGCCACGAGTGACGGTGCAGCCCTGGCAGGCCGCACCCATTACGGATGAGCTGTTGCGCAATCCGCTCAACATCATCCCGCCGGACCAGCGGCCGCGTGTGGTGATGCGCTTCGGTGACGCGCGCGATCTGCTGGTCTCGGGCCTGCTCAGCAATGGCGGCACCATCGCGCAGCGACCCATCGTCGTCGATGCACCGCTGGACCGTGGGCACGTCGTGCTGTTCGCCAATAACCCGATGTGGCGCGGTGAGACCATTGGCAGCTACTTCATGGTGTTCAACACGTTGTTGAATTTTGACAATCTCAATGCGGGACGGAAGCTGGATAGCAAGTAACGAATCAACGAATTAACGTCGGTCAATTCGTCCCCTCGCGTCCCCCTTGACCTATACCGCCGTCCGCTATATCGTCAGACGATATAAATGGAGGACCGATGCCAAAACAAACACCACTCTCCCCACCGGTATTCCACATCCTGCTGGCCTTGGCCGACAGCGAGAGGCACGGCTACGGCATCATGCAGGAAATCGCCGAGCGGACCCATCAGCGGGTGAAAATGGGCCCGGGTACGCTGTACGGGGCGCTCAAGCGAATGCTGGATGACGGCTGGATCGAAGAGCTGGAGTCGGATGGTGATGACGAGCGGCGCCGTAGTTATCGGCTGACGGCTACGGGTCGCAAGGTGGCGCGAGCCGAAGCGCAGCGACTGGAAGAGCTGGTGGTTGCGGCGCAGGCGAAGCGGTTGCTGTCACAAGCGAGGCCAGCATGAATACGTGGTCCGAATGGGTGTATGCCGTGTTGACGCGTGGCTATCCGCGGCGGTTTCGCTCGCGGTTCGACGACGAGCTGCGCTCGGTTTTTCATGAGCTGGCAGGTCAGCCGGATTATCGAGGGCTGGCTGGCCGTCTGCGCTTATGGCATTTCGTGCTCAGCGATCTGATCGTGAGCATTGCGCGGGAGCGACTGGCTGAGCTGCCGATACGAACGGTGCCGAAATCGCGGGGTGGCGGATCGGCCACGCAGGTTCCCTACGGCGATGCACTGCTGGCCTCGCTGGTTGTCTTTGCGCTCTATGCCGCGACGCTCGCGCCCACGGTCGCGTTCTGGGACGCGGGTGAGTACCTGACTGCGGCGCACACGCTGGGAATCCCCCATCAACCTGGCAATCCACTATTTGTTCTGCTGGCAAACGGATGGGAGAGAGTGTGGTCGATCTTCCCGCTATCGCCTGCGCTTCGACTCAACCTGTTCAGCGCGTTCCTCAGCGCGGCAGCTCATTTCTTCTGGTTTCTGGTTGCGCACCGCATCTCGGTGATGTTGTTCAAGGATGCACGGGTTCAGCGGCTGGCGGCGTGCGCGGCGGTGCTGTTCAGTGCTACCGCGTTCACGGTCTGGAACCAGAGCAATGTGAACGAGAAAGTTTACACGCTGAGTCTGTTCACGGTGGCGCTGGTTTCGTGGCTGATCCTGCGTTGGCGCGACCATCGAACCCCCCGCTGGCTGCTGGGCGCAGTGTTCGTGATTGCGCTCACGTCTACCAATCACCTGATGGGCGTGCTGGTGGTTCCGGCGGTGCTGCTCTTTGGGTTCATGGTGCAGCGTTCGCTGTCGTTGAAGCCGCGAGTGTGGGCCGGAGCGATGCTGTGCGTGGCAACTGGCTTGTTGCCGCAGTTCTTTTTGCCACTGCGATCGGCACAGCGCCCGATCCTGAACGAGAGCGAGCCGACCTGCAGCTCGATTGTGCAGGCGGCGGCGAGCATTTACACGTGGGGCAAGGCCGGCTGTCCACAGCTGTCCAGTGCGTTGCGGCGGGAGCAGTACGGCAAGCCGTCGATCTCGCTGGATCCGACCGTATACCCGCAGCAGCAGATGCCGCGTGGTGGGAAGCTATTTGCCGCGCAGATAGCGAACTACGCGCAATACTTCAACTGGCAGTGGGCCCGCTCGATTGGTGGCGCGGATCCTCTGGTGGGCGGCGCCCGGCCTTTGCTGACACTGGTCTTCCTGCTGTTCGGGATCGTTGGCCTGCGCGCGCATTGGCGGCGCGACCGCGCGAGTGCCGCGTATCTGATTGCGTTGTTTCTCACGTTGAGCCTGGGACTGGTCGTTTATCTGAACTTCAAGTATGGCTACGCGCAGGGCCGCGTGAGCTGGCCGGATCCCGAGATGCACGAGGTGCGCGAGCGGGATTACTTCTTCCTGATCAGCTTCAGTGTCTTTGCGATCTGGATCGGGCTGGGTCTGGTCTCGGTCTGGCAACAGCTCGCGGAACACTTGAAGGAAAAGCTGTATTGGAGCCGACTGGCGGCGGCGCCGCTTCTGGTGCTTGCGCTCGTGCCGGCTGGATTGAACTGGCAGTGGGCCAGCCGCGCCAACGACTACACGGCTCGTGACTGGGCCTACAACGTACTGATGAGTGTCGAGCCCTACGGTGTGCTCTTCACCAATGGCGACAACGACACGTTCCCGCTCTGGTACCTGCAGGAGGTCGAAGGCTTGCGTCGGGATGTCACGGTAATGGTCACGGGTTACCTGAACACGGCCTGGTACGCGCGCCAGGTCCGGGATCTCACGCGGCCTTGTGCTCCCGGACAAACCGCCAACGCGAAGCCGTCGCGCATCATCTGCCAACGAGAGTTCCGCCCGGCGGAGTACGCGCTGGCTACCGGCAACATACGGACGCCCAAGGATTCCATCCTGCCGCTGACCGATCAACAGATCGATCAGATCGTGTCGAGTGCCTACGTATTGAATCAGCCAGTGTCTTTGCAGACGGGGGCTCTGCGCTCGACGGTTCCGGCCGGCACGGAGATCCTGCCCGCCGACACGTTCGTCGCGGCCATCGTGCAGGCATCGATCGGCCAGCGCCCGATTCACTTCGTAACGCCGGCGCCAACGGTCGAGAAATTCGGCTGGTCCGGTTACACCGTTCGGCGTGGCCTGACGTTCAGGCTGCACGAGCAACCAGCGCAGGCTGGCTTCCTGCCGCTTCCGCCCAATCAGCTTGCCGCCGTCAATGGTGCGTTCATCGACCTGGCAACGACGCAGCAGCTGTCGCGCACCGTTTTTCAAAACCGCGGCCGCGTACTCGATCCCTCGCTGCCCTGGGTAGACCAGGCCACCACCAACATCCTGTCGCAATACGCGTGGCTGCATTACGGCCTGGCCCTGGCGCACTCCGTCGGTGGCCGGGAGGATCTCGCTCGGCGCGAGGCGTTGCGGGCGGATTGGTGGCAGAGGAGGGGAACGGAATAACGGATTAACGGATTAACGGACGAGCACGAGCACGACCAGAAGCGACCAGGCAATGTCGGT
>JBBDWZ010000274.1:0-11967 GCA_040902615.1 Gemmatimonadota bacterium | reverse complement strand
TTCGCTGCGTTGGCCGGAGGCCTTCGGGGCACCGTTCGCCTTGCTCGCGAAAGCATCGAGAGCTTGTGCCGAATGATACCTGATCACCGCGCGGAGCGCGCCACCGCCGAGCGAAGCGAAGGCGTATCCCAGCAGCGTATCGGCGCCGAAGCCGCGTGCCCAGCGCGAGGCGGCGCGTCGGCGACGTCTCGCGGTGACGTAGGGAGTGTGTAGTCGGATCGGGTCTGGGGCCGCTGTTGCAGCGCGGCAAAGGCGAGGGTAACGGCGAGGATCATAAATGGTTGGCTAGGCTACCGAATCATGATGCTCGCGGGAAATAGTAACGTTAGTGTGTAGCCTCGTCGGACTGGATGGCACCGAAGAAGCTGGCCAGATCTTCGGCCACGGCGGTCTCGAGCAACAGGTTCATGAGCGAGATGTTGACCGTACGCTGGTCGGTGGTCGAATCCGGCTTCACCGTGAATGAGCCGGTCTGCCAGTTGAGCATCGCGCGGAATGCGTCTTCTCCACCCATGAAACGCGTCTGGGCATGAACCGGTGCGCCGCGTTCAATGTAGATCACACCTTCGTCGCCCGGCGTCACGATATACACGGCGGCGGTGCGCGAATCGTAGTTCAACACCTGGAGCAGCCAATTGAGCGGAAAATCCTGGATGTCACCCTGGAGTCGTGACCAGCCGGCATCCATGCTGTTGAGCTCGGCTGGCGGGACGGTTTTGCCTTCCCGGCGGAGGAATGCTTCCAGCGTGGCCTTGAGCTCCTCGAAGACGGCATCCTGGCTCAGGCAGACGTCAGCACCAGCCTCGAGCAGACGAACCCGCTCGGCGGAGCCGGCGTCGGTCATGATGATCGGCGTGGTAGCGATGCGCGTGGTCTCGCGCACCTGCTTCATGAAGGCCGCCTCGTCAGCACCCGGCAGTTCGCTGGATACGATGATGGCCACAATACGAGTCTTCTCCAGTCGATCCATGGCGGCATCGATCTGGAAGACCGCTTCGGCGAGGTAGCCATGTGAGCAGAGGCGGGTGGCCGTAACCATCGCGCGCGTTTCATCGGGATCGACGATCAACACGTGGTGGCGCAGCGAGAAGCCGGGTCCCTTCCAGTTCGTGCTCTCCACAATGCGTACGAGCGCGTCTACCACTGTCGCGTCGAACTGCGTGCCGGCCGCCGCGCGCACGTCATCGAGCGCGACCGGCACGCGCTTGGGCAGTCGGTGTGGACGCGCGGAAATCATCGCGCTGAACGAATCGGCAACCGCGACGATGCGGGCCCCGAGCGGGATCGCGTCTCCCTTCAGGCCGTCCGGATAGCCATCGCCATCAAAGCGCTCATGATGGTGACGGACTGCATCGCGCGTGATCTGCGGTAACTTGACGCCGGACATCATTTCGAGCGCCGTGTCGACGTGACGCTCCATGTTCTTGCGCGCACCCGCAGGCAACTCGAGGCCGGGGCGGTTCAAGACATTGCGCAGAGGAAACTGGCCGACGTCACGCAGCACTGCACCCAATGCGATCGCGCTGGTTGCTTCAGCACCAATCTTCAGCTCGCGCGCCAGCGCTACGGTCAGCAGCCGGGTAAGGCTCGTATTGCCCCGGAAGAACGGATCCCGGTATTCGACCAGCCCGACCAGCATGTCGGCCAGGGCCAACGCGGTGGGGTCGACTCGTTCCCCCATCGGCATCTGCTCTTCCTCGAGGCCAGTCTGCTTGAGTGATACCTCGAGTGCCTGCGCTTCAGAAGTGAGGACCGGCTCCGGTCTGGGGGCCCTGGCTGGTGGCGCGGCCGTCTGCGGCGCAACCGGTTGCGGTGCTGCCTCTTGCGGCGCTGTTGCTTGCGGTGCCGTCGCTTGCGGCGCGGGCGGCGGCGAGGTTGCCGGGCTGTCGCCGTTCGCACGCTTCGGCGCTGGCTCCGTGGCCGGCAGCCAATTGCCTGTCGCTGTCATGGAAGGCGGGGTGCGCGGCGGCGACGATTGCTGCGAAGGTGGGCCACCCATCGGGATGGTGCCGAGACTGGTTGCCGCGGTGGTTGGGCCCGGCCGCATCCGCTGATTGATATCGTCCAGGGCACCCCGGGCAACCGAATTCCGGGGCTCCAGCTCGAGTAGCCGCTCGTAGACCGCTTCTGCTTCGGCTATCCGTTCCTGGTCGAGGAGGACCCGGCCAAGAAGTTCATACGCCGGACCATAGGTTGGGTGCTGCTCGATACCACGGCGCAAAATCCGGAAGGCCCGCAAACGGTCACCGGAATCGCGATACGCATGAGCCAGCTGAACGAAGAGGTTGCCTTCCTCACTCGATACAAAAGCTGACTCAAGGATTTCGATCCGCGAACCGTTTGTGGCAGTCATAGCCGTGGGGGTGGAATTTTTTGAAAAGGGTGGGTTGCAAGAATATGACCAGTTTTAGGGTGGGGTCAACGAAAAAGGTCCCGGTTCTCAGACAGAACGGCAGAAAGCCTCCTTCCGAGCCCAAATAGCGTCGGCCGGATTCCTACTCGACAATGAGTCCATCCGGGATCGGCGCATCCTGTCGCTTGCTGATTGTGCTGTAATCACGCTGGTCTTTCCCCATGTAGATCTGCCGCGGGCGCGCGATTTTCTGCTCGGGATCGACCATCATCTCGTTCCATTGGGCGAGCCAGCCGGCGGTTCGGGGAATAGCGAAGAGGGAGGGGAACATTTCGACCGGAAACTTCATGGCTTCGTAAATGATACCGGAATAAAAGTCAACGTTCGGATAAAGTTTTCGCGATACGAAATAGTCGTCCTCGAGGCTGATTCTTTCGAGCTCGGTGGCGATTTCGAGGAGCGGGTTTTTGCCGGTCACATCGAAGACTTCGGCGGCCATTGTCCGCAGAATCTTGGCTCGCGGGTCGTAGTTCTTGTAAACCCGGTGGCCGAAGCCCATGAGCCGCATCTCGCCCTGCTTGACCCTGCGGATGTAGTCGGGGATCCGGCTCTTATTGCCGATTTCACGGAGCATGAGAAGAACTTGCTCGTTTGCACCACCATGCAGCGGCCCGTACAGGGCGGCGGCGGCGGCGGCGACCGAGACGTACGGGTCTGCCTGTGAGCTGCCCACGCCGCGCATGGCGCTGGTGCTGCAGTTCTGCTCGTGGTCGGCGTGCAGAATGAAGAGGATGTCGAGCGCTTTTTCGAGCGTGGGATTCGGCTTGTACTTGGGCTCGGAGATCTTGAACATCATGTTCAGGAAATTTCCGACGTAACTGAGATCGTTGTCCGGATAGGAGTACGGCAGACCGATGCTGTGCCGATACGCAAAGGCGGAGATGGTCGGCACTTTGGCGATCAAGCGGTGGATCTGTTTCATGCGAATGGCGGAGTCGAGAACGCTTCGGCTTTCGGGATAGAAGGTCGAGAGCGCGGCGACCGTGCTGATAAAGATCCCCATTGGATGCGCATCGTGGTGGAACGCATCCATGAGCTTCTTGACGTTTTCGTGCAGGAACGTGTGGTGCGTAATGTTGTGCGACCACTGTGCGAGTTGGTCTTTGCCGGGCAGTTCGCCAACCAGCAGCAGAAAAGCGACTTCCACGAAATTGCTCTTCTCGGCCAGCTGTTCGATCGGGTAACCGCGATAGCGCAGGATCCCCTTGTCGCCATCGATGTAGGTGATCGCGCTCTTGCAGGATGCCGTGTTCATGAAAGCGGGATCATACGACAAAAGCCCGAAGTCTTCCTCGGACGCTTTGATCTTGCGCAGCTCGGTGCCCCGTATGTAGGCGCCATCGTCACGATAAATGCCGTAGTCGATCGGGACTTCAGACTGTTTGCCGGTGCGGTTGTCAGTAATGCTCAACGATTCTTTCGCCATTATCCTTTTCTCCAGGTCGTACCGGCGGTAAAAGTGCGCGTCCGGCGGTCGGCTGTCGAGTCGTCGACGAGTCGTCGGACCACCTCCACGCTTGTGCGATCTGGCCGGTAAACGCAGGCAGTATCTCCATCGGGAAATGCAATTTCCCAAAACCAGGGTGCATTCTGGGAAATCCAGTTAACGAGAGCGGCCATAACGGGATGTTGGAGGCGGTCCGGCAGCGGCAGCGCGTCGCTCAAGTGCGCGTGGTATCGTCGGCCGGGGGGCGGACCTGGTCGAGATCGCGGGCGACAGGAACGGCGGTGCCGAGGCCGGCGGCCATTCCCATCAGCCGGGCCGGCGCACGGGTCTGATCATGGACGGCAACGCTTACACCTTGCGGCCGGGACCCCGGCTGGCCGAAGGCGCGGAGTGCATCGGTGCGATCGATGGCCAGAGTCGTCCCGGCATCGAGCAGTGGACACGCTAATTCAACGATTTCAGGAACTGCGCGAAACCGTGGTAGTGGTCGATGTGATCGGGTGCACTGTTGCCGGCAAAACCTTCCAGTCGAAATCCGCCGCGCACAGCCTCGCTCAGGCGCTGCATTCCCACGGGTCCCCAGGCGAGCACCGGCGTTCGCGCCAGCGCGAGCTCGCGTAAGAGGTAATCGGCAGTTTCCGTGGTGCTGGCAAAGGTGCCGGGAAAGATCTCCGAATGGGTTACGACCATCTGCGTTTCACCGCGCATTGCGCGCCGCGCGTAGCGAACGATGGACTCCAGCCTGGTAGAATCGAGCGTGCCGCCCAGCGCTTGTACGCGGCCTTCGGGCACGTACGATGTGTGAATACCATCGAGGAACAAGACGCCATTCACCAGACTCGCGATCGAGTCCGTGCGCAGGATTGCACGGATGGCGCCACTCCCCGCGCTGAATCCACTCAGTACAATGCGAGGCAAGCTAACCGATCGTCCGAGCCGGAGTTGCACACCACGTTGAACACTATCGCGTAGCGCGAGGAGGAGTGCGGCATTTGCAAACGCGCGCTCGTACACGCCCGAACCTGCGCCCAGGTTAATGACCGCCAGGAGGTAGTCGCGCGATTCAGCGGCAACCGCCTGCTCCGGTATGTACGCCGTGCCGTGGAAATGAACCAGCAACGTCGCGGCTGCGCCTGCGCGCGCGGGCACGAACACCTGTACCGGCTGAGCCAGCACATTCGCGACCACAAAACGGATCCCGCGCACCGAGTCATTCGCGATGCGTTCGTGCCGTCGAGTCGACTCGATCATGGGTGATGGGTTTTGTGCGGCAGGCGCGGGATCGGGCGGGCGAGCACGTGCGGTCGTGCGAACATCCTGCGGACGTGTGCACGACGCCAGCGACAATAGCAGCGCGACCCAAAGAACAGTACCCGTTGCGAGGCGCGCATTCACGGACGAGTCGATTACCGTGGGGCCCAGCCTTTGAAAGCAAACTTCTGCGCCGGCAAGCGCTTCATCGCCGTGGCCTCGCCGCAGCATCTGCCTCGCGTTCGGTCGCATACATCTTGTGCGTGAGCACTTCGAGCACGATGCGATCGGCATCATAGACGTCATCGAGTGCTTCCCGGATCGCGCGGACATCGACCATGATGTTCCGGCCACGCTCTGGCAGGTAGATGAAGTTGCGGGAGAGTCCTTCCATGTTGCGATCGAAGTTCAGGCCGACCAAAGCGAGGTCTTGGGTGACCGCGGGCGATCCGGAGTTGCCGCCGTAGGTGTCGGCGGTCGAGATGAAATTGAGTGCGGTGTTCAGGTCGAGGCCGGCCGGGACCGGCAGCCAGCGCTTGGGCAGGTTCCAGTCTGTGTCGGGCCCGTGCGCGTAGAAGCGATCGTACATGCCGAAGAAGGTCGTGTGTGCCGGCGCAGTCGTACCGTTGTATTCGTAGCCGCGCACCACGCCGTCGGTGATGCGTGGTGAGCCGGTACCATCCGGGGGCACGGCCGTGCCGTAGATCTCGAAGCGGGCGCGGCCGAGCTGCTGGGCGAGGTCGGCTTCTTCGGTGGCGTTCTGTTGCTGTCTGGTCGCGTATTCGCTGAAGCGCGGCATCGTAGCGTTGACGATGAGCATTGCCGGATCGTTCGGGTCGGACATGCCGGTCATGGCTGCGGCGGTGCGCTGCGCCGTGCTGAACACCGATTCCGTCATCAGGCGGTCGGCCGCAGCTTCCGGAGTCATCGAGCCGAGCGCAGCTATCCGAATGGGATCGTTGGCTGGCAGTGTTGCCAGGTCCTTCAATCGCGCGATCAGCAGGCGGCGCTCGAGGCCCTTGGGCAGATCGCGGATCTGCAGGATCCGCTGCTGCATCGCGTTGATGGTATCGGCGGGAACGCCACCACGCTGAATCGCCTGAAGGCCCTGCCACACGGCGATTACACGACGCAACACCGCTGACTCGTATGAGCCATTGCCCCAGAGCGTGAAGGCGTTGAAGTAGGGTGCCAGCTCGCGATTGCGCGGCTGAATCGCGGCGATGCGGTCGATCGCGGTGCCATACGCCTGGCGCAGCGCCGGTTTGGCGTTGATCGAATCGCGCAGTTGCCGCTCGGCAGCGCGCTTTTTGGCCACAATCACCGGCGTATTCAACGCATCGATCTGCCCGACGTACTGCTTCCAGCTGTTGGACAAGCCGAAAACGAGTCCGCGCACATCCAGCTCATTGGCCGTCTTCTCGTCCTCGCGGTAAAACTCCCACAGCGCCTGGATGCGCGCATCGAAGACGCGCGCCTGCGCGGGCAGCAGTACATCACGGCGGAACTCGAGCTGCGCGATCGTGCTCAAACGGTTGGTCGTCCCGGGATTCCCGATCACGAACACGACCTCACCCTCCTGCGGTCCGGTCTCGCTCCAGTTGAAGTACTGCGTGTTGTTGATCGGCTGGCCGTCGGGGCCGTACACGCGCAGGAACCCGAAGTCGAGGGCGTAGCGTGGGTACGTGAAGTTGTCGGGATCGCCACCGAAGAAGCCCATCTGCAGCTCGGCCGCGGCGACCAGCCGAACGTCAGTGTAGCGGCGGAATGTATATGCGGAGTAGCGGCCGCCGTTATACAGCGGCACGACCTGCACGGTGATCAGCGGATCATTGGCCGCGCGCATCATGCGGTCGCGCACGGCGCTGATCGCCTGCGTCCTCGCGGTGCGCCGGCCGGCATCGTCCGTAGCGCGATCGATCGCGGCGAGGATCTCGGCGCTGACATCTTCGACCGCGATCAGCTGATCGACGTAATAGTTCGGGATCCTGCGTTCTTCCTGCAGTGTTTTTGCGTAGAAACCATTGTCGTCCAGGTTCTCGCCAGGCTTACTCAGCTGTACGACTGCGTCGCGGATGCAATGGTGGTTGGTCACTACCAGTCCGCGCGGGGAGACGAACGCGGCAGAGCAACCGGGGATGCGCAAGGCCGCACCGCGCGCACGCTCGAACCAGGCGGCATTCGCATCGAACCCATAGGCCTCCGTGAAGTAGCGAGCGGGCGCGTTCTCGAACGTCCACATCTTGCCGTAGTCGAAGCGCCCGGCGCGGACGGTGTCGGTGTTGACCTGGCCCGAAAGCGGTGCAGTTGTCAGCAGCGCGAGTGAGGCGATCCGTATTGTTTTCATGGTCCTCATAATTCGGTAGATCCCCGACCGGAGCAAGTTGAGGCGAGAAGGGCCAGCTATTCATTGGGCCTGGGATCATACCGGGGGTTTGGGCCGAACACCTTGTGACGGGCAGCGCGTTCCTGTGGTTCATGACATGGTCGGTCGCTCTCCTCGTGCTGTCCTGGCGATCGCATCCCAAGCGGTCCGGTCAGACTCTATGGCAACCACCTGACAGACGGGTCGCCCGCGAGCCGGGCGCGCGCGGCCTCTCGGACGTACCGGAGTCAGTATGCGATAACGTGGTTGGCATGATTCACCTGCCGGTTGGTGTGGTCAACACATCTCTCGCGCGGGCGATGGCCATCAACCGCAGGCCCCGTCACGATATACCACTGGATGTACAGTGCGATGGTGATGCGCTCGAACGATCCCTCACATGGACCGCGGAGGAACGGCAGCATGGCGATTCCCGATGCGAAGGCAATCACCACGCTGGCGAGTGTTGCAGACATGGAGCCTCCTGGCGGACCAGATCGCGAACGACGTCGTAGCGTTGTCCTCACGTCACGGCAGCACTCGAATGGATCCGCGCAGGTTGTTGCATATTGGCGGGGTCGGCACGGCGCGTCTGCAGGGATTTCTACTCGTCACCGCAGGCAATCCGATTACGGCCGGATGAGTTGGAACGGGATCGCAGGCAGAACTCCCAATACGATCCGCCGGTTGCGCTGCGGGTGGGCATTAGCCGCGGCCGGACGCTCGCCGGTGATCTCCACGATCAGATTGCCGCGCAGGCCAGCCTTGCTCCTCGGGTCAGCCCAATCGTGAGTAGCGGGCTCTTCCCAACGGTATTCTCACGAGCTGTGTGCCACCATGCGGGCCGCTGTGGCGGTTGCGCCGCGAGTGCGTGGCAGCAGCACCGTGCAAGCGAGGATGGGCGCGTCTTGCCCGGCTATTCAGCCCACGGCATTATCCCCGACACTCCTCAGCGCAGTACGGGCGGCATTCGCGCCAGCTCGTTTTAGACATACAATCTTCGATCGCAGCCGGTCACTTCACGGAGATTCCCTATGACCACGCTCCTCTACACCCTGGTATTCAGCCTTGCCGCCTCGAGCGGACCCATCAACGCGGCGAACGGAACGCGTCTCCTGCACCAGCCGGACATATCGACTGATCGGATCGTGTTTGCTTATGCCGGCGACCTCTGGACCGCCGCGCTGGCGGGCGGTGAAGCCAAACGGCTCACGGCACATGTCGGCGACGAGTCGGCTCCCAAGTTCTCACCCGATGGTCGCTGGATCGCATTCACCGGCGAATACGATGGGAACGCGGATGTCTTCATCATCCCGACAGCGGGAGGTGAGCCGAAGCGGCTGACCTATCATCCGGGTGCCGACGCGGTGCTGGGCTGGTCACCAGACGGCCGAAAGGTCCTGTTCCGCTCGAATCGTCATGCGTTCAGCCGGTTCAGCCAGTTCTTCACCGTGCCGGTGGATGGCGGGGTGGAGGAGCAGCTTCCCGTGCCCGAAGGATCGCTGGCCAGCTTTTCGCCCGATGGACGGTCATTGGCGTACACACCGATCGCGAATGCATTCCAGGTCTGGAAACGTTATCGCGGCGGCCGCACGTCACCGGTCTGGCTGCTGGATCTGCGCGCCAACACGCACGTCGAGATTCCGCACCAGAACGCATCCGACACGTATCCGATCTGGCTGAACGACGCGGTCTACTTCCTGTCCGATCGCAATGAAGTGATGAACGTGTTCAGCTACGATCCACGGACGAAGCAGGTGCGCCAGGTCGCCAACAACGGCGTTACCGACATCAAATACCTGTCGGGCAATGCGGGCAAGCTGGTTTATGAGACCGACGGCTATCTGTACCTGCTCGACCCGAAGAGTGGTGGAGCGAAGCAGGTCGTGATCGATGTGCCGAGCGATCACCTGACAGTGAGGCCGCGTTACGAAAACGTGGCCGGTGCAGTGCGCAGCTTTGCAATATCGCCAACCGGCCAACGCGCAGTATTCGAAGCGCGCGGTGAAATCCTGACCGCGCCGGCCAAGACCGGCGATACGCGCAACATCACGCAGACACCGGGCGCATTCGAGCGTGACCCGGCATGGTCACCCGATGGCAAGTACATCGCCTACTTCTCCGATGTCGATGGCGAGTACGCGTTGTACCTGGCGGATCAGCTGGGTGCGCAGGCGCCGCGCAAGATCGCTATCGAAAAGCCGACGTTCTATTACCGGCCGGTCTGGTCACCGGACAGCAAGAGCGTCTTGTTCGGCGACAAAGCCGGCAACCTCGCGTTCATCGACATCGCGACCGGCAAGCGCACGCTGGTCGACACCGATGTCAGCTCGCGCAGCTATGACTGGTCGCCGGACAGCAAGTGGATCGTGTACACACCGAGTCTGCCCAATCGCTATCGCCTGGTACGAATGTATTCGCTCGAGACCGGTAGGAAGCACCAGGTCACCGACGGCATGAGCGACGCGCAGAATCCAGTGTTCAGTCGCGACGGCAAGTACATGTATTTCCTGGCCAGCTCGGACGTCGGTCCGACCAAAGGCGGCCTCGATCTGTCGAGCACCGACCGCAACGTGACCTGGAGCATGTACGTCGCGGTGCTGCGGGCGGACCTGCCATCGCCGTTTGCGCCGC
The DNA here is from genome assembly GCA_040902615.1 of Gemmatimonadota bacterium. Taxonomy (GTDB): domain Bacteria; phylum Gemmatimonadota; class Gemmatimonadetes; order Longimicrobiales; family RSA9; genus JBBDWZ01. The sequence continues at coordinate 1,857 of JBBDWZ010000274.1, read as the reverse complement.
AGAGCGATGAAGAGACCTCACGCAGTGAAAGTGCTGGTGAGACCGGCGGGGGCGTGGGCGGGGGCGCGGATTCGGGCGCGGGGACGGGTGGGCGTCGGGGTGGTGGTGCTGCATCTGCGCCGCGGGTGGCGTTCCGGGTCGATGTCGATGGCATTGATCAGCGGATTCTTTCGATGCCGTTGCCGGCGGGGCAGTATGCGGATCTGCAGAGCGCGGATGCGGAGCGCTTGTTCTTCCGTACCGGCACTGTGCTGCGACGGTTCGACATGCGTGAGCGGCGCGCAGAAGACTTCATGACCGGTGTTTCGGGTTATGCGATTTCTGCCGACGGCAAACAGGTGCTGCTGCGCACGGGTGGCGGTGGTGGCGGGCGAGGGGGACGTAGTGGTGGGGGAGGTGAGGGTGCAGGTGCTGGCGGTTGGGCGATCGTGCCGACCGCCCAGCGGCCGCAACCGAATGCAGGGCGCATGGATGTATCCGCACTCGAGGTCAACGTCGATCCGCGCGCCGAATGGAAGCAGATGTTCGTCGAGTCGTGGCGCATCAATCGCGACTTCTTCTACGATCCCAACATGCACGGACTCGACTGGAACGCCGTGCGCAAACACTACGAGGCCTGGCTGCCGGATGTGCGTCATCGCAGTGATCTGAACTACGTGATCGGCGAGATGCTGGGTGAGCTGTCGGTCGGTCACTCGCGTGTGGGCGGCGGCGACCTGCCGAGCGTCGAACGCGTGGGCGGCGGACTGCTCGGTGCCGACTACGAAATCGTCAACGATCGCTATCGCATCAAGAAGATCTTCAGTGGACAGAACTGGAGCGCAGGCACGCGCGCGCCATTGACGGCACCGGGCGTAAACGTAAAGGAAGGCGAGTACATCCTGCGCGTGAACGGCCGCGAGCTGAAACAGCCGACCAACATCTACGCGCTGTTCGAGAAGACCGCGAATCGCCAGGTCACAATGATCGTGAGTCCGACACCCAATGAAGCTGAGGGCCGCCTGGTCACGGTTGTGCCGGTTGCAACCGAAAACGCGCTGCGCAATCGCGACTGGGTCGAAACCAATCGGCGCAAGGTCGAAGAAATGTCCGGCGGCAAGATCGGCTACATCTACATGCCCGATACCGGCGCCGGCGGCTTCGAAGCGTTTAACCAGGGCTTCTTCGCGCAGATGGGCAAGGAAGGCCTGATCATCGATGAGCGTTACAACGGCGGCGGCAAAGCGGCCGACTACGTGGTCGACTATCTCGATCGTCCACTGATGAGCTACTGGGCGCCGCGCGATGGGCCGGTCTACACAACGCCCTTTGCCGCGCACTTCGGTGCCAAGGCGATGATCATCAACGAGTATGCAGGCTCGGGCGGCGATGCGATGCCGTTCTACTTCTCGCAGCGCAAGATCGGGCCGCTGGTGGGCAAACGTACGTGGGGTGGCCTGGTTGGAATCGGCGGCACGCCGAACCTGCTGGATGGCGGTTCAGTAACAGCGCCGAGCTTCGCGGTCTACAGCAAAGAAGGCGAGTGGATCATCGAGAACGTCGGTGTATCGCCCGATGTCGAAGTCGAGCAGACGCCGGCGCTGGTCAACCAGGGGCGCGATCCGCAATTGGAAAAGGCAGTCGAAGTCGTGCTGCAGCAGATCAGGGCCAACCCATTCAAGTGGACGCCCAAGCCGGCGTTCCCGGACAAGACGCTGAAGAAGGTGGCGACGCCGCCGAATTCATCCGGGCGCTGACGGATTGACGGGTTGAACGGGTTGAACGGATTGACGGATTGAACGGATTAACGGACTAACGGATTAAGGGACGAGCACGACTACGACCTTCTGAAACGGATGGCCGCCGGCGTCGATCGCG
>JBBDWZ010000273.1:0-12007 GCA_040902615.1 Gemmatimonadota bacterium | reverse complement strand
CGACTACGACTACGAATAACGGGGTCCCCACACCTCGGTCTACGAAGCTCGCTTCGCTAGATCCAGATGGGCGGAGCCCGTAATCGTAGTCGTAGTCGTGGTCGTAGTCGTGCTCGTCGGTCAATTCGTTAGTTCGTCAATTCAGACGTCCGCACGCAAAGCAATAACAGGATCCACGCGTGCCGCCCGGCGTGCCGGAACATAGGTGGCCAGCAGCGCGACAAAGGCGAGTACGACGGAGACGGCGGCATAGGTCAGCGGATCCAGCCGGCTCACGCCGAACAGCAGCGCCGAAAGCGCACGCGTCACCACCAGCGAGGCGCCGATGCCGATCGCGATGCCGCTGATCGTGAGCCAGAGTGCCTGCCGCAGAAACATCGCACGCACATCGAGGGACCGGGCACCGAGCGCCATGCGAATGCCGATCTCACGCGTGCGTTGCGCCACTACGTAGGCAACGACGGCGTAAATTCCCACGACGCCGAGGAGCAGGGCAACACTCGCGGCAATGGCAAGCATCACCATGGCAAACGAGGTCTGCGCCATTGAACTGGCCTGAATGTCATCCAGCGTCTGCACGGCATCGAGCGGCAGATTCGGATTGACCGACCAAACCGCCTGCCGCAGTTCACGCATGAAGCCAGGTGAGCCGGTCCGATTTGATCGCACGGCGTAGGCCATCATTCGCCATTCGTAACTTTCACTCAGCATCGGCCAGTACACGATCGCAGTTGTCGGATGATTCACACCATCATCCCGCTCCGGGCCGACTACGCCAACGACCTCGCGCCATGGTTGACCGCTACTGCTGCGGACGCGCTTTCCGATCGCTCGCGCGGGGCTCTGCCAATACTCACGCGCCAGCGGTTCCGAAATCATGATGACGGGCCGCTGCTCGAAGATCTCGTTCCAGGTGACCGAACGGCCCGCCACCATACGGTTTCCCATGGTCTCGACATATCCGGGCCCGATGCTCTTGAAGCGACGAAGCGGCGGGATCCCATTCTCGGCCAATGGGAAGCCTTCCGGATAGATCGGATTGCCATTGTTTTCGCCATCCATCGTGATCGAAGAAGAGAGACCCACCGAAGCCACGCCGGGCACGCGCGCCAGCCGCTCGGCAATGAGCTGGTGCGTACGCGCGGCCTGCTCGCGATTGCTGATGAGAGCCCCAGGTATGTCGACGCGAAATGTCTGCACCTGCTCCGGCCCGGTGAAGCCGGGATGGACCTGCCTCATCGCAATGAAGGTCCGGATCATCAGCCCCGATACGATCAGCAGCAGCAACGCGAGTGCGACCTGGGCCACTACCAGCAGGTTGCGCGCACGCAGCTGGCCCGCGGCCGCGGTCGACGATCGGCCGCCTTCCTTGAGCACGGAACTGGATGGTGTGCCCAATCGCGTGACGGCAACCAGCCCGAACAGGGCGCCGCTCAAGAGCGAAATCGACAGTGAAAAGAGCAATACACTCGGGTGGATGCCGATTTCGTCGAGACGCGGCAGCTCGGCGGGCGCGTTGCCGCGCAGCGCAATGATCGCAGCCTGCGCCAGCACGAGACCGAGTGCGCCGCCGCCCAGAGCCAGCACCACGCTCTCCGAAAGCAGCGTGCGCGCAATGCGGCCGCGGCTCGCGCCCAGCGCAGTACGCATCGCGAATTCCTGCTGGCGTCCCTCCGCGCGCACCAGAAACAGATTGGACACGTTGCCGCACGCAATGAGCAGCACGACACCGACCGCAGCCAGCAGAATCCACAGAACACGGCTGACGTTTCCGGTTACGTATTCGGCGAGCGGGCTCACATGCGGCTCGAGCTCCATCCGGTCGAATACAGCCGGAAGCAGCCCGATCCAGCGCGCCATATCGGCGCTGGCCTGCTCGAGCGTAACCCCCGGTTTCAGACGACAGGGTTGAGGGCAGGAGTGACGATCCCTTGATTACAACTGAGCGATGAGGTCCGCGAACTTTTTTGTCACCAGGCGAAAGCCGCGTTCATTCGGATGCAGCTCATTCTCCCAATGCGTCTTGTAGTCGGTGCCGCGCTTCAACGTCTTGCGCAGGTCGAGGTAGTGTACGTGCGCGAATTGGGGGTGCGCACTGACGTCAACGAGCATGTCATTGAACCTGTCGATGAGCGCGGCGACGGTCTCCTGGTTGGCGGCCGCGTTCTTGTAACCCTTTTTCGTGAATCCGGGCTTTAACCACGGACCCGGGAGCACCGAGAAGCCGCCGAAAAAGCCGCGGCCGTCCGGGACCGGGTAGTCATAGCCATGCGTGATGATGGGGATCGGCCGGGTGAGATACGACTTCGCGACGGCGGTGATGCCGCTGATAATGCGGGCATACGCGGCGCGCAGCCGGACATCGATCACGCCACGAACGATGTCCTCGTTGAGCGGCGGCAGTGATGAGGTGGCATGGTTGAGCAGAATCGCGAATTCATCGCCTGCGATGTCGTTCCCGCCACCCGACAGCAGTATGGCGCGCGGCATCTTCCCATCCCTGAGCAGTTTCTCCAGGCGACGCGCGAACTCCTCGAATTGCCCCGCTGAGTGGGCAATGTCTTCCACGCAGTCACCCTTGTGAGCCACCGACTCGACGTCGAACAGGTAGTCATCCTCGAGCTGCTGGAGCACGTCATGGAACGGGTAGTCGAACCAGGAGTCTCCCTCGGCGATCAGCACACCGGAGGACGGCTTCGGGCCCAGCAGCGCGCGGACTCTTTCCGAAATGCGTGGCGCGGCACGCGGTGCGCGTCGGCGCTTGACGGCTGTCTTCCGCTCGATGGCGGCACGTTTGCGACGCTGCTTGGTTCGGAACGCAATCACTTCCGCAGCCGCTTCGCGTCCGCCGGCGATGGCGGCCGTTATGCTCTGGTCACGCGTGGACGCGCGACGCGACTTGGGCCATCGACTCTTCTTTGTTGGCATGTCGCCTCAAATGAGGTAGCGGTTGCGATCAGGAAAACGCTTTCAGCAAGGCGTCGAGGGCGTCTAGCTTCGAACCGAGTTTGGCGGCCTTCAGTTTTCTGCGGCATCCTGCGTCGAACTTCTGTCGGCCGACGATCTGGTCGAAGTCGCGGCTCTGATTGAATGCGAACGGGCAGTCCTTGGCGCCTCGTTCGTGCGTACCGATCCCGCTATAAAAGCCGGCAAGCCCGGCGACCAATGCGTTGGTAATCGCACGGTTCGTTTCGGGTCCCTCTGGAGCGAGTCGGTCAAACCCGGCCACTGAGAAGATCTGGATTGGCGGTTTTCCATCGTCGGGCCACCAGCCGTAGATATTGAAGTATTCGTTGTCGCGCATCCAATGGCGGGTGACGCAGGCCAGCACTTCCACACCCAGCTCCATAGGCGTGCTTTGCAGCCGCTGAGCCAGACGCTCGGCCCACAGGTACGGTACCTCTTCCTCTTCTTCGAAGTCCCACACCCCGAGCGGTACCGACAGGTGCGCCAACTCGAAGCCGAAGACGGACTGCACACGGTTCATGGTCTCGAGCGTCTGCTCGAGTGAGGGGAATACGTAGTCCATGTCCCAGACGGCAATGCGCGCGGCGCGCCCAGTCGTCGACCGGCGCGTGGTCGAGCGCACGCCGGTGGCCGGGTCTTGGCGGCGGCTAGCCGGCGCGGTGCAGAGCGCCATGTTCGAATCACGCGCATAGAGTACGGGCACGGCCCAGTCGATCGGTTCGCCATGAAGCGAATAATTCACGGCGATGCGGGCCTCGCGAGCCGATTGACCCAGCGACATCCCCTGGGCAAGCGACCAGTAGAAGTGCTGAGCAAAGGAAGTCGCCGACGAATCGAGAACGCTGTACTGGTTCGCGACCAGCGCTGGCAAGCCATGCGCTACCATGGACTGCGCAACGCCCTTATTGAAGTCCGCGCGCCCGCCGCGGCCGCTTTCACACGCGTTCAGGAAAACCAGGCTCAACCCGCGACCACAGAAGATTTCACGAACCGATCGTTGACCCAGCGGATACTCGTCGCCCCGCTCGCCCACGAAAATGAGACAGCCTTCGCGCTTGTCTTCGTCGTACACGCCGTGCCCGATGAAATGCACGACCTGGTAGTTGCCGGTCTGCAGCTTTTCATGGATGTGCGACGGCGTTGCGCGCGCCAGCACATCGACTACGACCAGGCCGGCGGCGATCAAGTCATCGAAGCCGCGCCGGATCACGGCCGTCTCCTGCTCGATGGAAAGCCGTCCATAGCCGACCGGCTGTGCGGACGCTACCAGAATGCGCAGCGGTCCCTCGGTCCGAACGATTGGATCGGCCGGGATGTTGGTCAGCACGTTGCGGATGAAGTGGATCTCCTCGGTTGCCAGGAAGCTGTTGCGGCCCGCGTCGTGCGCGAACTCCCACGGCTTCTCGGCGATCCACGGAATCATCGATGTCAGGACCAGGTCGAGCCGACGCTTCTCGCGAGTGCGGGCTTCGTCATACAACCGCCGCACGTCACCCTGAAAGAGGGTATTGAACAGGTTGGTTCCGAACGCGATCATGCCGGCATCATCCGGCAACGAGCCGTGCTGGCGATTGGTGTACGCGCGGATTCGGTCGTGCTCGGTGATAATCTGCGAGAACAGCGTCTTTTCTTTTTGCTTACCAGTCTTTCCGCTTTGCTTACTGGCACGCAAACGCATGGGCGCCATCACCCGGGCACCGCCGAAGCTGGCAAAGACCTGAGCGAATTCGGGCGTTTCATCCTTACCGCCGGCGCGACGCTGGTCAGTTCCCGAATCAAGCTCGTCCAACACGACGATCTCGAACGTGCCGGAAACCTCCTCGTGGCGGGCCACTACAATCGCCGAAACCGGCGCCACGGTTACGGGTGCCCTCACCACCGGAGCGCTACCCGGCTTCGGATACAATTTCGCGGCAAAGGCAAAATCAGTCGGATTGATATCCAAACCGCCCGGAACGGGTTTGCGATCCTTCATGATCTTGCCTGGCAGCTGATAGCACATGATCGAGAGTGGGTCGCTCTCCTTCGTGCCCATCAGCGACCGTTTCGACAGCGGCGTAAGGACCTGCTCTTCGGTTTCCTCCCTCGACCAGCCCTGGTCGCGATCGAAGAACGCAAATGCTTTTGTCCGGTCGATGCGCTTCACGATGTCGCTGCGCATGTGCTCGTGGTCGAAGCCCAGCGTGTGTCCGGCTTCATGACGCACGACTCGGCGGAACTCGGCCTCGGAAGTCTTCATGGTGAAAGACTCTAGGTTGAGGGTCGGCTCGTCCTCAGCCTGCTCCAGGATCTCGGTCCCGAGGTAGGACCAATGGCCGGCTACATCGACGGGCGCGTCAAAGCGCGCAATACGGACCTGACCTACTCCTTCGGTCTCCGTGAAGAGCACGTTTGCCGTCCCGCTCCAGGCGTTCATGTGCTTGAGTATGCGCGTGCGCAGCGCGCGTGATGGGTTGTCCATGAACGAGACGCTCAGCTGCACGCCGGTGGCCGGCCACTTCCGCGCCACCACCACGGCGATTCGCCGGGGACCGCCGCGTCGGCCGATCGGTGAGCGCGCCACGGAGCGTCGCTCCATTGCGTTGTCCGGGTTTACCTCGATGGCGCGACGTGCAGCTGCCTCGAGTTTGTCCACTGGAAGACTCTTCAGACGGCAGACGATGATGGACATGGGACGTACGAGGTGGGAGTTATGAAGGCTATATCAATCTGTACTACATATATGATTTGGGCGAGTTCTACGTAAGTCAAGCTTTAGATTGCGCTAGGAATATTGCAGACGTAATGGGTGCATCCCTGCCCGCGACCATATCGTGAACTGATTTGGCTCGGCTGATGCTGAGTTAGCCAGGATTGCAAATCTGCTGTCGAATGCAACCGAGGGATGTCGCCGGGGCATTCTCATTCGGAAACCTTGCAACAATGCGCGCTGGTTAGCGTCGCATGGGTACGCGTGGCAGTCCAGGACGTGCACGCGAAGTTCGAGTTGGGAGGCCCGTTTGGTACCTACGAAGTCGACCAGACGACTGGATTGGAAGGTAGCCGAGGTCGACCGGTCGCGTTGACACCTGCGGCTGCTTGTATCGAGGCGAGGGCAGAACACATCGCTGGAACAACACCGCCATCCCAATCATATTTCGGTAGTGCTAGAAATCCAGCAGCCTGCTGGTTATCTAGCATATGCTGGGCCTGACTGTCAACCCGAACTCGCAATGGCCGCAGCACGTATCGTCTACTGGACATCCAGTAGTAAGCGCCGTCACCGCACAACCGGCAGGACGATAATGCTCAACCACGGGCGCGTGACCAAAAGCTGTGGGTCGGTTTTGGCCATACTGGCAACACCCTTGTGCTGGCCGCGTGTGGCGCCGAGGGCGGCGGCACGCGTGAGATTCGCCGTGACAGCGCCGGCGTGCAGATCGTACAAAACCCTCCACCAGATTCCGGCGCGGACCGGTGGTGGACTCTCGCGTCCGAGCCTCAACTCGATGTCGGCACGGTGGAAGGGGCAGAATCGCAGGTTCTCTTCGGCGTTATCGACGCGGTTCGACTCGAAGATGGACGCGTGGTCATCGCGATCGCGGGAAATGCTCAGGTGCGTTACTACGCGCCGGGTGGTGCGCACCTGGTCACGAGCGGAGGTCGTGGAGGTGGTCCAGGGGAATTTCAGCGGATCACCGGTCTGCTTCGCATGTCGGCAGACAGCGTAGCGGTCCTCGATGGCGGCGTTCGGCGCGTCACCGTGCTGGCTCCTGACGGTCGGTTCTCACGCGTCGTTCTCGCTGCGCCGGGCGCACCCGTCACCGTGCTGGGCCGTCGCGATGATGGCACGTGGGTGGCTCATTCCAACTCGCTACCGCGGAGCAACGCCGTGCAACAGGGTCCGTTACGTTCCAATGTCGTTTACGTGGCGCTACCACCCGGCGGCGGCGAGGTCATCGACACGCTGGGTCAGTTCCCCGGCCCTGAACGCGTGGTGCGAATCGCCGAGAGCGGAGGCACAATCACCTCGATCAACATCCTGACGGCGCCCTTCGCGAAAACGACCACGGTGGTGACGGCCGGCAACGATCTGGTAGTGGGGACACAGGATGCTGCAGAAGTGCGGATCTACAATGGTGAGGGTGATCTTCGTCGAATTGTGCGAACCGGATTACCCACGCAGCGCGTGACGCCGGAACTGATCGACGCGTACATGAAACGTCGCCTCGACCGCGTTCCGGCCGAGCGACAACAGGCGATGCGCGAGAGTCAGCTGGCCATCCTGACGGCCGAAGTGGTTCCGCCGTACGGCGCCCTCGCGCTGGACCGCTCCGGAAATCTCTGGTTGCAGGATTTCCCGGGCCTGGCGGATGATCAGCGCTGGACGATCTTCGATGCGGGCGGTGCGCGGGTCGCACGCATGGTGCTTCCCCGACAATTCACGCCGTACGACATCGGTGACGATTGGATCCTGGGGCGTGAACTGGACGAGCTCGACGTGGAGCACGTTCGCCTGTACGCGATTCACAGATCGAACGAATGAACGAATTAACGAACGAGCACGACTACGACCACGAGCACGATTTACGATTACGGGCTCCAGACGTTGCCGTGACTCGATGCTATGGTGAAACCTCTTTGGCGAGACGCTCCAGCGCCGAGCGTTCCCGCACCGAGCTCTCGAGAATACGGTCGGCCAGCAGCTCGATCTGGTCAACCGGCACGGTCTCCGCGGCGTTGAGGATGCCGACGCGCTCCAGGCCGCCCAAGGCATTGCCGACCCGTATCGCCTCCGTAAGAAATGCAGTGCCGATTCCAGCCAGCGTAATGCCGGCGATCGCGACAATATCGTCCGCCCGTTCCGAGAGCGAGCCGAGTTTTCGGGTTTCCTCGACGTCCCGCTTGGCGTACTGGAGGACCGCCACCCGCGCCTCGCATTCGTTGAAAAATGACAGTAGGACCTGGGCACGAGCGTCCAACTCGGCCAATGCGCCTTGGAATTTACGCCGCAATGCCTCGGCGGTCTCGTGTTGCTGACGAGCAAGCGGATTGGATGAATCCATGGCCGCGCGTTGCTGCCAATAGGCCACCGATCGATCAGCTTCCTGCGCCGCATTCTCGAGAGGCCGCCGAGCGCAACCCCACTCTGATTCGGGTCCGAGAGTGCGTGCGCGCTGGCGTTCGATTTCCAACGCGAACTTCGATGCTACGATTCCGTAGATTCGCCATGGCGAATCGCTCAATTCGCGAGAAAACGCGGTTGATTTCGACTGGTGCCGGCGGCGGACAGCTCGTTCCGCAATGTAGGCACCAGCGGCGGTGATTCCGGCGGGCAGGATAAAGGTTAAAGGCTGAGACAGGTCTCCGCCTGTGCCAACGACCAAAGCGAGTACCCAGTAGGAGACCATCGCGGAGAGTACGAAGGCGGTGACGTGTGCGTCGATGCGGATTTCTCGTTTCAACTCAGGAATCAACTCAGGCGCATACCTCCGCACCAACTCTTCGGCGGTGGTCACGTCCTCCGCGTCCATGCATCACCCTTCTCGAATCAGGCGAATAAGGCGGTTTTCCAAAGTACCCAAGGCATGCCGCTAGGCCGAAATGTCCCTGGTAAGACGCTCCAGCGCCGTTCGTTCCCGGTCCGAGCTCTCGAGAATACGATCAGCGATGGTCTCGACCTGATCGACCGGCATGTCAGCCGCGAGGTTCAAAAGGCCGATCACTTCCAGGCCGCCCAGTGCATGGCCTACGCGCGTTGCCTCGGTGAGGAACGTGTTGCCGATGGAGGCCAATGTTCTGCGAGCGTTGTCAACCATATCGTCGGCGCGACCGGTCAATGCGCCCAGTTTCCTGGACTCCTCGAGATCTCGCCTGGAGTACTGCAGCACGGCGAGTCGCGCCTCACACTCATTGAAAAACGATACCAGCACTTGCGAGCGAGCGTCCAGCTCTGACAGCGCCTCGCGGAATTTGTCGCGCAGTTGCAGGGCCGTAGTGAGGTGTTGCTGGGCGAGCTGATTAGCGTTATCCATGGCCAGCCGTTGGGTCCAGTACGCAACCGATCGATCGGTTTCCTGACTCGCGCTTTCCAACGGCCTGCGCGCACGTCCCCACTCGGAATCGGGACCCAGCGTGCGCGCCCGCGGCCGTTCTATCTCCGACGCGAAGTTAGCCGCAACCGCTTCATAGAAGGTCCAGGGTGAATTCTTCAGGTCTTCGAAAAACTGGACAACATTGCGTTGGTGGCTGCGGCGAACCTTGCGGTCTGCCATGATCGTCGCAGTAATGGCAACGGCTGAGGTCAAGCCGAGTGTGAATAGCGGTCCGACGCTCAGCTGTGTGAGCTGGACCATCCAGAACGTGAGCATTGCCGACAGGGAAAGCGTGCCAAACTGGACCGCGACGCGCATTTCCGGGTCCAGCTGAGGGATCAACTCAGGCGCATGCTGACGGATCAGTTCCTCTCCAGTTGTCAGCTCAAACGAACCCATGCGCGATCTCGAGTCTTATTGGATATCAAGTGAGCGCCTCGACGAATTCAGGCGCCCGCAACCCGGGCGCTGAGCGACCGTGCGGATCCTGGCGCGCACGAATCGCATTCACCATCTCGAGTGCGGATTGCGTACACGGGGGCAACTCGATGTTGGACTGACCGAGTGGAGTAACGCGCTGACCCCAGCGCACCAGCAGCGAGCAGTAGGTGAGCCCGCCACCAAACGCGGGCATGAGGATCAGGCTTCCGGGTTTCACGCGGCCCTCCGAAAGCGCTTCCACCAGACTCACGGGAACCGTTGCCGCGCTCATGTTTCCGTACTTGTGCACGGTGACCATCACCTTCTGCATCGGCACGCCTGCATATTTTGCGACCGCTTCGATGATGCGCAGATTGGCCTGGTGCGGCACGACCAGATCGACCTGATCGGCGGTCACGCCGCATTGTTGCATCACTCTGGCCGAGGCTTCACTCATGGCCTTGACTGCGCGCTTGAAGATGGCCTGACCATCGAAATCCCAGAGCGTGTCCCCGAACGTCACATCCTGGCCGGCGTAGGCGCAGCCGACGCCGCGCACGCGCAGCGTATGGCGGGCCTCCGCATCGCACCCGAGCGCACCACCGATCAAGCCGCACGGCCGATCACTCGCCTGCAGCACGACGGCAGCGGCGCCATCACCGAACAGTACGGCAACGTTGCGATCGCTCCAATCCATGTAGCGACTGATCAATTCCACACCGATCACGATTGCATTGCGCACCATTCCGCTTTGGATCATGGCGGTAGCCGAAGCGACGCCGTAAAGGAAACTGGTGCAGGCGGTATTCAGGTCGATCGCGGCAGCGCGGTTGGCGCCCAGCGCCAGCTGCACTCCGGATGCACAGTTGGGCACCACTTCCTCATTGCTGCAGCTGCCGAATACGATGAGGTCGACATCTCCGGAATCGAGTGCCGCGCAGGCCAGCGCGCGCGCCGACGCAGCAATGGCCAATTCCAGGCCCGACACGTGCGATACACGGCGCTCCTTCATGCCGGTGCGTGATGTGATCCACTCGTCGGACGTATCGAGGAAGGTTGAAAGATCCGCATTGCTGAGAACGGCCGGCGGCATCGCTGCGCCCCAGCCGGTTATGTCCGCGTAGACCATGCCCTGCCCCCGGATGGTGAATGGAATCGTAAGCGTACAGTCCGGCGCCACTATTCGCGACTGGTAGTGCCCATTCGAGCTGGAACACCGTGCCGAGGCCGCTACCCGGTTGAAATTGGTCACTGTTCGGGCTAGTTTCAGGATACATGCAACGCCTGTTCGAGGATTTACGATGAAAGTCGCAGCCGCACGTCGCCGATTTACTTACTCCCCGACCCGCTCCGGGACGAGGGAGGTCTGCGCACAATCGTAGCTCGCGGCAGCGTTCTCTCACGCGTGGCCATGGCCAACGCCTCCTGGATGCGATTCGGGGGGCGTTCTTGTTTCCTGACAGCAACGGCCATGAATCACTACGATGGAGAGAACGACCATGAAGCCTGCACTTCTTACTGCAGAAGCGTACCTCCGCGCGATATCCTTGCGTGATCTGACTGACCCGGCGGCGGGTGCGCACGCGATGCAGCAGCTGATCAGCCAGATCCAGCAGGCCTTGTGTTCCTGCTGGGGCTGCGACCTGCAAGTGCAGCGCAGCCATCCCGTAGTTCCGGTCGAACACAACTATGACCGGCTGCACTATCCGCTTGACGGCAACGCTCGCGATGCGCGGTACACACGCTATGTGAGCGAGACTACGGTCATGCGCACACACACGTCCGCCATGATTCCGCATCTCCTTGGGCGGCTGGCTGCCGAATCGCCCGATGATGTCCTGGTCATGTGTCCGGGCCTGGTGTATCGCCGCGACCAGATCGATCGGCTGCATACCGGTGAGCCGCACCAGATGGACGTGTGGCGAATTGCCCGACAACGTTTGGGAAATGCCGAGCTGCGCCAGATGATCGACACCGTGATAAACGCCGCCCTGCCCGGCGCCACATACCGCTGCAACGCCGCCCATCATCCCTACACTATGCAAGGGCTCGAAATCGAAGTGCGCGCGGGCAATGAGTGGGTCGAGGTTGGTGAATGCGGACTCGTACTGCCCGCCATCCTCGACGAAGCAACGTTACCCGCAAGCAGCTACTCCGGACTTGCGATGGGCCTCGGTCTGGATCGTTTGCTGATGCTGATCAAGGGTATCGATGATATTCGGCTCCTGCGCTCGACCGACCCCCGTGTCGCCGCGCAGCTGCTCGACCTCGAGGCCTATCGTCCGGTCTCGAATCGGCCGGCCATCACGAGGGACCTTTCCGTTGCAATGAGCGCCGAGCGTCCGCCAGAAGAACTGGGTGATCGCGTCCGGCAGTCGTTGGGCACACGGGTCGAAAGCCTGGAATCGGTGCAGGTCATCACCGAGACCCCATATGATGAAGTACCGAGCGTGGCTCGCGCCCGCATCGGCATGCAGCCCGGCCAGAAGAACGTGCTGGTCCGAGTCGTGATTCGAGACCTGGATCGCACGCTCACCCGCGAGGAG
>JBBDWZ010000272.1:0-12054 GCA_040902615.1 Gemmatimonadota bacterium | reverse complement strand
CGCGCAGGGCCCGGCGTGCCGGCACCACGCAGGCCAGCAGGCATACGCCGGCCATCGTGGTCGCATAAGCGACGATCCGCGCGGCCATGGTGGCTGAGGTAAACCAGCCGAGCCCATCGCTGAACCAGACAAAGACCAGGACACCCACGGCCACACCAATGCCGATGTGGACCATCGCGCGGGAAAACATGGCCGCCATGATGCCGCGGCGGGTCGAGCCGAGTGCGACACGAATGCCGATTTCACGCGTACGTCTCGAAACGGTGAACGACATGATCGAGTAGATGCCGGCCAGCGAGAGCAGCAGCGCGAGCGCACCGGCACCCAGCAGGATCCGGAAATATAGCGTCATCACGCCGATGAAATCGCTGGCGAAGTTTTCAAGCGGCATCACCTTATCCATGCGCAGTGCTGGATCGACCGCGGTCACGATGCTTCGCAGTCGCCCGACATAGGAAAGCGGATCCGCGTCGACGTGAATCGCCATGCTGACGTCGTAGCCGGTGTTTTCCAGTGCCAGCGGATGGTAGATGCCCGGCTGCCCGGCCGCAGACTCTTCTCCGGTAAAGTTCCAGGTGTCGACCAGGTGCAAGACCCCGAATGCAACATCGTTGGTCACGCCGATGACTTCGTTCCAGGGTCCCGCCTTCCATGATTGCGGGTCTCCCGGATCGCGGCTCAGGTATCGCACGCGTCGGCCGATCGGGTTCCGGCCTCCGAGTATCGTGCGTGCGAACGACTGGTTCACGATCACGACGCGTGCGTCCGACTTGGCATCGGCCGCGCGGAACGCGCGTCCGGACCGCACGCTGATACCCATGACGTCGACGAAGTCCGGGTCGACGAACGCGCGTTGGGCACGCAATGGAATTCCCGAAGGCAGGAACCGGTCGACGCCTTCGACTTCGATCGGCAGCACGGGATGAAACTGGCCGGGCAATTCGGTCGCGAAGGTCACGCCTCTGACGCCGGGTTCGGCGGCTACGCGTCGCTTCAGCTCCGCATAAATCGCATCGACGCTGCGCGGATCACCACTGGTTTGCGCTTGTGGGTCGCGCGCGACTCGCAGCGTCAAGTATTCCGCGGCCGCCACGCCCAGGTCGATGTTGCGAGCCTTGACCATGCTGACCCCGAGCGAAATCAAAAAGGGGAAAAACGCAACCGTGAATGCCACCTGCGTCACGATGATTGCGGTCCAGATGCCGCCGAACCGCAGACCACCCGCGCCAGCGCTGGCCGCACGCAATTGTGTGCCGATGCCGCGCGTGGCCTTCAAGCCGGGAACCACTCCGGCCAGCACCGCCGCCAGTATCGTGACGCCCACGACGTACAACGCCGTGATCGGCGAGAGTTCGTCACGGAACCAGAAGGGAATCTTGACGTTGTTGAGGTCGAGGAACCACAGGACCGTGCCCAGCCCAAAGCGAGCGACCAACACACCGATCAACGCAGCGAACGCACCCAGCACCAGCGCTTCGGTGAACAGCTGAGTCAGGATACGAGCACGGCTGGCACCCAGTGCGTTCCTCACCACGATCTCACCCTCGCGCGTTGCCGCCCGGCCGAACATCAGCAGCGCGACGTTCGCGTACAGGAGCAGCATGAACAGCAGCATGAAGGAGTTCGAGAAATACGCGCCAACCAGCGCGTCCGGCTGCTCGTCGAAATACGAATTCGCGTAGGGAATGACGCTCGGCCGCAAATGCCGATGCGTCTGCGGCGACTCCCGTGCCGCGCGGTCACCCAGTGCAGTCAGCTCGCTCTGCGCTACATCCAGCGTACTGCCGTCGGTCAATCGCCCGAACAACGCGAGGCCGGGGCCTTCGAGCGGCGCATACCCTGCCGCGTTCAGCTCGAGCGGCACCCAGGCTTCGTGGTACATCGGGAACGCGAAGTCACCGGGCATCACACCCACCACCGTGTGCGGATCGTTCCCAACCCGAACCACTCGTCCGAGAATACCGGGGTCGGCTTCGAATGCCGTACGCCACAGCTGTTCACCGATCACAATCACTGCCGGGGCACCCGGCCGCGCATCATCGTCGACCAGCGGTCTACCCAGCAAAGGAGCCACCCGCGCCACCTGGAAACCCGACGCCGTCATCGCGGCCACGACCGCCGGGAAACCGACATCGTTCGACCCGACCAGGTTGCGCTCCATTGTGTGATAAGCGCCAATCTGACCAATCGTCTTCAGCTCGGCGCCCCAGGTCGCGAGCTCGTGCGCCGACCGCTTCTCGACCCGACTGCGGCTCGCATCCCACAGCCGCATCGCTACTATGCGATCGCCGTCTGCCAGGTTGAGCGACGGTCGCACCATTTTTATCATGAACTCGAACGCGACCGTGCCCATCATGATCGCGAACGCAATGGCGATCCCGCCGACGATGGTCAGACCTGGATACTTTGCCAGCATCCGGAATCCCAGCTTGAAATCCAGCCACGAGAACCGCGCCCACTCGCGGCGCTTCTCGGACCGGCGTTCCGCGATCAGCAGATCGGTGCATTCGCTCTGTACAGTTTTCAAATCGCCCAACCTTTGTTGTGCCGCCGCCCGCGCCGCTTCCGGATCCATTCCACGCGCGATGTTCTCCTGCACGCGCTGCTCGAAGTGGAACGACAACTCGTCTTCCACTTCCGCCCGCGCATCCGGATTGAAGATGCGAGTCCAGCGACGGCCTGATCGTTCGTGGTTCATATCCAGCTCGAGCTTCGAATGACCTTGCCCTGTTCCTAGGCCGATCTAAGGAAGGTAAATCGCTCCCTTAGATGCGCAAGGGGGAAGGGCAGAATGCCGGGACCAGGATCAGATCCATGATCGATCCGCGATCCGCCGATCCGCGATCCGTCTATGCGATCGCTTGCCGCAACCAGGCAGTGAAGGACGGCGACGGTTCCGCGCCCGGATGCGATCGATACAAGGCGGCTGCCCGACGCGTCTCGTCCAGCTGCCGGATCTGGACCAGCACCTCCGGAAACTTCCTTGCATGTTCGAGCGAAGAAGCGAACAAAAGGTTCTCGGCGTCCACCCGCCCCAGCTTGACCGCCTGATCGACTCGCCAGTGACAGCGGCATGCATTGGCCGTATTGATCAAGCCACAGTGCGACATCATGAACGACATTACGCTCGCGCGTGCACGCGACAGCCGCTTGCGAAATGCGGCCGGCGTGATCTCCAGCACATCCGCCGCTTCGTTGTGATCCAGCTCCAGGATCTCGCCCAGTATGTACGCCATGCGATGGTTGCGATCCAGGCACAACAGCATTGCCGTCGTACAACCGATCTTGACCTCCTCCAGCAGCAAGGAACGATCAGGATCGGTTTCGACGCGGAGCGCTTCGTCCGAGAGGCCCTGCGCGAGGTCCTCGCCGAATTCTTCGAAGCTCACTGCACGATGCTCCATCCGCTGTTTGCGAAGTGTCAGCAGCGCATTGCAGGCGACGCGGTAGACCCAGGTTCGGAAGCTGCTCTCGCCCCGAAAGCTGGCGAGCCGAGTGATCACACGAATCAGGATCTCCTGCGTCGCGTCCTCGGCGTCCTGCGGATGCCACAGGAATCGCAGGGCCAGCTGGTAAACGTCCGGCTGCACGGCCCGAATGACCGACTCGAGCGCCGCGCGGTCTCCGTCTTTCGCGCGAGTGATCTTGTGGGCCAGAGCCTCCCCGCCTGGGTCAATGGCTGTTTCAGACATCATTCTCGAGAATTTGCTTCAGTTTTCGCAGCTCCTGCGCGAGGGACTGCGATTGCGCTTCCAATGCTCCTTCGAGCTGCTCGAGCGGAATCGGTGGTGGCGTAAGCACAAAGCTATATGCGCAGCGATCGGGTCCGAGTTCAACCACCCTGGAGAATGCAGTAGCTACACTCTGGTCCGGAAAGGTTATACGCCAGTCGATCGTCCCGTGCGACGGTGAAGTGTGCACCGCCAGATCGACCGTGACCACGCCGGTCGGCGTGCGCATGACTGCGCGTCCTGCTGAAACCGACTCGAACGCGTTGGTCCAGGCCGGCAATTGCGCGGCATCGGCAATGAACGCCAGCGCCTTCCTTGAAGGAACGTTCAAATCGATGCCTTGCAGGTCGAAGCTTTTCATATGGGTAGTCCTTTCGAGTTTAGGAACCGCGGACAGGGCGGCCTCTTCTGATTAGACTGCCGGAAGGCCGGTGGTGTGACCGGAACCTGTGGTGTCCCACGTGCTGCTGACCTTTTCAGAGTCTGCCTAACGAAAGGTCGCGATCTGCTCCAATGGCTTTCGAGCCAGTCGTGGGACGCGTGCGTCGGGTGCCGGATAGCCGGTGACGACGAGCATGACTGCTTTTTCATTGGCCGGTCGATCCAGCACTTCGGCCAGGAATCCCATCGGATTCGGTGTGTGCGTGAGCGATACCAGACCTGCGTGATGCAATGCTGCCAGCAGGAAACCGGTCGCGATGCCGACCGACTCATTCACGTAGTAGTGAGTGCGCCGTGCCGCGTTATCAGCAAGGCCGTACCGCTCGGCGAACACCGCAATCAGATATGGCGCGGTCTCGAGGTACGGCTTGACCGCGTCGGTGCCGAGCGGAGCGAGTGCGGCCAGCCAATCGGCGGGCGCGGTCGAATAGAATTCGCGCTCGGCCTCCTCCGCAGCTTCGCGGATCCGGCGTTTGAGTGCGGGATCGCTCACGACCACGAAATGCCACGGCTGCTGGTGTGCGCCACTCGGTGCACTGCCCGCGGCGCGAATGCAGTGCTCGATCACGGACCGAGGCACCGGCCGGTCGCTGAAATGACGGGTGGTGCGTCGCCGCTGCAGGTCTTCCAGGAAGTTGCGGCTGCGCTCGATCATATCATCGACCGGGTACTCACGATAATTACGGAGTTCCTCGAAGCCGTCCGCTGGCGATGTTATCATCGAGGTCATTGCGTAGAGGTCAGTGGAATGCAGCGGATGCGCGTTTGTCAGCGCTCGCCGGTAATCTGCTTGCGGTGATGGTGCGTGTGCAGCTCCTGAAAGCTTACGTAGTCCTGCAGGGAGACAGTTCCAAAGAGCACGCTCGTGAAGGTCGCATCGTGCGCCGCTCGCGTACGACACTCCTGTTCGAATCTCCCAAAAGCCGCTTCCAGCCGGCCGCGACCGGCTGACGGAGTGGCCGGCCCGCTGGCAGGGTTCATCGCTTTGGTGGTTCGCGCCCTGGGAAATGCCTGGTTGCGTAGCACTCTGTTGAAAAAGAGCGCTCTTACGAGCGGGCGGACAAAGGCGGGAAAGCTGGGAAACTTCGACGGTACCCCCGCGATCTCATTGGCGGATTCGTCGAATGATCGCGCAACGTGCTCTACGATCTGGCTGGGCGACCATTTACCCGGCGCCCGCGGGGTCGCCCACTGCTGTTCTGCTTTTTCGGCCGCAACCAGCAGATCTTCGACGGCGCGTCGGGCTGGTGTGATCATCTCGTCGATGTTCATCATTCGCATTCCACGTGTTGTATTGCCAGCGGCGCGTACCCGTCTCTCGTGGTTACCCGTGCTCTGGCTCATAGATCTCACTGGGCCTGGCGGGCGCTGATAACGACGCGGTACGTGTTTTCGGAGTTGAGGTTGATCAGCGCGATGAAGACGCGGCCCTGGTACATACCAATAGTTCCGGATTGTGAGACGGACGCTACTTCCCACCCGGCCGGCAGAAGTATTGTGTTACGCAGTCCTTTGAGCGTTCGATCGAACCGCAATTCCCCGTTCACGACCTTGTAGCCCGGATCCTCGAGCGTGCCATTTACCTCGAGGTGCGCGCTTTGCCGGTCATTCACGATGGGAACGTCCAACTTCACGAGGGTCCGGTTGCCGTCTTTGACGGTCGTGAGTGGCCTGGCCGTGTCCAGGTCGGTGACGGTTACGGCCGTGAGTGGCGCGTAGGCGAGCAGATCGAGTGGAAGCCGGTCACCCCTACGGAAATCACTGTAAACCTGCTCGACCTTGATCGTATGGGTTTCCGGTTGGCCGAGGTCGTAGAGCGTCTTGATGTCGTCGAAGAACATGTCGGTGAACGGGCGGGCTGGTGCTGTGAATGCGGCCGATGTTTTACGCGCGTGCAAGGTCAGCGGATTGCTCAGGCCGCTTGGATTCGCAAAGTGCAGCTTGACCCGACCGTCGGCTGTCGTGCTCAGCTGCGCCGCTACATTCGACGACAAAAACGCGTAACCCTTGGGCAGTACCACGCCCAGCCGGTACCCGCTCAGACTGCGCACCCACGAGATGTCACCCGCCTGAACGCCGAACGCGGCGTTCGCTTCCGGATGCACCTGATACGTGCGCGCGTCCTTGTAGGTCTTGTAGATGAGCACACGACCGATGCCGCCTTGCGGTACCGGCATGGTCAGCTTTGCGCGAATCGCGTGACTCTCCCCTTGCACTTCGTACGTGAACGGCATCGGTTTGCCGGTGCGCGGGTCGTAGACTTCGACGTCCGTGCCTTCACTGCCACCGCGTGTCGCGTTGACCAGCTCGGTCGCGCCTGCGCGCGTCTCCTCGGTCAGGAAGCGAATGCGGAACTGCTCCGAGCCGGGCTCGAGCAGCGCATACTCCGTATAGGATTCCTGGGTGAACAAGCGCTGCAGCCGGGACGCCGGCCTGAGCGAACCGTCCGGGTTCTCTCCACCGGGGAACGGACTATTGCCACGACCCTGCGCGTGCAGCAATCCAGGAAGGAGCGCGACGCAAGCCACGACCGTGCGCAGCGTGTCAGGTCGGAAACGAAGCATGGGGCCATCCTCGGTTTTGTATCGATCCACGAAGGGCGCGCTGGATTATGGCCGATCCAACCGAGCTGCGGCAACGTCGACTAGCCCGACCATCACTCGTCGGCGGCATCGTAAAGCGCCTTCACTCGCTGTCGCAACCCTGTGGCCTCGACCAGGTCGGTGGAATCCGACCATTGATCGATGCCCCCGATGTCGAAAGGAATGCGCTGTACGCGCGGGTCGTCGATCCGGGCTTTGAGCGCATCCGTCATGCGCTCGCCGAAGATGACGGTGAAGGGACGTCCGAAGAAGGGCTGCGTATCTGTGGGCACCGGGTCGGTGAGTTCGAGCGCGTTCTGCATTCGGGCGACTGCAGAGTATACCTCGGCCAACGCGTGATCGCGCTCCGGCCAGGCCTCCGCACGCAGCACGCGCCACAGGATCGGCGCCAGCGCACCGGCAGCCTCCAGATTCGCAAAGGCAGTGCCGAACCATTTTGGATAGGGCGCGTACTGGCGCTCGATCAGAAAACATTGGCGCATGGCGGTGCTGACCAAACGGGCCGCGATCAAACGCGATCCCATCTCATCGCCTACCTGCCCGGCCCGTCCCATCAGGTGTTCTTCCTGGGAGATTCGCTTCCAACCGGCTGCCAGCTGCCAGAGCCACACAGCGCGCGGATACCAGACAAAACCCGCCCGCACGTCTTCCAAACCGAGGTCATCGTGAAAGACGCTGCCGCCGACAATCGTTCGTAGCTTCTGCGATGGAAACGTCAACCAGTCGACGGGGGCCAGCTCATCGCGCAGGTCAAACCCGAGATAGGCGTGAAAGAAGCCGCGGAGCGTGAGCACGTCGACGCGGTGATTGACCGGACCGCTGGTCGTGGCCTCGAGCAGCTGTGTGCCGTGATCGAGTGGGTCGGGCTCGGCGAAATTCGTGGGCCAGCCAAGGAAGTCGTGCGGCAGACACTGACGCAGGGATTCCCGAACCGGCTGCGCGAATCGCGTATGGTCCGCCTCATCGAGGAAAAGCAGTACACGCGGCCCCCAGTGATGATCGGACGATACCGGAGTATCGAACCCCAGCACTTCCGATCCACTACCGATCAACGCCGCGCTGTGCCGCAGTCCCGAAAACTGCGCGTCGAGGATTGGACGTACCGCCTCACGATAGAAGCGCTCGGCAAGCTTCAGCCCCGGGACGAAGCCGGGCCCGCTCAACTAGAGCACTCCTTTTATGCGATCGGAGCGGCGGATTCCTGAACGCAGCGGCATTCTCACGGCACCGTTATCACGACCTTTCCTCGAGCACGCCCGGTTTCCAGATAACGAATCGCCTCCCTGCTCTCGCTCAGCGTGTACTGCCGGTCGATCACGGGTGTCACTTTTCCCGTTGCCATGAGGTCGCCCAGTATGGTCAGGTCTTTCTGGTCCAGGTTCGATATGAAGAAGCGCAGGTCCTGGCTCACGAACTTCGACAGCAGCAGCATGCGAAGCACACGGGGCAGAGGATCCAGCCACCGTCCTGATGGACCACCGACCATGACATATTTCCCCGCGGGCTCGAGCACCCGCCTGAGGTCCGACAGAGAATGGTTGCCGACGTTGTCCAGAATCAGATCGTAGCGCTGCGCGCCCCTGGTGACATCCTCCCTCGTGTAATCAATTACGTGATCGGCGCCGATCGAACGGACCAGCTCCACGTTCCTCGTACTGGAGACACCGGTCACATTCGCGCCGAATGATTTTGCGATTTGCACCGCGAAGGTGCCTACGCCGCCCGATGCTCCGTTGATCAAGACCTTCTGCCCTGGCTGAATGCCACCGATGTCCCGCAGTCCCTGCAAGGCCGTGATGCCCGCGACCGGAACTGCAGCCGCCTGCTCGAATGTGAGATTCGCCGGCTTGTGCACCAGCCCGCCAGCCTCGCGGACAGTCACATACTCTGCCAGAGCTCCCGTTCTGCCGCCGAACACTTCATCGCCCGGCTTGAACTGCGTGACGCTCTTGCCCACCGATTCGACTACGCCCGCGAAGTCCACACCCAGCCGCAGATTCTTCGGCCGGCGCAGCCCCATGTCCAGGCGCGCAATCATCGGTGTGCCTCGCATGTAATGCCAATCCAGTGGATTGACCGCAGCCGCTCGTACTCTCACCAGCACCTGGCTGTCACCCGGAACCGGCTTTTCGACAGCCTCGATCTCGAGCCCATCCGGTGACCCATAATCGCAATAAACCACCGCCTTCATCGGCTGGCTCGGCGCCGATTTCTCACCATCGTAGCAGGGGTTCGTGGACCTCCAGTACGCGATCAGCCCTATGACCCCAACAACCACGAACAGGAATGCGACCCCGCCCGCCATCCACTTGAGTACGCGCTTGATCTTCATCCGTCTCTCCTATGGGAAGCCCATAGCACTACGCAGCCGACGGCAGACGGGTTTCGGCAAGTATTCTTGGTGCGGGTCGGTGCCCGCGCGGCACCCGTGCGTCACGGCTCATCGGTCGTCGCCGGTGAGGAATGGGGATCTCAACCAATCGCACGATTGAAGAACGCCAGGCGCCATGCGCCTGTGGCTTTTGCATTCCTTCCACATCCGCGGAGGACGTATGCGCCCGCTTGTATGCAGCGCCGCAGCACTGGTTGCCTTTGCTGTTGCCTGCGATTCACCAACCATGCAGCACAGTCAGGGTCATGACGAATTGCAGCCTGCGCATGGCGTAGGCGCCGCGGCAACCGATCTTTCGCCCGAAGCGCTGCAATGGCTGGCCGATCTGCGCCGTCAGTACGCGCCTTTGCATAGCCTCGAACGCGCGCAGGACGCCGGGTACGTCGCGCAGTTGAGCCCATGCGGCGAGCATCCGACACTGGGCGGCATGGGCATTCACTGGGGCAACCCGACTCGAATCGATGGAACCGTGAGCGCACTCGAACCCGAGGTTCTGCTCTTTGCACCGCGTTCGAATGGAACCTACGGGCTGGCTGCCGTTGAATTCATCGTACCGTACGCGCTCTGGACTTCGAGCACGCCGCCCACGCTATTCGGAATGGAGTTCCATCCGAACCCCGGGCTGCAATTGTGGATGATGCACATTTGGCTGTGGCGAAATAATCCGACCGGATTGTTCTCCGATTGGAATCCTGAAGTCGACTGCCTGTAATGAATGTGCGAAGGGCCGGTCAGGTGCCGGCCCTTCTCGCATTGCAAAACTGGTTTACGACAGAGCTCACGATTGACCGCGGCAGCCCCAGCCGCCCAGCTTGATTGCATAGCGCGCGACGATCTCCGTCTGCCAACGTTATCCCGCACCGCGTTTGCAATGCATCGCATTCTCCGCATGCTCAGAGACTTTCTCTTCGGCCGGCCGAAGCTGCCGGCGCTCGAGGAAGAAACCTACCCGCGCGATGCTGCGGGGCGGCCCGATCTCAAACGCTTCACCAGGCCGTTGGCGCATTACACTGGCTACATCGATGAATACCTCGTGTCGCTCGGCACATCAGGCCCCACCGATCCAGCCTGGCAGTCTTTCGCCTACCGCAAGAGTGTATTGGGCCAGTGGGGCATCATCGCGCGAGGCCCTTCGCAGGCGCTGCCGTACGTTCTTCGTTTGCTCACGAATCCGATACCTGAGGGCAGGAGTGCTGCCGCGGGCATTCTCGACGCGTGGGCAGCCGATATCACTCTGGTTCCACGCCTGATCGGTGCGTTGGAGAACGAGGACGACATCGAAACCCTCTCGATCCTCGCAGGCACGCTCGGACGGCTCGGGGCACGCGCTGCCCTGCCACGTCTTGCCGAACTGCTTCGCTCACCGAATTCAGATCATGGTGATCTGAGCGGGTCGATGATCGAAGCAGTCTCCGCCATCGCGCGTGAGGATTTTACCGCTGATGCCGACCCCAAACGCGCTGCCGACCAATGGCTGCGCGAACAGGGCTACTAACTCCCTCTGTTGCTGTTCGATTTGTCGCCGTTTGACGGCATATGCGTCAAATCGTTACAGCGCACTTCGCATGAACGAGAGCATTTCGTCGACCGGCAGCATCGGGATCGGCTGCCAACGACGCAGCGGCCCCGGCACGGCGTCCAAAACAAGTGCTCGTGCCGGCTACGCTTTTCTCGCCGAGGCCGCGTAGTCTGGTTTCTCGCTGAAGCGGGTCCAATCTGTGCCTTGAATGAAAACGAGCAGGGGGCCGAGGCCCCGACTCGTTTCATTACACCCAGGCTGAATCTCGTGATGATATATCGAGCATCGCTGTTGCTCCGCATCCGTCATTGGCTTGCCGGACAGATGATGATGCGCCTGGTCGCGCTGGTCGGCACCGCAGCGTTCCTGACGGACTGGGCAACCAAGTCGTGGGCGCTCGGCACGTTGAAGGACAAAACCGCCGCGCTCGGGTCGCTGGTGCTCGGCCTCGAGAGCAACCTGGCGTTCGCGTTCTCCTCCGGTGCCGATAGCGTGTCACCGCATCTGGTGCTGGGCGCACGACTGGGGGCGGTCCTCGCCATCGGCATCGTGTTCGGCCGGCTGTTCGTGCGCGATCGGCGGACTGCTGTTGGTGTCGGCTTGATTCTGGGCGGTGGGTTGGGCAACGCGGTCGACCTGGCTTTCCGTGGCGGCGTGGTCGACTTCATCGGCGCCGGACATTTCTATTTCAACATCGCGGACGTGGTGATTCTGATCGGTATCGGTTTACTGGCGCCGATCATCCGCTTTTACGCGCTGGCCGTACAACGGCGCATCATGCAATGGGAAACCCGCTGGACCCGGGACCGCCGACTGGACACGTAACCGCACTGTCGTGGCGTCGGAGACGTGCCGCCCGCCTGATCACGCACCCGGCGTAGCGCTCGCGACAGGCAAACGGCGACGCGCATGGAAGATCGTGCCGTCACCCAGCGCCCTTTCCAGACTGAACTGACCCCGTGCGCTTCGACGATTCCACCTCGCGAACCATAGCGCACAAACAACACAACGCGTATTGCTCGACTCGCTGTAGGCTTGTTCTGAGTCGACTCTGCACGCATTCTTGGTTAGCTGAAGGTTCCGCAACACCGGTCCGGATCGGGGTGGTTTCCAAAGGTACGACACCTACAGGCCAACGATGATGAGGCTCGCGCGTGCATAGCGTTCTGACACAGCTGAACGTCGCATTGGCAGGGCGCTACCAGCTCGAGGCCCAGCTGGGTGCCGGCGGCATGGCGACCGTATTCTTGGCGCACGATCTCCGGCATGATCGTCGGGTCTCCGTGAAGGTCCTACATCCAGACCTGGCCGCGACCCTGGGACCCGATCGCTTTCTCAGCGAGATCAAGACGACGGCCAACCTGCAAC
>JBBDWZ010000271.1:53354-65198 GCA_040902615.1 Gemmatimonadota bacterium | reverse complement strand
CGTCGCGCCGGCCGTGTCCGGCGGCAGGACATAGCCGCGGTACCAGAACACGCTGCTCTCACCGCTGAAGAACGTCGCGCGCCGGGCATAGGTGGCCGAATCCATGTTCTCCGCCACTTTCCTGAAGGCGGCAGTATCGCCATAGCGATAGAACCAGTCTTCTTTCAAGAACTTGGCGAGGGAGTCATCCAGAGTCTGGGGTGTGTAGGCGAGCCAGGCCGCGCCCACACCACCATGTGCAAACAGAATGTTGTCCAGGCGCAGGACTGCGGGCTTGGTCATCAGCCACTTGCCCAGCACCGATTCACGGATGTCGAACATCTTGTCGTAGGCTACACCGTGTGCGGCGGCAATGCTCTGCTCCTTCTGGGCTACGTAGCGGAGATCATTCATCCAGACCATGGTCTCGTGGTTGCCCAGCACCACGTGCACGCGACCGCCCGCGCGCGCGGCTTCCTGCTCCAGCCGATACACGAGCCAGAGCAGAGGCACGACTTCCGCGCCGCGATCGGTCAGATCGCCAGCGAAGACCAGGTGCTTGCGGCCTCCGGTCCACTGGTGCCGATCGCCGATCAGACCGGCCTGATGCAGACTCTTGAGGACGGTATCGAATTCGCCGTGGGTGTCACCGAATATGAAAATCGAATCGCCGCCGGTTGCAGTTGCGGCCCGCCGCGGGTACTGCAGGTAAATGGTCGTGGTATCACGGGCCGCTGACGTGCCATAGATGAGCCGGACGGATGCTCCGCGCGGGCGAGGAAAGCGAACCGTGTGCGCGGTTCCAGCCGTGGTCGTGAATTCCTGCTTGCGAGTATTCGCTTCAATCGACAATGAGCCCGCTGCCGGCTCGTTGCTCAACCAGTGCACGACCAGCGAGTCTCTGCGATCCTCCACCCACAGACCGTACTCGCCATCCACGCGGGGCGAAGCCGATCGCAAACCGAGGCCGGTTATTACCGTGCTCACTAGTAACGCGGCGGTGCCCGCAACTCGAATGACGGGTGAACGCTGCCCTGGCAACTTTGCGTCTTTGCGTCTCTGCGTGATCAAAATGTCTTCAACCTTCCGCCGTCTACGCGGCGCAGCAGCTGCTTCAGACGTTGGTCCACGCCATCGATCTCGAGACGGGTAAGTCCGATCTGGAGCCGGGTATCGGACTTCCGTACACCACGGCCGCGTGAACTGTTCTCGGTCTTCTCGACGGGAACAAATACGCCATCCTTGATTTCCCATTCGGCCAGTACGCCGAGCACGCGGTCCAGGTCTTCCCGCGTGATCGCACGCAACCGTTCGATCGTGCTGGCCGGGACTCTGGGAACCCGCAACTCGCGCCAGATCGTGCCGCGATCGCTTTCCTCGCCGGCAAACGCGACGCCGTTGTCGACCGAGAACAATCTCGGATTCGTCGAATTCGTGGAGATCAGGATGTTACCGAGATTGGCATCGTTATGCTTGATCAGATAGGTGAGCAGGTTGAGGTTGCCCAGTCTGCGAGCATACGCGGTATCGATATCGAAACGCTTGAGGTTGAAGACCTGCATGGTGTCGTTGGTGACACTGCCGAGCCAATACTGGAGGGTCGCCAGAACCGATGTGGTTTTACCGAATGTCGATTTGACGCCGGGATCGAAGGTACCCTTGTACCAATCCAGGTTGAAGGCGCGCGCGAGAGTGGGCGGTACCACATAGAGCGGCTCATCCAGGAACATCTTCTGCAGCTCATACGCCGCGATCTCGTAGCGCGGATTGTTGTTGAACGCCTCACCGTTGGGCGCAAAGGCCGCGAACTTGACCTCCATCGCGCTGCTGTCCTCGAAGGCAATGATGACCCGCTGCGTGCGATCGCCGGGCCGACGCGAGCCGCGCGTGCTCATGACCAGGAACGTGTCCTTGCTCAGCCGCTTCTCAATGAGCGGCGTGGGCACCATGATGTTGGTGTCCTGCGCCTGCAGTGCGGGCGCGGCCGCGGCGGCAACTACGAGTGCGAGGGTAACGCGCAGCAGCGCTGTGGACCGAGCGAATGTCCTGGTCATGTCGATCTCCCCGGGTTGGACGGTAGCTGAAGTGGCAGCTGTACGGTGAAGCACGAGCCGGTGCCCAGCTGACTGCGCACGGCGATGCGGCCACCATGCCGCTCCACGACCTGCCGAACGATGAGTAATCCCAGCCCCATACCAATCCGTCCATCCTTGGTAGTGAAGCCGGGCTCGAAGATGCGATTCAGGTTCTCAGGTGGAATGCCGGAGCCGGTATCCTCGATTTCCACCGCGACGCCTTCGGTTTCGGCGCGGGTCCGGACCGAGATGGTGCCGTCGCCTGAAATCGCGTGGCCGGCATTGACCAGCAGGTTCATCCACACCTGATTGAGCTGATTCGGAAAACAGTCGACTTTGGGCAGCTCGCCATAAACGCGGTTGACCTGGATCCGACCGCGCAGCTGGTGACTGACCAGCGCCAAGGTACTCTCCAACCCATCATGCAGGTCAACGGTATCCCGCTCGGATTGGTCGGGCCGGCCAAAGCTGCGCAGACTCTTGACCAGTTTCACCATGCGTTCAACTGCCAGGTCATTGACTTTCATCACGCCATCGAGTGCACGGACCACGCGTCGCAGCTCGGCCAGCTCGGTCTGATCGACGTGCTCATCCTCCAGGATGATCTGCAGCCGGCCCAGCGCGCGGCGCAGCACGTCGTGATTGCTGTTGAGCGAGCCGAGCGGCGTGTTCAGCTCATGAGCAATGCCAGCGATCAATGAGCCGAGCGTGGCGAGTTTGGCCGAATTGACCAGTTCGGCCTGCGCCGTGACCAGTCGCCGATGCTCGTCTTCACTCTGCGCGCGGGCGTGCCGCAGCTCGGCACTGAGGCGCTCGACTTCCGCGCGCAGATCGGCCTCGCTGATCACATGAACGCCTGGATCAGCTTCTTGCGCATGCCGTAGAGCTCCTTGTGCGCGTTCTCGAGCGCACTGACCCGCGCATCGAGCTCATTGAACAAGGCCGAGCGTTCCACGCCATTCCGGATCACCAGCTTCAGGTGATCGTTGTCCCACGGCTTTTCCAGATAGTAATACAATCCCGCTTCGTTGATCGCGCGGATCGCGTTCTCCTTGTCGGCATAGCCGGTCAGCAGAATGCGAGTGGTCGATGGCCAGCGATCGCGCGCCTGCTTGAGGAACGTGATTCCGTCCATGGTCGGCATCATGAAGTCGGAAACGATGCAATCCACCTGCTCCTGTTCCAGCGTCTCGAGTGCTTTGAGCGGGTCAGTAAAGCTCAGGACGTTGTAGGCGGTTTCCAGCTGCAGAAATGCCTGCAGCGTAGTGGCAATCATAACTTCGTCATCGACCAGCAGGACCGTAGGTGTACGCTGCGGCATCAAATCTCCTGGTGGCTAGGCTACCAGCGTGCGCACGCGCCGGGCGAGTCCCTGCAACAGGCCCAGCGCAAGCTCGGGGTTTTCGTTGAGCAGGTCGTCGAAATCATCACGTTCGATGCAGAGCACGCGCGTGGGCTCGGTTGTGCGCGCGGTCAGCAGGCTGGGCGCGCGATCGATCAGCGCCCAGGTGCCGAATGCAGTTTGATCACGGGCGACCATGATCTGGTCATTGGTCGTGCGCAACTCGACCGAGCCGCGCACCACGATGTACATCGCCGTGGTCGGCTCATTCAGTTGAAGCAGCACGTGATCAGTGCCCACGTCCACTTCGTTGGCGATGGATGCCAGCAGCGCCAGGTGTGAGCTGCGCGCACCCTGCAGCAGGTCGACCTGCTGGAGCAGGAACACTTTTTCGATCGGGTCCATGGCTCGGTCCTCAGGGTGGGCGGGTAGCTGCGCGCCCCGGATGTTTAGCTCTTTACCGGCGCGTCGCGCCAGATGCGCGAGCCAGGCATCGTTGTCATCAATCAGTATTGCGGGTGTCGCAGCGCTGGCCCGGGGCCGCAGCGCACCGTTGCCGGGCCCGCTCAGCACCGGTTCAATCAACGAGAAGAGCTCGGCTCCGACCGTGGCCTCGAGCCATTCGGTGGCGTTGGCGCGCGCACGCCCGTTGGCGGTATGAATCGCGTTGTAGCAATCCTTGACCGCCGCGGGGGCGAACAGCAGACCGAGCAGCCTGAAAACGCTCTCACGCCGCTGGCTCCAGGCTTCATCCAATGTCTTCTGGAGCAGATCGATCACCGCGCCGCGGGCTTCCTGCGCGGGCAAGGCTGACTTGACGTTGACGTAGCGATTGGCGGCTTCGACTTCACGACGCAAGGCTGCGAGCACATCTTCGCGATTGAAGGGCAGCTCCGGGTGCTGCGCGCGCAGCTTGCCCAGCGCCTTGAGGCTGCGAAAGTCGAGCAGTTCGTCCGTCTCCGGCGCGAGGTACGATCGCAGCAGGCCCCTGGTCGCCTCGGCCGTGGGAATGTGAGACAAAACCGCAGGGATCTGCCGCCGCACGCGATTCGGCGTACGCGCGTCCAACAGACTTCGAATCAGCACATCGGCCACCGATGCACCCTGCATTGCCAGTGCTCTGCGCGCCGCCGAGCGTGTGCGCGCATCGGTCAGCCCTTCGATCATTAGCGGGTACAGCGTGGCATCACCGAGCTGACCTGCGCTGAGCAGCGCCGCATTGGCAACCCTGGCATCCTGGTCCCCCGCCAGTTGTGCGACAATCGCAACGGCATCCGGGTCATGGCCGAGCAGCCCGGCTGCAAGCGCGACCTCGAGCCGGGCATCCAGGTCACCGGCACGTACCTGTCGCATGTGACCGGCGATGTAATCGCGTGTGATCACGCGGGCCGCGTCCGCGGATACAACGCCCTTGCCCAGGCAGGCCAGCGCGGCCGTGCGCTCACCGTGATCCTGGGATCGCAACAGCTCCTCGACCGTGGCTTGCGCATCCGATCCGGCGCACAACGCCGCGACGGCCGCCTCGCGGACCGAGCTCGATGCATCGCGCGTGAGGCCGCGAATCCGATCGCGCTGCAACCTGGCCGGGTCACGCGCCAGCGCTTGCAATGCCTTCTCGCGGACGGCATCGGATGGGTGTTCGAGCAGCTGGTACAGCTCGGCACTGAGCGCCTCGAGGTCACCGGTCGCGGCTTGTGACACCAGGTCGAGGGCAAACGCGACCTGCAGCGGATCGCCGGAAGAAAGTGCACGGCGCACGGCGGCGCTGGTACTCGCATCGCCCAGCGATGCGAAGCTGCCGCGCAGGCTGGCAAACCGGCCCTCGATCGAGTGCGCGAGCGTGACCAGGTACTCACGCCGCATCGCGAACGCCGAGATCAGCCAGATCAGCGATAACGCGATCCCGACCAGTGTGAGCTGCCGGTAGCCCATCATCAGCAGCAGCAGCGCGATCATGCCGGCTGACAGGACTTTGCCCACACCTTTTTCGATCGCAACGTCGATGTAGGCCTTGGCCTTGAGCTTGATTTCCTCTGGCACCGGCACGTACAGGATCTCACGCGCGGCGCGTTCGGTCGAATACCGCAGCGAGGTTTCGGCACCTTTTGCGGCAACCGTGGCCCAGAGTCCCCACCAGATCTCGAGGCCAATGTTGGTGGCCAGCATCGCGAACGGCAGGATCAGCACGGCGAGTCCGACGCCGTAGCGCTTCATGAGCGGCTGCAGCAACGCCAGCGACAGCATGGGTAGCCACTGCGTGACTGCGTTGAACTTGCCCTGGAATGCGCTCATCGCGTCGAGGTCCTGAAAGACCTCCTTGGTCATCGTGTTGTACTGATAATCGACCAGCTGTTTGACCAGAATCGTGATCAGCACGCTGACCGCAATCAGCCTGACCTGTCGATTGCGGAAGAGCGAGCGCAGTTCGCCCGTGTCGATCTTGCGTGGCTCATTGCGGCGGTACTGCTGCGGTGGAGGCTGCGCGCCCCAGACCAGCGGCAGCGTCAGCGCGAACAGCGTGATCAGCGCGGCAGCCACCAGCATGAGGTTCTCGGTACCGACGCTCTCGGAAAAAAACCCGGTGATGCCACCACCCAGTGTCGCGCCCAGTGAACCGCCGGCGATCACCAGCGGGTACGCCTGCTTGGCGCTCCGGGCGTTGAAGAACAGCTGGGTGGCCATGAAGAACTGGGTGACCAGCGCTGCGGCGAAGAGATCGTACCAGCCGTAGAAGATCAGACCAAAGGCCAAGCTGCCTTCGACGTACAGCACGCGGAAGACGACCAGCTCAATGGCAAAGGAGACCGCGACGGCGGGAATCAGCCAGCGCCAGGGAAACCGGTCGGCCAGCTTGTTGTAGATCGGTACGAAAAAGATGACGACCGCGCTGACCAGATAGACCTTGAAGAAATCCGTGTCACCCAGGCCATCCAGGGCCAGCGCGTTCTTGATCGGCCGCAGGATGCCGACCGAGCAGACCACCAGAAAAAACAGGCCCATCATCGCGAGCAGACGTGGGAGCTCGCGCTGGTTTGGACCCGCATAGTCCGGAAAAAAACGTTTTAGGAAACTCAACCGGATCGAACTCCCGGAAGGCGGACGGCTCACCGCAACTTACGGAAATGGCGTGGGGATGTGGAAGAGGAAGGCGTTTCGGCGCTTCAAAACCTCTCCCCGGCCGATCATGGGCTGGGCGGGGAGCCGCTTTCACCTCTCCCGCTCCCTCCCCTTCCCCTCGAGCCTCGAGCCCTTGCCCTTCCCTTCGCCCTCATCCTCTTCCTTGATCCGTCACTCGTCGCCATCGACAGACCGCCGCTGCTTTTTAGTGTGGGATCTCCGCTTTTTCGATTGAAGCCGCGCTTCTTTCGATGCCCTCGACGGCTTGGTTTTTTTGCGCGGCTTGGGGACGTGCAGGGCTTGAGCGATCAAGCGTCCGAACCGCTCGGTGACATCCTCGCGATTCTGAAGCTGGCTGCGGCTCCCGCTGGATGTGAGTCTGAGCACGCCCCGGTCGTCGATTCGATTGGCTAGTTTTTCCATGATCCGGACGCGCTGCAAATCGTCCAGTGCCGGCGATGTGGCGACGTTCCAGGTCAGCTCGATGCGGGTGGACGAGGTATTGACGTGCTGACCGCCCGGGCCGCCGGAACGGGTGGCACGGTAGTCCAGCTCGGCTCGCGGAATGGATAGAGCTGCATTGACCTCGATGGCATCGTCCATGATCAGGACAGAATGCAAGGAACGGCGCAGGTGCCGCCAGCGACGTTCCCTGCACGATGCGCATGGTTGGCTGCGGTTCGGACCCACTCCACCGCGGCGGGCTCCAAACTGGCGGCAGCTGCGGGTATCTTCCGCGAATGCGCCAGATGCCCATGAACCGTTCCCGCCTACGACTGGCAACCCTGGCCTTCGGCCTGGCGGTTGTGCTCGGCATCGTGTCGGCTGGCCAGATGCTGATGGACCAGATGGGTACGGAGCGGATGTACACGCCGGCCCACGCGCTCATCATGGCAACGCCGTTCTGGTTGTTCTGGGCGCTGATGCTGCCACTCGTGATCTGGTGCGCTCACCGGTTTCCGGTTCGGCGAGACACGTTGCGCTGGGCACTGCCCACTCACGTGGTTACCGGCCTCACCCTCGCGCTTGCCCACTACACGATTCACATGCTGTTCATGGGTGCGATTGGCCATGCCACCTGGGCCGAAGCTGGGCACTCGTGGGGCGAGCACTATCTGCCCTACCTGCGCTACTCGCTGCTGCCCAGCTTCGGAACATACGCCATCCTGCTGGGCGCGATTCTGGGGTGGGACTATTACCGGAAATATCGCGAGCGGGAGCTGCTGTCGTCGCAGCTGGAGGCGCAGCTATCGCAGGCCAGGTTGCAGGCCCTGCGGATGCAGCTGAACCCGCATTTCCTTTTCAATGCGATGAACAGCATCGCCATGCTGGTACGCCGCAATGCGAACACGGAAGCCGTGCGCATGCTGGCCGGCCTGAGCGACCTGCTGCGCTACGTGCTCGAGGATTCACCGGCCGAAGAGGTGTCGCTGCGCGATGAGCTGAGCTTCATCGAGCGCTATCTCGAGATCGAGCGCATACGATTCCAGGATCGGATGCGCGTGAAGCTCGATATCGCCGATGAAACTCTCGGTGCCTTTCTGCCCAACCTGCTGCTGCAGCCCCTGGTCGAGAACGCGGTCCGCCACGGCATCGCCCGCAAGGTTGGCAGCGGTCTGGTCGAGATCGCGGCGCGCAGGCTGGGCGATCGGCTCATCCTTCAGGTCGCCGATGACGGACCTGGGTTACCAGCCGGTCCGCGAATCGACGGAGTCGGCCTGGTCAACACTCGGATACGGCTGGAGCAGATGTATGGCGGTGAGCAAAGTCTGGAGCTCCGCAACGGCATGAACGGCGGCATGACCGCCACGGTCTCGCTGCCCTTTCACAATGCGCCGCGCATCACGGAAGGCGTCAGCGCCGCGTGAGCGATCGCATCCGCGTGCTGGTCGTCGACGACGAGCCGCTGGCACGAGCCGGCGTCATCGACCTGCTCGAGCGCGATGCCGACCTGGAGGTCGTGGGTGAGGCCGCAAACGGCGAGGAAGCAGTCGAGCTGATCGCAGCGCTGAATCCGGATCTGGTGATGCTCGATGTACAAATGCCGGGACTCAACGGCTTCGATGTGTTGCGGCGAGTCGGTCCGGACCGCATGCCGGCCGTAGTCTTCGTGACCGCGTACGATCAGTTCGCAGTCCGCGCCTTCGATGTCAATGCCGTCGATTACCTGCTCAAGCCCTTCGACGACGACCGCTTTGCGCTCACCGTGACCCGCGCCAAGAAAGCGGTACGCAGTGTCCACGCCGGTGAGCTGAGCCGCCGTCTGGCCGATCTGTTGGAGAAGACCGGCACGCCGCCCGCGCCCGCGCCGCCGCCAGCCCGGCCCAGCGAATACGCCGATCGCCTGGTCGTGAAGAGCAGCGGCCGTGTCTTCTTCTTGCGATCCGAAGAAGTCGACTGGATCGAGGCGGCTGACTATTACGTCAAACTGCACGCACTCGGCAAAATGCACCTGCTGCGCGAGACCATGAACGCGCTGGAATCGCGCCTCGACCCGCGCCGCTTCTTCCGCGTGCATCGTTCCGCCATCGTGAACCTCGACCGCATCCGCGAGCTGCAGCCCTACTTCCGCGGCGAGCACGTGCTCATCCTGCAGGACGGCACCAGGCTCAAGCTGTCACGCGCCCGGCGAGACAAGCTCGAGAGTATCCTCCAGGCCCGGCTCTAGTTCACCACAGAGAACACAGAGCCCACAGCGCGTGACCGGTTCAATCACGAACCCGGAACGCCGACGAATTTCTCTTGTTTGTTTTTTTGTGTTTGGACGCCGAGGCGCGCCTGCGACGCCTCAGCAACGAGAGCCAACCCGGCAGAACAAATTCGTCGCCGTTAAAACCCCAAAAACATTTTGTAGGAGTCCGTGACCGTGAATGGCAAGACAATCAATCGCTCTGGTCCCTGTGTTCCCTGTGGTGATTCGGTGCTGTGGTGCTGTGGTGACCTACTCTCCGCGCAGCGCGACAATGGGTTGGATGCGGATGGCGCGACGGGCGGGCAGTCCACTGGCCAGCACCATGGCGCCGAGTAACGGCAGACCGGCAGCCAGGAACGCGTATGGATCGAGCGGCGAAAGCTCGAACAGAAAGCGCTCGATGGCGGGAACTACGGCAATGGCGGCCAGGGCGCCGATGATCAGACCGATGACACCGCGTTGCAATGCGTTGCCTAGTACGTCGCGCAGCACATCCCCGGACTGTGCGCCGATGGCCATGCGCAGGCCGAACTCGCGAGTGCGCTGGGTGACCAGGTAGCTGGTGACCGCGTAGAGACCCATGGTTGCCAGGATGAGCGCAACCGCGGCGAGCACGCCGACCAGGCGCGCATTCGCGGTGAACGTGCGAATGCCATTAGCATGCACTCGAGCCAGAGCATCGACCGACCGCGGTACAATGGCCGGATCCACATCTGCAATCGCGCGGCGGACTGCAGGCACCAACTGCATCGCATCACCACGGCTGCGCAGGTAGATCTGCATGCGTGGGAAATAGGCCTGCGTGAATGGCCGGTAGAACATGGGCGTTGGCGCTACCGTCACGTTCGTTACCCGCGTGTCGGCAACGACACCGACCACTTCGCGCCATTCCTGGGGATTGCCGATGCGTTTTCCGATCGGGTCCTGGCCAGGCCAGTAACGATTCGCGAAGGTTTCGTTGACCACCACGACTCTCGGTGCTGTCGCGCCATCGACCTTAGTAAATTCACGACCGCGTACCACGCGCGTCTGCATCAGGCCGAAGTAGCCCGGCGAAACCACGTTGTTGTCCAACCCAGGCATGCGCACGCCCTCGAACACCGGGCGACCTTCAATCTGCACCGAGCTGGTGCGCCGGCTGCCAGACAGCGGTACGACCGATCCAAGTGCAACCGACTGCACACCGGGCAACGCGGCCAGGCGCTCGATGATGCGATCGTAGGCCGCAGGTGCGCTGGTTTCGTCATACCCATGCGCCCGCATATCGAGACTCACGGCCAGAACCCCGCGCGGGTTGAAGCCGAGATCCAGCTCGTGCACGCGGTTGAGTGTGCGAACGAAGAGTGCCGCGCCGGTGAGCAGCAGAAAGCAGAGTGCAACCTGGGTGATGACCAGCGCCGTGCGCACGGCCGCACCGCCGCCGGTGACGCGCGTGCCAGTCAGTTGCGCCGCGCTCCGCCGCGTGGCGAGCAGAGCGGGTGCGATCGCGCAGGCGAATGCGCTGAGCAGGGCCAGAACAAGACCAAACGCAAAAACGCGGAGGTCGGGGGCAGGCGGAGTCGCCAGCCGGAACGGCAGAAAGGCGGCCAGCCCGCGAGCGCCCCAGAACGCGAGCAGCAAGCCGAACGCACCGCCGGTCAGCGCCAGCAGCAGCGTTTCGAATCCGAGCTCCTGGATCAAGCGCGAACGGCTCGCTCCCAGCGCGAGCTTGACCGTGCTTTCGGACTGACGTGAGACCGCGCGCGCCAGCATCAGATTGGCCAGGTTGGCGCACACGATGATCAGGACGATGATCGCGAGTCCGCCGATCAGCCTGGACATGGTGACGATGGCAGCTCGACGGTTCGGACTCAGTCCGAAATCCGGCGTCAGTGTGACTGCAGCGCCTTCGGCCGTTTCATGCATCTGCTCCAGCTGCCGGCCCAACACAGAAACATTGGCCTGGGCCTGCTGAATGGTGACGCGGGGAGCGAGCCGCGCCATCGTGACCATGAACGAGTGGATGTAATCAGGCGTGCGCACCATATCTAGGCGCGGCCGTCCGGTGACCAGCGGGCGTTTCCACATGGGCAACCAGGCATCGACCGCGACATCATCGTACGCGGCTCCCAGAAACGCGCGCGGCGCGATGCCGACTACAGTGAACGCATGGCCATTGATATGAAGGCTCTGCCCCAACGCGGCCAGAGGCGTGGCGAACATTCGCTCCTGTAACGCTGCACTGATCACGGCCGCATGGTCGGCCGCTTCGCGATCGTCTTCGGGCGAGAGGACGCGGCCATACGCAGCCGGCACACCCAACCCGTGGAAGAAATTGCCGGTAACGAATCGAACATCGACATCGGCTGCATTCCCGCCCGATCGCACCTGCACCGTCGTGGCGTTGCCGTCGTAAGCAAAGAGATCGGAGAAGACACGGGCATGGTCGCGGTAATACTCGTAATCCGGGTAGGCCGCCGCGCCAATAGCGCGCGGCTCGATCGGCACCAGCCGAACCAGTGTGCCGGGGTTACGTACGAGTGCGGGAGGTGTGCGCAGGAAGCGCTGCACGATCGTGAAGACCGCGCTGCCTGCACCGACACCAAGACCGATGAGCAGGACGACAGCGAGGGAGAAGCCTGGCCGGCGCAGCAGCTTGC
>JBBDWZ010000271.1:0-53344 GCA_040902615.1 Gemmatimonadota bacterium | reverse complement strand
CCCGGCCAGACGGAGCTCCGGCCAGAATACGTTCATGCGTGCGACTAGTTGCTGCCGCGCAGCAGCGCCGCGGCCACCCGACCGTATTCATGCTGCGAGCTGATCGAGTTGAGCGCCTTCATGAACAGTTCCTTCTGTTGCGTGCTCAGCGAGTGATTCTTGAGGACCAGCAACAAAACCTGAGACAATTCGTGATCTGAATCAATTTCGGCGGCGGACTGCAATACCAGGTCGATGTTCCCCGGGGTCAGCTTCTCATGGTCCAGCAATGCGCTCAATACGCGACGATGCTCGTAGCTCGATGATATATTGCGGGTCGCGTTCAGATAGGCGCGCTGCAGTGCGGCATTCGACAGGTCGAATTCGCTCATGCTCAACAGGACCTGGGCCTGCTCGTTATCCGATCTGATCAATGCTGCGTACTCGAGAATGGTCGCGATATCAGTGCTGCTCAGCGAGCCCTGCTTGAGCAGGTTCTGATAAACCCGCCGCTTCTCGTAGTCCGAGCGGATGCCCTTGGCCGCATTCAGGTACGCGGCCCGCATGGACGGCTCCAGCGTGTACTTGTTGGTCAAACCAATCAACAGCTGCGACTTTTCGTGGTCCGAGGAGATGCTGGCTGCCGAATTCAGCATGGCCGACACGTCCTGGCTACGCAGTCCACCCTTGGCCAGAGCGGTCGACAGCACGCGGCGGCGCTCGTAATCCGAGCTGATGCTGGTGCTGGCATTGATGAAGATGCTGCGGGTCTCATCGTTCAAGTCATGTTTGTTGGCGAATGCGATCAGGGTCTGGGCCAGCTCGTAGTCGCTCTCGAGCTCACGCGCGGCCACTTCCATCCCCTGTTTCACCAGCGCAGGTGAGAGATCGGCCCGCTCGAGGAGCTTGGTCAGATAGACGCGCTGCACGTGGTCACTGCGCATCAGGGAGACTTCATTGATGACTGCCTGCGGACCCTGCGTGCGCAGCAGATGCTCGACCCGTTCCTCCGCCGCAAAGCCGGTGTTGCGATAGAGTGAAATCAGGGCCTGCGCCAGCCAGGCGCGGCCAGCCGCATCGAACTCGGCATCGCGGCCGCTGACCCGGTACTGGTACTGAAGCTGACCACCAACCGGCCGGACCGTGAGCCGCCGCTCGTTGTCACCATCATCCTCCTCGATGCGGAACATGCCGCCGGAGGAAATGCTGGCGATGCCGGTCAGATCCGTGTTCATGCGAACCGTGCCCTCGATGCGTGCCGACCCGCTGCAGCGATCCGACGACCAGGTAATCGTCTGGATGCGGGACTCATCGCTCGAGTTGTGGCTGATGTTGTTGCGCCTGCTGTTGGTCCAGCAGTTCTCCTGCTGAGCGGATGCAGATGATGCCAGCATGGCTGCGACGGCGAGTTCGGCCGTCGAAACCGATCGCGCAACCGGCGACTGCTGCGCGGCAGACGCCCGGATCGCCGCTTCAGCGCGCCCCGTCCCCAGATCCAATGTGGGCAGGTTTGTGATCGCGGCGTCGGCCGCGCGTGGCCGAAGTGCGGCCAGCGGCAAGCCGAGCAACAGCGCGCCAAGCACGATACCGGTAATGAATCGCGGCGTCAGCCCGCGGCGACTGCGTGCATCATCGAGCACCGCATGCAGCCGCACCTTGAGCTGGGATGGCCGGGCCATGGCAATGGCCGCCATTGCGGTAGCACGCGTGGTCCGCAGCGATTTCACCAGGTCCAGCAATTCGCCCGCATACTCCGACGCGCGCGTACCGGAATTCAACACGATGTCATCGCAGGCGTGCTCACGCTCCAGGTAAAGCCGGCGCGCCGCGAGCCAGACCAGCGGGTTGAACCAGTAAATTGCCCGTGCAATCTCGGCGATGAACTGCGTGAGCGCATCGCGGCGGCGGATATGGGCCAGCTCGTGCAGGATCACAGCCTCGAGACGCGCGCGCGGCCAGAGCGCCGCCGACGCCGGCAGCAGCAACACCGGCCGGAACAACCCCCACACCATCGGCATCATGTGCTCGTCGCCGACGAATACGCGCGGCGGCTCCTTCATGCCGAGCCGCGCGGCCGCACGTGCAACCGCGTCCACAAACGTGCCCGCACGCATGGGCTGCGCGACGGACTGCATACCGCGCACGCGCAGCCAGCTCAGCCCGAGACTCCCCAGTGTAAGCGTGATGCCCAACAGCCAGACCAGCACCAGCACCATCGCCCAATCCCGGGACTCGGGTATGGTCTCGACGTTGAACCGGATCGCCGGCTGGGTAACGGGCTCGGCCACTGGAAGCGACGACTCGGACTGGATCGGGGTGCCGGCCAGAGATTCCAGCGCGCGTGCATCGGCCGGTGTTTCCGGCGCGATCGCGAAGTTCTGCGCCGCCGATACGCCGTCGCGGAACAACGCAGGCATCGGCAGCGACACCCGCCACGAGGGCATGATCCACGCAACCGGTGGCAGCACCAGCACGCCGATCACACCAACCGTCCACACCAGGTGTCGTGCGGCCGCCGACGATCGGCGCAACAGCAACGCGGCCAACGCCGAGCCCGACAACAGCACCGCACCCTTGAGCAGCGCACCACCCAGAAAAACCACTCCGTCCTGCGCCAGCGCGGAGGCGCCAGCACTCGAAATCACGCTCATCGGGATCACCGTCCCCTCCTCCGGGCCTGCTCAACCAGCCTGGCCATTTCGTCGATTTGTGTATCGCTCAGATCAACCGCTGACAAATCCAGAATCGCTGCTACTGCCTTGGTCGGTGAGTCATCGAAGAAGGTTCGCAGCACCCGCTGCAGCGCGTTCTCCTGCGCCTCCTCACGCGCCAGCGTGGGCACGTAGACATAACGCGGCCCGTGCTCCTCGTGCTTCAGATAGCCTTTGCGCTCGAGCTTGCCGAGCATCGCACGAACCGCCGAATAGCTGGGCGGATCCGGCATGCCATCCAGGACTTCGGCCACCGTCGCCTGACCCAGCGCGTACACGGCGTCCATGATCTGCCGCTCGCGGCGGCTGAGGTTTAGATGCGGGGTTGCGTCCATGCGTTGATCTCCGGTGTGCTACGAATGTAGCAGTATGCTACTATCGTAGCAGAAAATCCACAAGGGAGATCAGTAACACGTTGTGGAATAACGATTTGGCTTGAAGTGAGCTTCGAGCTGGGTGAGAAACTGCAATTTCGAATTCAATTTCAATTTCAATTTCAAATGAGGGTGCGGGTCTCGCCGCAGAGACACATCAAAGATGCAAAGCGGGATCGCCGGGGCGAGAAGTCCGGGTCCTGCTGTGATGTGCGGCTCAAATGCTGGGTGGGAGCTTCAGCCAGAATGTGCTGCCTTTTCCGACTTCGGACTCGACCTGGAGAGATCCGGCGAGTGTACGGGCGAGGCGGTTGGATATCGCGAGGCCGAGTCCGGTTCCCTGGCCGGGTTTCGACTCGATCTGCACGAACTCCTCGAAGATGCGTGGCAAGTCTTTCGGTGCGATGCCGACGCCTTGATCGGCGACGCCGATGGTGACACCGCCATCACTGGTGGTCTCGCAGCTCACGTGAATGGGTTTGCCGCCTCCGTACTTGGCTGCATTGGACAACAGGTTGAGCAGGATCTGGCGCACTCGGCGCGGGTCAGTGGCGATGGAGGGAGCCTCATCACCGCAGGCAACGGTGAGCTCGGAGCCGGCGGCCGTCACCATGGGCCGAATCGTGGTCAGCAGGTCTTCGATCAGTTTCGCAATTTCGACCGGCTCGGTAACGAGCTCGATCTTGCCTGCTTCGATCTTGCTCAGGTCGAGTACATCGTTGACCAGCTCGAGCAGGTGACGGGCTGCCCGCTGACTGCGTTCGATGCCGTTTTCCTGAGCTGTCGAGAGCGGGCCGTAAATGTTGGCGAGAAGCAGATCGTTGTAGCCCATGATGGCGTTGAGCGGTGTGCGCAGCTCATGGCTCATGGCGGCGAGAAAGCGGCCGCGGGTGCGTTCGGATCGTTCGGCGCGCTGCTGAGCGCGGGCCTGCGCGCGCGTGGTCAGGAAGAGGAGCAGACTGAGCGCAACGCCGGCCGAAGCAACCGCGACGGCATAGGAAGGCGGCGAGCTGGCGAGGAATGCGGCGGTCGGCTCGTACTCGAGGTCCCAGGTTCTGCCCGCGATCGACAATTTGCCGCGACGCAGGAGATCCGGCCGCAGTCTGGGCGCATCCGCATCCGAATCGTGCATCAGGTTCTCCGACAGATTGACCAGGTCGTAGACTCGAAAGCGAACCCGGGGATCGCGCTCCGAGCCGAAGATCCCGGCAAACATGTCGCCGGCGAGGAATGGGCTATAGACGTAACCCAGCAGCTCGGTCCTGCGCCTGGTGGAATCGGCTGCGGACTCCGGCCACTCGAACACCGGCACGTAGATCTGAAAACCAGCCTGTGAGATCGAGTCTCCGTCCTGTGAAACCGCTCCTTTCCCGGAAAGCGCGACGTCTGCGCGATCGCGCGCACGCTCCATCGCCTCGCGCCGTATTGGGTCGGTGTACATGTCATAGCCGATTGCATGCCGATTGCCGGCATCGAGCGGCTCGAGAAATACGATCGCGTGGTATTCGGCTCGAGGCGAGTCCGGCCAGATGCGAAAGTCAGGGTAGGTGCCGCGCAATTGCGCTGCGACGGTTGCGCGCTGAGCCGCGGGTACGCGTTGACTGAAGCCAATGCCTTGAATCCCCGGATACGATTCCTTGACGCGCAGTCGCTCGACGTACGCGCGGAATTCCTCGAGGCTCACGGTCTCGCCGGCGGCATACAGTGCGGCAGTACCACGCAAGAGAGCGATGTAGGTCTCGAGCCGCGTTTGGATGCGGTCTTGTGCCGACTGGACCGTACTCAGGAATCTGCTCTGCTCGCGCGCGCGGGCAGTTGATGCCAGAACGTAGGTCACCAACGACGTGAGCAGCAGCGAGGTGCCGAGCACGACAAAAGGCGTGAGGTTGGCACGACGCCGGGTGGGCCTGGGGGCAGCAGCGAGTGTGCGCACAGCAGAAGATTAGGCGCCGGATACCAACTCCACCAACCTCAGCGCATTCAAGGTGCGGTGTTGGCGTGCAGTGTTATCGAAAATGCACCAGACATCCGCCGCTGAACTGCAACAAAGTTTGGCAGCCAGCGCGCGTACGTCCAGCCCGCAACGCCGATATGGATCACCGTCCCTCCTGCCTTGCGCGAGTACGGCCGGGCGGACCAATTCATGTCTCGTTCCATCACAATTCCATGGGGGTAACTGTGTCTGCGCGTACCATCAACACGATTGCAGCGATCATCGCCACGGTCTCAGTGAGCGCATGTGAACGGACGGCCGGTCCGGGCACGGCAGCCGGGCCGGACACCGCCGCCCTCGCCAGCATCACGAGCGAGGACCTGATGCGGCACACGCAGGTCCTGGCGTCCGACACGTTCGAGGGCCGCGCCCCGGGCACCATTGGCGAGGAGCGCAGCGTGCGCTATCTGACCGAGCAGTTCAAAGCGCTCGGCCTTCAGCCGGGCAATGCAGACGGCACTTACACGCAGGACGTGCCACTGGTTGGGCTGAGCGCCAGGTCAACCGCGTCCTTCAACGTCGGCGGCCGTGCGATCCCCATGACGCTGCTGACCGATTACGTCGCGGTATCGCGGCGGGTGACGCCTGAGGTCAAAGTCGAGAACTCGGACGTCGTGTTTGTGGGTTACGGCGTGGTGGCTCCGGAATTCGGCTGGGATGATTACAAGGGTCTGGACGTTCGCGGTAAGACCATCGTCATGCTGGTTAACGATCCGGCGGTCACCGTTGCTGGTGATACGGCCGTGCTCGACACGGCTATGTTCCGCGGCAATACCATGACGTATTACGGCCGCTGGACCTACAAGTATGAGATCGCCGCCGAGAAAGGCGCCGCCGCCGCCATCATCGTGCACGAGACCGGGCCGGCCGGCTATCCGTGGGAAGTCGTGTCTGGCAGCTGGGGCCGCGAGAACTTCGACGTGAAATCCGCCGACAACAACATGGGCCGCGCCGCTATCGAATCGTGGATCACGCTGGACCAGGCGAAGGAGTTGTTCCGGGCTTCAGGCCAGGACTTCGATGCACTCAAGCGTGCCGCAAAAACCAAGGACTTCAAGCCGGTACCACTGAATGCGAAGGTGAACTTCACGCTGCAGCAGTCCATTCGTGAAATTGCGTCGAAGAATGTACTGGCGAAGGTGGAAGGCAGTGAGCTCAAGGACGAATACGTGATCTACACCTCAC
Source organism: Gemmatimonadota bacterium (assembly GCA_040902615.1). Lineage (GTDB taxonomy): Bacteria > Gemmatimonadota > Gemmatimonadetes > Longimicrobiales > RSA9 > JBBDWZ01. The sequence goes on along the minus strand of JBBDWZ010000271.1, from coordinate 47,102 downwards.
ACTGGGATCACCTGGGCCGCGATTCGACGCTCCAAGGCGATCAGATCTTCAATGGCGCACTCGACAACGCTTCCGGTGTGGCTGCACTGCTGGAGCTGGCAGAAGCGTACGCCAAATCGGAAACCAGGCCGCGCCGGTCCGTCCTGTTTCTGGCTGTCACCGCCGAAGAGAAGGGCCTGCTCGGCGCCAAGTACTACGCGGAAAACCCGGTATATCCGCTGGCCAAAACGCTGGCCAACATCAACATGGATGGCGTGAACCAGTGGGGCAGCACCAGCGATGTCGTGGTGATTGGGCTGGGTAATTCCACGCTCGATGACGTGTTGACCAGTGTTGCCCAGGAAACGCAACGCACGATTGCTCCGGACCCCGAAGCCGAGAAGGGCTACTTCTACCGCAGCGATCACTTCGAGTTCGCGAAGCAGGGCGTGCCCGCGCTTTATACCGATGCCGGAGTCAACTACGTCGGCAAACCACCAGCGTACAGCCAGCAGAAGCGCGATGAGTACGTCGCCAACGACTATCACAAGCCGAGCGACCAGGTAAAACCGGACTGGGATCTCTCCGGCGCGGCCGAAGACACGAAGGTGCTTTTCCTGGTCGGCTGGCGTGTGGCGCAGGGCGATACCTGGCCCGAATGGAAGCCTGGCACCGAGTTCAAGGCCAAGCGCGATGCGATGCTCGGCAAGTAGCGCATTCGCTGGCGGCCAGCTCGGCTCGGCATCGAGCCCATCCTTTGATATCATGGTTGTTTATCAAAATTTAGACGCTTATCTTTTGATAAGGACGCCGCCTATCAAAGGACTATGTCTACCCAACGCGCTGGGGTGTTAGTACGGCAAGCCTCTGGGCCGCAAGGGTTTTTTGCCTACATCCCGGCGCGGTTGCCACCCGATCCGCCTGTCCACTTCGACAGCGACCTTACGCGAATTCACGAGGCGGCCGTGCGCGCGGTTGGTCGGCTGGATGGCGTGTCGGGAAGCATCGCTCCCGACCGCATGCTCTACATGTACGTGCGCAAGGAAGCGGTTCTCTCCAGCTCCATTGAAGGAACGCAATCCACGCTGACCGATCTTCTCGAGTACGAGAATGACGCCGTACCAGGCACGCCACTGGACGACGTCAAGGAAGTCTCGCGCTACGTTGCCGCCTTGCAGCATGGCATTACGAGGATCCGATCGGGAGAGCTGCCACTCAGCCTGCGACTCATTCGGGAAATTCATCAGGTTCTGATGGCAGACGGGCGAGGTAGTGGGCAAACGCCGGGCGAGTTTCGGCGCTCGCAGAATTGGGTGGGCGGCTCCGCGCCGTGGAATGCGCGCTTCGTGCCGCCGCCGCCGCACGAGATGATGACCGCGCTCGACAACTTCGAGCGCTACCTGCACGACGAGTATGGCCACACGTCGCCGATCATCAAGGCCGGCCTGGCTCACGCGCAGTTCGAGACGATCCACCCATTCCTGGACGGTAATGGGCGCATTGGCAGACTCCTGATCAACCTGATGTTCGTGGTCGATGGCGTATTATCTCAGCCGTTTTTCTATTTGAGTCTCTATCTGCGTCAAAACCGAGGCGAATACTACGAGACGCTGCAGCGAATCCGAACGCACGGCGATTGGGAAGGCTGGCTGCGCTTCTATCTCGTGGGTGTGGAGTGGGTGGCCAACGAAGCGACGCGCACAACAGTGGCGCTGCGCGATCTTTTCGAGGATGATCAGAGACGCGTTGCGAAGGTAGGGCGAGGTGCCGGATCTGCATTGCAGGTGCTCGGCCTGCTGCGGGATCGTATTGCGGTCACGATTCCACGCGCGGCAAACGAACTGCGTTTGACCTGGCCCACGGTCAGCAGTGCGCTCAAGCGACTCGAAGACCTGGGCATCGCACGCGAGATGACGGGCCGAGCGCGCGATCGCGTATACGCGTACGATCGACAATTGCAAATTCTGAATGAAGGCATTGGTACTTGAGTCGATCCGACAGTGTGCTGCGCTCGACGTACAAGCGGCGTGGGTAGAGCAACTCGAGCACTCCGGCAAACGCCGGCAAGATGACGAACATGAGCCTGGGCAGGAGTCGCATGTAGCGGCAGGCCAGGCTGTCGGGCTGCGCGGTGACAAAAAAGAAGGTGTCGAAGCCGGTCGCAGCGAGGACCAGGAAATAAACGAGGCTGATGACGAGATACAGTCGGAATGGCGCCAGATACGACGCGCGGCGCCCCGCGATGAACTCATTGGTGAGAAAACCGGGCCGGCGGAACAGCAGCCGCAACCCGCGCAAGCCGCCCGTCGAGCGCGAACAGCTCGCCCAATTCATCGCCGATCAGCGTCCGGATCGGGATCGCCACCGGCTGGTCCTTCTGGCCACACTGATGGCAGTACGGACCGGAAAGGGAGGAGAGGCAGTTAAGACAGCGGACGTTTTTTGCGTTGCCCACAGCGAGCCCGTTTTAGCTATTCTATCGTGATGATCGACCGGTAACTCCTGCACGGGACCGAAATACGATGACCAGCCAAAAAACGCGAGCCTGGGCGCCGACAACCCGGGGCCAGGAAAGTAAGAAAGCAAGAACGCAAAAGACGGTCGTGTGCGCCACTCTTCTCCTCATCGCCTCATCGGCGACCGCGCAAAGACCAACCACGCACACGTTGCGTGCGGGCCCGAAGACGATCGCGTTTGGCCATTACGATCCGACCAAGCCGGGAATCCTGCGCATCAAGAGCGGTGACATCGTCGATGTAACAACGATGCTCACCAATAGTCCGATGGGTTTGCAGCGCATGGGGCTCGCGCCTGAGCGGGTGCAACCCGAGCTGCGTGCGATTTACGACTCGGTCCCGCAATCGGAGCGCGGCCCGGGCGGGCACATCCTCACGGGTCCGATTCATGTCGAAAGTGCCGAGCCAGGGGACGTTCTCGAGGTGCGGATACTCTCGGTCGATTACTCGATCGATTACGGCTACAACGGCTGCAGCGGGTTCGTGCGCGCATTGTGCGATACGGACCGTCGCTCCCGCATCATCGAGATCGATCGCGCGCGCAACCGGGCGGAGATTGCGCCTGGCATCATCGTGCCGCTCAAGCCGTTCTTCGGCAGCATGGGTGTTGCGCCACCTCCGGACTCAGGCCGCGTCAGCAGCAACCCGCCCGGCAAACACGCCGGCAACATGGACAACAAGGAGCTGGTGGCGGGAACCACGGTCTACATCCCGGTGCATGTGGCGGGCGCGTTGTTCGAGGTAGGCGATGGCCACGCGGTTCAGGGCGATGGTGAAGTGAACCAGACCGGACTGGAGACTTCGCTGCGCGGACGACTGCAGTTCTTTGTGCGCAAAGGCCAAACGCTGGAATGGCCGCGAGCGGAGACCGCCACGCATCACATCCTGATGGGTTTCGACCCGGACCTGAAAAAGGCGACCGAGATCGCGATTCGTGAGGCCGTGAAATTCCTGCAGGAGAAGAAAGGCATCACGCAGGGCGAAGCCTACGCCGTCGTGTCAATGGCAGTTGACCTTCGTATTACCGAACTGGTCGACGGTAACGTCGGTGTGCATGCCATGGTGGCCAAGCGTTTGGTGGAACAATAGCGGCGTTGTGATAACGAATTAACGAACGAGCACGAGCACGACCACGAGTACGATTGACGATTACGGGCTTTTGACCTGTTGATCTATCGAACGCGTCTTCGATGGATCAGCGTGGTTGGAGCCCGTAATCGTCAATCGTACTCGTGGTCGTGGTCGTGCTCGTTCGTTGAATTCGTTAATTCGTTCCTTCAGCTGACAGGCTTCGATGTTTCCGGCAACAGCACGAACTTGTAGAAGTTCTTGCGATCGAAGTAGCGCTGGGCAGCCTGCTGGATCTGTGCGGGCGTCAGCGCGCGGATCATGGCGTCGTAGGGCGCGAGCAGGCGAGTCAGGTCTTCGTTGTTCTGGTCCCACCCGGCCAGGTTCGCCATCCAGAACGCGTTGGTTTTGATGTCGGTCTCGCGGGACCGCAGGATCTGCTCCTTCACCTTGTCGACGTCGGCAACAGATGGTGCATGTGTTTTCAGTGAATCCATCATTGCAAATACGGTGCGGGCCAGTTTCTCGGTATTCTCGGGCGATGATTGATAGGAGACCTGGACCGTGTATTCCGCGCGCGGGATGCGCAGGCCGCGGCCCCCGACGTTGGGGCTGTAGGTCCCGCCCAGTTGCTCGCGCAGGGTCTCGTTCAGCTTGATCTGGAAGTAGTCGACAAGTGCGCGCAGCGCGAAGCGATTCTCGATGTTGTACTGGAACGGGCCGGTAATGCCAATGATCGTGAGCGCCTTCGGCTCCTTGCCTTTGTAAACGACCTTGTCGATGACACCGGTTGGTGAGGGCGGTCCGACATCCTTCCAGGTCTCCTTCCGGCTCGCGGTTGGCAAGGAAGCGAGGTAGGTCTCGACCAGCGGCTTGAAGGTCGCGAGGTCAACGTTACCGACGAAGTAGAACGTGAAATCGCCGGCATCGCCGAAGCGATCCTTGGCGATCTCGAGAGCGCGCAGCGGTTTTATTTCTTCCAGGGTCTCGAGCGACATTGGCCGGCCGCGGAAGTGTCCCCTGGTCAGCATGATCTGGAACGTGTCGGAGAACACGGCTTCCGGAATCAGGTTCTTGTTTGCGAGCTGTGGTGTGATCTGGTTCTTCATGGCCTGGAACACGGCGGTATCCACCCGCGGCGCCGTGAATCGCAGGTGAATCAGCTGGAACAGCGTTTCCAGGTCCTTGGGCGAAGCGCCACCACTCATCCGCTCACTGGTCTCATCGAGTGAGATGTCGGCACTGGCAACTTTGCCGGCCAGCTTCTTCTGCAGATCGATCCGGCTGAACGCGCCGACACCGCTGTTCATCATGACCGGGCCCATCATCGAAGCGCTCATGAAATCGGCATCGCTGACCAGACTGTTGCCTCCCGGGCTGAATGCGGTGAACAGGACTTCGTCGGCTTTGAAGTCGGTCGGCTTTACCAATACGCGCGCGCCATTCGAGAGTTGCCATTCGGTTACGCCGGTCTGCGGCGTGGTTTTCTCGGAAACCACACGGCCCCGGGTCGGCATACGATCCAGTAATGGATCGTCGGACACCGTTTCAGTCCAGGCAGTAACCGGCAGCTGCGCCGACCGGCTGAACACAGCCAGCAGCTCGCTCTGGGTCGGCACTTTCACGCCCGCCTTGTCCGGCGCGGTGACGATGACGACGCGGTTCTCTTCGGTGATCCAGTTGCGGGCGAGCGCGTTCACTTCGGCCAGTGCAACGGTCGGAATCTGTTCCTTGGCGAGTTGATACTCGTACTCGATGCCTGGAATCGGCTCGTTGTAGAGGAACGCGCGCACGTATTCTTCGGCGTATGCGTCCGACTCGGACTTGTCGCGCTCGGTGTACGCGCGCTCGAAGCCGCGCAGCATGTTTTCGCGGGCACGCGCGAGCTCGGACTCGAGGAAGCCGTGTTGATCGATGCGGCGCGCTTCGGTGAGCAGCGCTTCGGCGCCCTTCTCGACGCCGCCTTCCTTCACGGTTGCATCCAGCGAAAACGCGTCGGTGTTACGCGCGATGAACGCGCTCTTGTCGGCGCTGGCACTCAGGAACGGAGCATCCGGCCGTTGCGTGATTTCACGCAGCCGATTATTGAGCATGCTGGTGTAGATCTGCTCGACCAGGTCACGCCGATAATCGGCAGCCGTACGCGTCGGCTCGCCCGGCATCTTGAAGGTCAATCCGACGCTGGTGGAGGCGGCCTCCTTGTCGGTGGCAATCGCGATCAACGGCGCGACATTGTTCGGCACCGTGGCCAGCGTGCGCGGACGTGCATTCGCAACCGGCTGGATCTTCGTGAAGTGCTTCTTGATCAGCGATTCGATTTGTGCCTTGTCGAAATCGCCGACCGCGACTACGGCCATCAGGTCCGGGCGATACCAGTCGCGATAGAAACGGCGCAGCCGGTCCGCGGATGCGTTCTGAATGCTCTCCTGCGTGCCGATCGGCAGCCGGATCGCGTAGCGTGAGTCCTTGAGTGCGATAGGCAGCCACTGCTGCAGCATGCGATCGCCGGCGCCCTTCCTGCTGCGCCATTCTTCCAGCACGACTCCTCGCTCGTTCACCACTTCAGTCGGGTCGAACAGCTGGCCATGGGCCCAGTCCTCGAGCACCAGGAATGCCTTCTCGACGATGTGCGTCGAGTCGGTGGGCACCGGCAGGATGTAGACAGTCTCTTCGAAGCTGGTATACGCGTTCAGGTCCGCACCGAAGCGCACGCCGATCGATTCGAGGTAGCTGACCAACTCATTCTTCTTGAAATTGGTGGTGCCATTGAAGGCAGTGTGCTCGAGGAAGTGCGCGAGTCCGAGCTGATCGTCGTCTTCCTGCACGGATCCGGCATTGACCACCAGTCGCAGCTCCGCGCGTTTTTCCGGTTTTGAATTCTGCCGGATGTAGTAACGAATCCCGTTGGGCAGCGTACCGACCGTGACCTTCGGATCGACCGGAAGCTGCTGCGCGCTGGTCTGGGCGAGAGCCGGAGCAGCCAGGGTGAGGGCGAGGATACCGGCCAGGAAATGACGTGACATGGGCGAACGTCCTGCAGGGGGAATGAGCAACGCTACAGTGGCTCGGGAAACTAAGGGAAACCGGGTCGCAATTGTAGCCGTTCGGGACCAAGGCCCGGTCCCGGCATACCAATCGCCCGCCCGGCGATCACTATCAACCGGGCGATCCCGCTTCTCGCTCGACGGCGCAGGACGCCCGAGATAGGTTTTCGACTGACCTTGCGGGGGTGTTGCGATGCGCGTCCATGGCAGGGTCCATGCCCGTCCCGTGCGCGGAGGTTCAAGGTGCGCAACCTGGGTTTCTTCTTGATCGCTCTAAGCGGCTTGCCGTATGCGTTGTCAGCGCAGGGCCCTTTGGTGCCCGAAGCGGTATCCTGCGCGCGCTGCTCGATCGAATCCCGCCCGCTAGTCAGCATGGGCACGGCCGACGGCCCTGGCAGTCTGCCCGGTCGTCCGTGGGACATCCTGGTCGATGGCAAGGGCCGATACTGGGTAGCCCTGACCGATCACTTTCCCATGATTTACGACGCCGGCGGCAAGTTCGTTCAGCAGTTCGGCAAACGCGGAGAGGGGCCTGGTGAGTTTCGGTTCGTCTCGTTGAAAGCCGTGTTGCCGGGTGACTCCATGTTGGTGTCCGACATCCGCCGTTTGGTCGTGGTCGCTCCCGATCTCACCACGAATCGAATAATCCGCACGAACTTCGAGATCGGACAACTGCGCGTGCTTCAATGGCCACACCGCACTGTCGGATTCACCCAGTCAATCACGAGGACCGAACGAAACTACAGTGTGCGCCTGCTCGACCTGTCTGGTGCAGAGGTCCCTTATGTGTTTGCTACGGTTCCCGGCAATCGCATTGCCACATTTACGGAAGACGAGTTTGGCATCCCGCGCATCACGATTCACGAGCTGACGCTTCGAGGAAACTGACATGCCCGAGCCTTCGCGCCAGGTGGATGGTCCCATACAACACGCCGGATCGAACGCTGCACTCCGCTGGCTGACTGATATGCGTCAGGACCTGCGTTTTGCCGCACGCAATCTCCGCCGCAGTCCCAGCTTCGCGCTGGTGACCGCGCTGACCATTGCGATCGGGGTTGCGGCATCGACGACGGTCTTCAGCGTGATGAACGGGCTGCTGTTCCGGGCACTCGAGGTATCGAGTCCGGAGCGCATGTTTGCACTACAGGAACGCCGGGACGGCAATGTCAGCACGGACAACGGCTACAGTGCGCTGCCGTACGAGCGTATCCGCGCGTACACGGAGGCGACCCGGTCGATCGTGTCGGGCGTGGCCGCATATCGCTATGACAGCCACGCGCTGCGAATCGGTGAACAGACCATCGCCGTGTATGGTCCACGTACAACCGGCAATTACTTCAACCTGCTCGGCCTCGTGCCTGCGGCTGGGCGGTTCTACAGCACGGACACCGAAGCCGTGCTGGTTCTGGGCTACAGCCTGTGGCAACAGCGGTTCGGCGGCGATCACAGTGTGATCGGGCAGCAGGTCTCCCTGAACAGCAGACCATTCACCATTGCCGGCATCGCGCCGGCCGGCTTTACGGGCACCATCGTCGGCTTCGACACGGAAGTGTTTGTGCCGGTCTTTGCCAACCAGCGGCCCGATGACGATCGCGATCCGTGGCTGTTCCCGATCGCGCGGCTGCAGCCTGGTGTCGAACTGACGGCGGCGAACGCGGCATTCGATGCGACGGCAAAGCGGATTCCGCCGGAATCCGGCAACGTGAATGTTTTCGGCGCCTCGCTGGATCCGATCGCAACCGGCATGTCCGGGCAGTGGCGCGGCCCGATCGGGCAGTTCTTTGGCATGATCCTCGGTACATCGGTGCTGGTCCTGCTCATAGCCGCTGCGAACATCGCAGGTATGCTGCTCGCGCGTGCGGTGGCACGACGGCGGGAGATTGCGATTCGACTGGCGATGGGTGCGGGTCGCGGCCGTCTCGTACGCCAGCTCATGGCCGAGACGCTGCTGGTCTTCGTCGTGGGTGCACTCGGCGGCATAGCCCTGACGCTGTTCACCACTCGGCTGATTGCTAACATCCCATTGCCGGTTGCCGGCAGGGTCGCCTTTGACTTCGCGCCGGATTGGCGCGTGCTCGTGTTTGCGCTGGCTACCGCACTAGTGACTGGTGTGCTGTTCGGACTGGCGCCGGCCATCAAGGCATCACGCACTGGACTGGTCGTGTCCCTCAAGGCCGGATTGGGCGCAACCGATCCGCAGAGTACGCGCGGCCGCAACGTCTTTGTCGCGGCACAAGTCGCAGCTTCGGTGGTGCTGTTGGTAGCGGCAGGTCTTTTCGTGCGCTCGCTGCAGCAAGGCCTCGCGGTCGACCCGGGCTTCGATCCGGACGGCGTTGTCATCGCACAGATCAACGTCGATCCGCACGGTTACAACGAAGAGCGCGGTCGTGTTTTCTATCGCCAGCTCATCGAACGTGTGCGCAGTCTGCCCGGCGTCGAGGGTGCCGGTCTCGCTCGCATCGTACCGCTGGGCGGCTCGGGGATGGGCAACGACGTCGAGGCCATCGAGCCCGGCAAACCAGAAGGCACCAAGCGCAGCGCCCTGTTCAACGTAGTCGATCCCGGGTACTTCACGACCATGCGCGTCCCGATCATCGCGGGTCGTGCGCTGAATGAAAGCGATGTTGCCGGAGCCACCATTGCCGCGGTCATCAATCAAACAATGGCCACGGCGCTCTGGCCCAACCAGAGCGCGATTGGCAAACGCTTCAAGCAGAGTGAGAGCGAATACGAGGTGGTGGGTGTAGCCGGTGATGGCAAATACCTGCAGATCACTGAATCCGCAACCCCGTTCGTCTATCATGCGTTCGCCCAGCGTTACGACGGTCGAATGACTTTGCACGTGCGCGCCCGCGGCAATGCCGCCGAAACCCTGCGACAGGTGCACGAACAGGTGCGTGCGCTGGATCCCAATGTCGCGATCGAGCGGGAGTCACCCTTGCCGGCAACGATCGGCATCACGCTCCTGCCGCAGCGGTTTGGTGCGACCTTGATCGGCGTGTTCGGGCTGATCGGCCTGCTGCTGGCCAGCATCGGCGTGTACGGCGTGCTTGCCTTCCAGGTAGCACAGCGTACGCGCGAAATCGGGATCCGCCTGGCTTTGGGGTCGACCGGACGTGGTGTGCGCGGCATGGTAGTGGGACAGGGTGCACGGCTCGCGCTCATCGGCGGCGCTATCGGGTTGCTGGTCGCGGCGTTGACCACGCGATTCCTGCAGAACTTCCTGTTCGGCGTGAGTACGCTGGTTCTCATGACCTTCGTGGCCGTGCCGCTCATCCTGCTGGTGGTGGCGCTGATTGCGAGCTACATCCCGGCGCGCAGAGCCACCAACGTGACCCCGCTGGAAGCGCTGCGCTCGGATTAGCCGCATGCCGGTCGTGACGCGTAACCGGCTCGCGCGAACTGCAGTCGTGCTGCTCGCGATCGGCACGACCGGGTGTCGCAAATCTTCCTTCGAACAGGACTTCTCGGTCGCCGAGTGGCGCACTGCCAAGCCGCGGGAGCGCGCCCGCATGGCAACCGATTTCCTGCGAACCCACGATGTCATTGGCATGAGCGAGGCCGAGCTGAAGCAGCTGTTGGGCGAGCCGACCAACGAAAGCGACAGCTGGACCTACGATCTGTCGGAGAACGGCCCCCCGCCGGCCGGACCGCAACCCAGCCAGGTTTTCATGAAGCATCCGCAACTGTACGTGTTCTTCAAGCAGGGTCGCGTCTCAATTGCTAGCCCAACCTACATGCTCGAGCTGCGCGACGACGTGGTATTCGATCCGCGGTTCTGGGCACCGCGCACACCAGCCCGGCTGGCCATGGTGTACGACCTATTGAATCGGCGATTGCTGATTTCGCTCGATAAGCCGCAAGTGCTGCGGCTGCTCGGTCCGCCCGATCAAAAAACAGAAGCTCGCACATTGAGCTACGACCTGGGCATGCGCATGCTGGATGGCGTCACGCTCACATTCACGATGGATTCAGTGAATCGCGTCACGCGGGGCCGCATCCTCGAGCACTGAGCATTGAGCGAGTCGCGTCTGTGCAAGGGTTCCGGCGACTGACGTCCTTTTCTGGTAGACCACACGAAAACGGCTCTGCCAGGAGGGGTTGTGTCAGGTAATTGGAGTAAACCACGTCGGTGGGTTCCGGCCGCAGCCATGGTTGCGCTGGTGGCGGCCTGTTCCCAAAGCGATCTGCTCGAGAACTCGTTGAAGCGGGAAGGCGTCGCCAGCGACGCCGCCATTGGCATGGGATCATCATTGCCCATAGAACCACCAGCTCCACCGCCGCCAATGCGGGAGCGGGCGCCCGCGAAGATCGCGGTTCAATCCGCGGTCGCGAATGCCGCGGCGAGCTTTTCGTTCCAGGACCCGGCGGCAATGATCATCCGGACCGGCACCGCCGTGGTCGAAGTCGATTCGCTGGAGGCCGCGATCTCGTCGGTACGATCGCTGGCGCAGCAGCTGGGTGGACAGCTGGCCAACTTGTCGGTGCAGACCGGTGAAGACCGGAATCGCCAGGCGATTCTGGAAGTGAAGGTTCCATCCGCGCGTTTCGATGATGCGCTCAGCCGGCTGGAGCCGCTGGGTGAAGTCAAGAGCGTCGATGTGCAAGCGCAGGATGTTGGTGAGGAGTACGTCGACATTGCTGCGCGTGTAGCCAACGCGCGCAGGCTGGAAGAGCGGCTGATCAGACTGCTCGAGAACCGCACCGGCAAGCTGGAAGAAGTATTGAGCGTCGAGCGCGAGCTGGCGCGGGTGCGTGAAGAGATCGATCGAATGGAAGGACGTCTGCGTTACCTGCGCAGTCGTATCTCGGTCAGCACGCTGACCCTCACCGTCCACGAGCCTTTTCCGCTGCTGACCCAGCCCGGCCAGAACGTGGTGCTGCAGGCGTTCGTGCAGGCGGGCCACAACTTCATCGAGCTGCTGTCCGCGTTCATTGCATCGCTCGGTTACCTGGTGCCGCTGGGTACGGTAGCGCTGTTTGTGTTCTTCGGTTGGCGGCGTTTCGGGCCGCAGCGGTCCGTGTCCGCGGCTTGATTCCGGTGCGCTGTGGCCAGCAGATTGACGCTCGGTCTTTCCACTCGATAGTCTCGAACCGAACCTCGGAGATCGTGATGTCAGATCCGGCGACCTTTCCGTACAAGACGCATCTCAACATCTACTACGAGCCGCTCGAGATCGTAGACGTTGGTGCCCTGGTCGACGCGTGCACGGACCCGTGGTACAACCAGACGCTCACGCGCGTGAATGACTCGGTCGTGCGGCTCGGTGTCATTCAGGGTGAGTACCACTGGCACAAGCATGATGACGAGGATGAGTTCTTCTACGTGGTTGAAGGACGATTGCTGATTGATTTGGAAGGCCGCTCGGTCGAACTGAACCCACGGCAGGGCTTCACCGTGCCCAAAGGCGTTCACCATCGCACGCGGGCTCCGGTGCGAACCGTGATTCTCATGGTGGAAGGTGCCGGCGTCATCCCGACTGGCGATTGATCTCAGGACGCGGCAGCAGACTCTCGAATACGAACCGCGCCCCTCTGGGGCCGGATGCCGGCACCTTTGCGACGCACCCACGCCTGTGTGAATTCAGCGCCGAGCAACACGATCATCGCAGAGTAGTAGATCCAGAGCATGATCACCGCGAGCACCCCGGCCGCGCCAAACGCGTTGCCAGGGTCACTGCGACCGAGGTATAGCCCGATCAGGAATTTGCCGAGTCCAAAGAGTGCCGCCGTCACCAGAGCGCCGATCCAGGCATCCTTCCACCCCGTCTCGGCATCGGGCAGCACCTTGAAGATGATGGCGAACAACGCGGCGATCACCGCCAGCGAAATCGCGAACTGCAGTCCCATTAGCACCACTTCCGGTATACCGCCCATACGCGCGCTGATGAAATCGCCCATGGCCGTGAGCAGTGCACTCACCGCCAGCGACACCAGCAGCAGAAACGCGAGCGTAATCAGGATACCGAACGAGAGCACGCGCTTCATGATGAAACGTTTGACACCGCCCTGCTTTGGATCGGGCTTGACTTCCCACGCGCGATTCAGTGCCTTCTGCAGCTGCATGAACGCGCCCGATGCGCCGAAGATCAGCATGGCAATGCTGAGAATGACCTTGATGCCGCCACCCGAAGTCCTGGCCTGAGCGCTCTGTACCATGGTTTCGATCTGGCGGCCGCCGCCCTCGCCGAACAGTCCGCCGAACTCCGTAACCATCCGCTCCTGGACCGTTGCCGGATCGATCGCCAATCCAATCACGAAGATCAGGAGGAACAACACGGCCGGAAGTGAGAACACCGCATAGTACGCCAGCGCCGCCGCATTGGTGGGGCAGTCATCATCGATGAAATCGCGGACGACATTCTTGATCAGGGTCAGCATACAGGCGGGGGTTGCAAGCGGCGGACCGCCTCCAACTTTTTGCGGTTTGGCGCACTCCGGCATGTTTTTGGAGAAATCATGACCCGATGGGACATCGGGTCATGTCAGCCGCAAGATCGACCGATGAAGGTATACTCCCTCACGCGTCCTTGGGATAGCTGATCCGGCCAAACCGCAAAAGGTTGGAGGCGGTCCGCTCGTACTCAGCCACCATTCTCCCATGCGTAAAACGGTCACGAACGCGTTGCAGTCCCGCCTGGCCAAGCTGGCGTCGCAGATCCGCGTTGCGGACCAGCCCGAGGAGCGCCTCGGCCAGCGCCTGCGGCTGATTGGGTGGCACCAGTACGCCGTCGATACCATCACGCACGATCTCAGGCAGACTGCTGGTATTGCCGGCCACGACCGGTTTGCCCGCGGCCATGGCTTCGGCGGCGATCAGGCCAAAGCCCTCCCAATGCGAGGGCACTGCGATGAGGTCACAGCGCTTCAGGAGCGCAGGCACATCGTCGCGGTAGCCCAGAAAGGTTACACGCTCGAGCTGGTTCGCGCGCTCATGGATCTGATCCTCGAGCGGACCGCGACCGGCGATGACCAGCTGCGCCCGCGCATCCTGTTGCGCGATGTGCGGCCAGGCAGCCAGCAGGTCGAGCACGCCCTTGCGCGTTTCCAGGCGGCCCACGAACCCGATGACAATGCTATTCCGCGGCACGGGCAGGAATGCGGGTGCGGTCGCGGCGATGGTGTCGACATCAATGCCGTTGTAGATGACGGTCACGTGTTCGGGCGACAGCCAGGGCGCGGACTGCAGCAACGTCGCCCTGGTCGCTTCCGAGTTTGCGATGTGATGCGATGCGATGCGGCCGTAGACCAGCCGTGCGTAGGGGCCGGCATCGATCGGCTGGTCATTGGCGCGCCGCGCGATCACGGGCAATCCAAGCATCCGTGCGGCGGGTCCCGTGAGGCGCAGGTCCTTGTCCATCAACGTGAGGACGACTTGCGCGCGATATCGTTTGAGTGTTGCCACAATGCGTGCGATCGCCAGCGGACTGAAATCCATCCCTTTTGCAATCGAGGCGATACCGAAGCGACCGCGCAGGCGATCCTCCAATGCAGAGCCCGGTCGGCAGAGCACGAGCACATCGTGGCCGCGCTCCTCGAAGCCGGCGGCCAGCAGCTCGGTGATACGATGGACGCCGCCCCATTTGAAGGAAGCGTTGCTCAGAACAATGCGCATCGGCGGAAGATACGATGGCCGGGCACAGTCGGTCGAACACCTCTGGCACGACCCCTGCCCTAGCCTGCGCGCCATTTCGGCGACCGGAAGGAGACGAGCTCGGCCCATGGGCAAGGCGCGCAGCGAAACCAGCGCGGTACGGCTGCCGAACCTGATGAAGGTCGGCGCCATGCTGCTGGCCGTTCTGCTCTTCTTTCATTTCTTCGAGCAGCTCTCGAAAGTGTTCCTGATTCTCTACGCCGCTGCGATCGTGGCCGTGGCGATCAATGCCATCGTGCAGTGGCTTCCGCTCGACCGTCGCTGGGTCGTCGCGCTGATTGGGCTCTTGATTCTTGGCTTGCTCGCATTGGGCATTGTCGTGGGCGGGCCGCTGCTGCTGGAGCAGCTTCGCGGCATCGCCGAGCGCTCGCCCGAATTCGAGCAGCAACTGCAGAATTTGGCGCAGAGGATTCGCCAGGCCACGGGCCTGAACATCGGGCCGCTGCACCTGCGGGTATCGAGCATTTTGCGGAGCCTGTTCGGCGGCGAGGACGGCGGCACCGGAATGATCGGCCAGGCCAAGGGTGCAATGAGTATGCTGCTGGTACCGCTCCTGGTGCTGGTAGGCGGACTGTTTGCCGTCGCAAGTCCAAACGATCGATTGCTGGTGCCCGCACTCAGAGCCGTGCCGCGCGGACGCCGGGACCAGGCGCGGCGTGTACTCGATCTGCTGGGCGAACGGCTGTCCGCGTGGATTCGGGGCCAGCTCATTGCAATGGCAGCCGTCGGTACACTCGCTACGATCGCACTCTCGCTGATCGGCGTACCGTACGCACTTCTGCTCGGCCTGCTCAATGCATGCACCGAGTTCATCCCGATCGCGGGCCCCTGGATGGGCGGCTTGCCCTCGGTCGCCATCGCCATGATGGACGATCCCACGAAGGGCCTCTGGACAGCGATCGCCATGTTCGGCATCCAGCTCACCGAGATCAACCTGATCACGCCCTACACGATGTCCAAAGTCGTCGATGTGCATCCGCTGGTGACATTGTTCGCGCTCTTCACGTTCGGCTCGATCTTTGGGTTTATGGGAATGCTGCTGGCGCTGCCATTGGTCCTGCTCCTCTGGACCGTGATCCAGGTGTTCTGGATCGAAGGTGCCATCGAGACCGATCACGACCGGATTGCGGACGTAGTCGAGGAGTAACGACTCATCGGGATGTTCGGTTCCGGAACGGTGGATCCCGCGGGCCGTACAGCGACCAGGGTGCACCACATGGTCGAGCAGACCCTTAAGCGTAAGGGGCAGAACCGATTGACTGCCTGCTGCGGTTCGGGTACGAAGCTTCCCATCGTCGCGGGTGCGCTTTCAGGTCCAATCGATTGTATGCCGAGTAATCAAAATGCCGAGTCATGACGTCTCAGGTCTTGAACAACTCACTTCTGGCCGATGGTTGAAATGTTGAATGATCTGCGGTACGCGCTCCGTTCGCTGGCCAAGAGCCCGGGCATGGTCCTGGTGGTCACGCTCTGTCTCGGCTTGGGCATTGGTGCCAACACCACCATTTTCTCGTTGACCAACGCAGTCTTCCTGCGTCCGCTGCCCGTGCAGGAGCCAGGACGACTGGTCCGTATTCACAGCGGATGGGGGCAGGAGCGGTTCCGGTCGTCCTCCTATCCCGAGTACCTCGCGCTGAACGCTTGGGACGACGTTTTCACCGGTGTCGCCGCCTACAATCGGACGCGCGTGAGCATAGGCCAGGGCGAAGACGCCACGATGGAACAGGCCCTGGTCACGACCGGCAATTTCTTCCAGGTGATCGGCGTGACACCCGCGCTTGGGCGATTCTTTACTGCGGAAGAGGATCGCGTTGCAGGCTCCAATCCGGTTGTAGTCCTCTCGAACGCGTTCTGGCAATCCAGGCTGGGTTCGGATCCTGGCGTTGCCGGCCGCACGCTTTACATCAGCGGCAAACCATACACTGTCCTGGGCGTGTCACCACCCGAATTTCTTGGTATCGAACCCGATCAGGACGTCGTGGCCTGGATACCGTCCATGAACTACAAACACATCTTCGGCAGTGACGAGCGAATGCTCAACCAGAACTCGCATTGGCTGAACCTGGTGGGTCGAATGAAGCCGGATGTACGGATCGCCCGCGCTCGAGCCGCGGCCACCCTCGCTGCCAACGGCCTGGCCGCGGAGCATGGTGGCGAATGGAGCACATTGCGATTCTCGGTGCTGAAGGGTGGAACGCTGGCCAACACGGAACAGAGCTTCGAGATCCGCATGGTCTTCATGCTGCTCAACGGAGTCGTGGGTCTGGTTCTGTTGATCGCCTGCGCAAATGTCGCCAACCTCCTCCTGGCGCGGGGCATGAATCGCCGGCGCGAATTCGCCATTCGGCTATCGTTGGGCTCGGGCCGCCTGCGCGTAATCAGGCAGCTGATCACGGAAAGCCTGCTGCTCGGACTATTGGGCGGCGCGCTCGGCCTGGTGTTCGCGCTCTGGGGCGCCGACCTGCTGAAGCTACTCAACCTGCCCACCGCGATCGATCCCTCGCCGGACCTGCTCGTGCTGATTTATACGTTCGTCGTCGCACTGGTGACCGGTCTCATCTTCGGCGTGATCCCGGCACTGCAGGCCACACGTGTATCGGTCGCCGATTCACTCAAGCAGGCTGGACGCCTGGGCTCACCCATCCGGTCCCGCCTGCGAGCATCCCTCGTGATTTCGCAGATCGCGCTTTCCGTGCTGCTCCTGGTCATGGCCGGCCTGATGCTGCGGGCCATGCTCAATTTGCGGAACGGAGATACCGGCGTGGTGGAGAGTGGGCTGCTGACGGCCGAACTGGACTTGACCACTCTCAATCTGCCGGAGGGACAAGGCAAGCTGCTTTACGATCGCATCCGTGAACGCATGGCCGGCTTACCCGGCGTCGAATCGGCAACCCTGTCTGCCATGGTGCCCAGCGTGGGGCGGCAATGGGTGACGGGCGCGACGTTTCCCGAAGCAGAATCGAAAGAAATGGTGTCCATCAATTACAACGTGATCGGACTCGACTACTTCAGCACACTGGGTGTGCCGCTGATGCGCGGCCGCGATCTGAACGCCCGCGATGTCGTTGGGCAGCCGCTGGTCGTGCTGGTCAACGAAGCGTTGGTCAAGCGTTATTTCCCGTCGGAAAATCCGCTGGGCAAGCATATCCGGAGCGGCGACGAAGCCACCGGGCTGGTCTGGGAAATCGTCGGCGTGGTCAAAGATGTCCGCTATGAATCAGCCGGCGTAGAGGCACTGCCCGCGATGTTCCAGTCGTACCATCAGAGTTACGAGGCTCTGCTCACGCTGCAGGTCCGCGGACGTGGCGATCCTACACGCCTGATCGCGCCGATCCGCCGTGAGTTGCATGAAATCTATCCTGGCCTGGCTGGCACTTTCCGCACCTTTGCGCAGATCCGCCGCCAGGCCGAGTTCGCACCGCGCATGGTATCAACGCTGCTCTCCATCTTCGGCGCATTGGCCCTCCTGCTGGCCTCGCTTGGACTCTATGGTGTAACCGCATACGTCGTCGCGCTGCGCACTCACGAAATCGGTGTACGCATGGCCCTGGGCGCGCAACCGCGAGGTGTGCTTGGGCTCATCACCCGCGACGGCTTGCGGCTCGCCCTGATTGGAGGCGTGGTCGGGCTTACACTGGCACTGGCTGCCAGCCGGCTCCTCTCCTTCATGCTGTATGGCATTTCCCCCTTCGATCCGCTGACCATCGGTGCCGTCTCTGTGCTCATGATGGGATTGTCGCTGATTGCGAGTGTGATCCCGGCACGACGCGCAGCCCGAGTAGATCCTGCTATCGCGTTGCGAAGCGACTAGCCGCGCATCCTGCGCGGTTACAAAGCACTCCTCAGCACCGCCATGGGATCCGTGCGCGTCGCGCGACGGACTGGGGCCCAGCCTGCGAGCACGATCGCGAACGCCAGGATAATGGCCACAATGATGTAGGTGAGCGGATCCGCGGCCGGCACGCCGTAGAGCATGGATCGCATCAGCGAACCGCCGGCGATCGCCAATGGGAGTCCCAGACTCAATCCGATCAGCGTGATCAGCAAGGTCTGCCGCAGCACCAGGCGGCTTACATCAGAGGCACTCGCGCCCACGGCAATGCGAATCCCGAACTCGCGGGTGCGGCGCGCTACGTTGTAGGCACTCGCGGCGTGCAGACCCACGATCGCCAGGACGAGCGCGAGTATTCCACAGGCGCCGACGATTTTGCCCGCCAGACGCGATGGGAACAGCGAGAACTCGACGTCGCGGGCCATGAGCGAGGCTTTTGCGGGAATGTCAGGATCGATCGCTTGCAGCTCGCGGGCAACTACCGGCAGCAGCGCGGCCGCAGTGGTGCGACTGCGCGCGTGCAGCACCGGCGCAACCGGTGCACCTGACAAGCGAGCCACCTGCAGCAATGGGAAGTACACCATCGCCCGGGCGGGCTCGCCGATCGAGCCGTGTTTGATGTCACGGACGACGCCAATTACTTCCCAGCTGGCACCTCGCACCGTGAATCGCTGGCCCAGCGCGCTGGCTCCCGGCCAGAACTGTCGTGCCATGGCCTCGCTCACGATGGCAACGCCGGGAGCACCGTCGCTGTCGCGATCGAGGAAGTCGCGGCCCTGCTGCAACTGGATTTCGAGCACGGACAGGAAGCCCGAAGTAAATGCGTTGTAGCTGGTGTGGACCGTGTCGGGCCGGCCGGCGCGGACCACCGGGACACGATCGCCGCGCGAACCGAGTGGTGCGAATTGCGCCAGTGCAGCGCGCTCTACGGTTGGCTGGGCTCTCACGCGCTCGAGCAACTGGCCGTAGAGAATCGTGCGACGCTGGGCATCATAGCCCAGCAGGCCCGGCTCCATCATCAGCAATGCAATGCGATCGGGATCGAAGCCGATGTCGATCGTGCCTGCGCGTCGAATTCCGCGCAGCAACAGCACCGTAGTTGAAAGCAGCAGGACGGAAAGTGCGATTTGCGCGGTGAGCAGAACCGCGCGCAGGCGCGACCGCCCCCGGCTGCCGCCCGCGTCCTCGCGTAACACGTTCGCATCCGGGACGCGGCTCCCTTGCAGTGCGGGCGCCACTCCAAACAAAACTGCCGTGCCTATCACCAGCAGTGCCGAGTAGGCAAAGACGCGAGCGTCGATGTCCAGGTCGAAATGAACCGGCAGCCCGAGTTCCGGAATCGTGAGCAGCAAACCGGCCAGAGCGG
The DNA here is from genome assembly GCA_040902615.1 of Gemmatimonadota bacterium. GTDB lineage: Bacteria > Gemmatimonadota > Gemmatimonadetes > Longimicrobiales > RSA9 > JBBDWZ01. The sequence continues at coordinate 27,643 of JBBDWZ010000271.1, read as the reverse complement.
CACGGGCAATCAGGAGTCCGAGCAGAGCACTCGCGGCGGAGATGAGGATCGCCTCGATCATTAGTTGTCGCACCAGACGCGCGCGGCTCGCACCCAACGCGGATCGTACGGCCAGCTCGCGCGCCCGCGACGTCGCACGCGCCAGCAGCAGTCCGGCCAGGTTGCCGCACGCGACCGCCAGCACCGCGGCCACCACGCCCATCATCAAAGCCAGAAACCCCGTGATGATCTGCCGGATGAACGGCTGCACGCCGGTGGTCTCCGTAATCGTGATGCCGAGGCCGGCCTCGGTGTCCGGATTTGCGGCGTTCAGTCGCGTGCCAAGTGCCGCCAGGTCGGCTTCCGCCTGCGCGCGCGTGACGCCCGGCTTCAAGCGGCCGATCGTGTTCAGAAACTTCGAATGCTTGCTATCGATTGACTCGACACCCGGCATGACTTGCGGCTGCGCCGACAGTGGAATCCAGACGTCCGTACGCAGTGCAGTGAACGTTCCGGTGAATGCAGCCGGCATGATGCCAACGATTACGGACCTGCGACCATTCACCAGCAACGCGCGTCCCAACACATCGACTGCGGCGAATCGCGCGCGCCACAACTCTTCTGAAATCACGATCGGCCAGTCCGACGCATTGCGGCGATCTTCCGTTTCGCCAAAAAACCGACCGCGTAAGGGACGAAGCCCCAGTACCTCGAAGTAGTTGCCGCTCACCAGCGCAATCGGTGTTGCCATCGCAGCGGTCCCGGGCTCACGCAAACTCGCCTGCACGCCCGGCACCGTGAACGCGGTCATGCCACTGAACGAGCGATTCCCGGCCGCGAAGTCGCGATACTCGCCGTACGACAAGCTGAGCCAGCGCTCAGCCCCGCGCCGGCGGTACACGCCCGCCAGCTCATCCGGGTTCTCGACCGCAAGCGGCCGCAACAGCAGCGCATTGACGATCGAAAACACCGCCGTGTTCGCCGCCAGCGCGAGCGCCAATGACACGATGGCCACGATGGCAAAGCCGGGCGTGCTTTTCAGATTGCGAACGGCGTAGCGCAGGTCATGCATGGGTCCTCCGGGGATCTGCGAAGGACTTTACATTGCAAAGCGCGACCCGTCAATAGCCACGCATCCTGCTGGGGGGGCGGGCGCTGTTGACGCGGACCGTGTTGCTGCGCCGTCTCTTGGACTTCGCGCGGGCGATTCACATACCCCCTCCGAATACCACGCCACCACCTGGTGCGTGATAGGCGCTGCAGAATCGTTCCGGCGCAGCAACACGCTCCGCTACGCACGCCCGCGGGTCTGCGCGGTCAAAACCGCAATTGCTGAAGGCTGTTCAAGTCATGCGGGCAGTCAGCGCTTCGCAATTGTTCTTGCACGCGCTACGCTGGTGCCGTCAACGCAGGATTCCGCAATCGCTGTTGGAACGCGCAACTCTTTTCGTGCGGAGCCGAGCCATCATTGCTGCGAATGCAGTGGGCTCAATGCGGTCGTGACCGAGCGCTGCTGCATGTGCAAACAGCGTGCGGCCAATCTGGGGTGAACGATGCGTCCAGCGCGCTGGTTACAACCCGCGGGCGCGCGTCACAGCGCCCGCCTTGCCAGAGCGCTCTGCCAAACAGCGCCCGCAGCGCGCTCCGCGCGCCTTAGCTATCGGCAGTAGCCGTAATGGTGGTTTCGCCGTCTGCGATCTCGCCAGCACCTGCGGGCTCGGCTGCGGCCACCATCACTGCGACGGCCATGTCACCGGTGACATTTGCGGTGGTAAGGAACATGTCGGGGATGGTATCGAGTGCGATGAGGAGCCCGATGCCCTGGAGCGGCAGACCGAGCGATTCGTAGAGGGGTGCGATGATGAGCAGGCCGCCGCTCGGAATGCCCGGCGAGTAGAAACTGAGCACGCCGATCGCGGCCGCGATGGTAGTTACCTCGCTTAGGCTCAGGGAATGGCCGTAGAGTCGCGCGACGAAGAGCGTACCCACCACCCGCACAATCGGTGATGCGTACTTGAAGACCGAGACGCCGAGCGGCAGCACCAGGCCGGTGATGCTTTCCGGGATGCCGAGGGTCTCGGCGCCTTTCATCATCGCGGGCAGCGATGCCAATGACGAACGCGACGTGAAGGCCACGGCCTGTGCGGTCGCCAGGGCGCGGGCAAAGGCGCGGATGGGCACCCGAGCGACGGCGGCGACGATCGGATACAACGCGATCGCCGAGACGCTGCAGAGCACGCAGGCGATCAGGATGTAGTAGCCGAACATGCCGGCGGCGGCGGTGCCGGTTTTTACCACCAGGCTGAGTGAGAGCGCGAAGACGCCAATGGGCGCGAGCGCGAGCACCCACTCAACCACCGCGAACAATGCTTCCACCACGGCACCCAGCACCTGCATCAGCTGCTTACGCAGATCGGTCGCAATGCGAGTGGCTGCGAGACCGAAGATGATGGAGAAAACGGCGAGGGGCAGGATCGCGCCGTCCGCGGCGGCCTTGACCGGGTTGGTCGGGATCAGTCCGACCAGCCAATCGCGGAAGGGTGGCAGCTCGGGCCTGGTTCCGGCGGCGGTATTGGCGGCGGCATCGCCGAGACTGGGTCCGATGTCGAGCAGAATGGAGCCGACGACCGCGCCGAACGTGGTAGTGGCTGCGATCATCACCACGAACAGCAGCAGCGTGCGCGCACTGAGCCGGCCGGTCGACCGAGTATCGTCACGCGAGGCGATGCCGCGGATGATCATGGCGACCATGAGCGGGACCACGGTCATGCGGATCGCGTTGACCCACAGCGTGCCGATCGGTTCGATCCATAACGCGGCGGTCCGGAGCGGCGCGATGTCGAACCCGGCAGCGATGCTGCCCAGCGCGACGCCGGCCACCAGACCGATGAACGTGCGTGTACCGAGGGAGATTTTCTTGGCCACGCACGAAGGTAGTGTGCGCCGTTCAAGCTGGCACGCGTGCGGGGTTCGGCCTAAGCTACGGCACGGCCTCAAGCTCGTCTGGAACCAGCGCGTACGGCGCGGCTTCTACCTGGTCGAGCTGGACCACGTCACCCTCACGCGCGATTTCCTGAACCGGCCCGACCGTTTCCTGCGGCAATTGTGAACTGATGAAACTGATCAGGAGCGATCTTCTGCCGGAATTCCCGGTCGTGATCGAAGTGCCGATCGCCTGGGGTGAGATGGACGCGTACGGCCACGTCAACAACATCGTATTCTTTCGGCACTTCGAGAGCGCGCGCATCGTTTTGCTCGACCGGATTGGCTTTCGTTATCCCGCTCAAAACGGTGGGGTCGGGCCCATCCTGCACTCGACCCAATGCCGGTTTCGCCGGCCACTGACCTATCCCGACTCGGTCCAGGTTGGCGCGCGTGTGACCGTGCTGGAGACCGATCGCTTCACGATGGAGTACCGGATCGTCAGCCTGGAGCAGAAGCAGGCGGCGGCAGATGGTACCGGCCTGGTCGTCGCGTTCAACTACGACACGATGCTGAAAGCCGCGCTGCCGGCGCAGGTGATGCAGCGGCTCGAGGGATTGCGAGCCCAGTGACTGCGCAACCCGAAGTGCGAGTCCCAGGTTCGCGCCTGCTGAAAGCGATGCAGGTCGCACTGTTCTTCAGCGCATGTGTGTGGTTCCTGTTTTCACTGCTCGCCGTTTTTCCTGCGCCTTTCTACCTCGGCTGGAAGCTGGCGATCGTGGCTACCGAGCGAGGGTATTACGTGGTTCCTGCCGGTTTGCTTTTTCTTGCGGGCTGGAATCGCGGACCACTACTGAAGGCCGCAGCGGTCCTCGGAATCAGCTCCAGCTTGCTCCTGTTATCGCCGCTGGCACGCGCGGCTCGTTTCGATGGTTTCAATGCCAGAGCATTGCTGAGCGGAGGCAGCGCCGGACACGCGGACGTGAAGCGCTTTTTCTTTTCGATCGGCACCGATTCGCTGCCGATCGATTATTATGCTGCCGCCTCCGCCGGGCGCACGCCGCCGTTGGTGGTCGTCATCCATGGCGGCAGCTGGCGTGGCGGTAATCAAACCGAATTGGCCGCTATGAACTTCCGGCTCACCGAGAAGGGCTACGCGGTCGCGGCGATCTCGTATCGGTTTGCGCCCACCCATCCCTATCCCGCCCAGCTCGATGATGTCCGTTCCGCGATCACGCTGCTGCGTCAACGTGCGCGCGAGCTGGGATTCGATCCAAACTCCATCGTGCTCTTCGGACGCTCTGCCGGTGGACACCTCGCTCTGCTGGCCGCATACGAGCAGCCAGACCCTACCATCAAAGGCGTCGTTTCTTTTTATGGCCCGACCGATCTGATCTGGGGCTACGATCACCCCTCGGCTCCACTGGTTCACGACTCGCGTGGCATTCTCGAGGATTTCATCGGCGGCCCGCCGTCCGATCGGCCAACCGTTTACCAGCATGGATCGCCGCTCACACACATCGCGAATGCCCCGCCTACCCTGCTGATTCACGGCACTCGCGATGAACTGGTGAACGTCCGGCACAGCCGCCGCCTCGCCGACGCACTCCGTATTGCCGGAAAACCGGTCACATTCATTGAGCTGCCCTGGGCAACCCATGCCTGTGACTACTTCCGGACCGGGCCGTGTGGGCAGATCAGTGCGTTTTATGTCTTTGAGTTTTTGGAAGGTGTTTTGAATTAACGAATGAACGAATTAACGGACGAGAACGACTACGACACGACTACGACTACGAGTAAGGGCTCCAAACATCGCGGTTGAGTATTACTACCGCGGCAATGGTTGGAGCACGTCATCGTAGTCGTAGTCGTAGTCGTTCTCGTTCGCGTCAGTTCATTCGTTCATTCGTTCTAACGCAACGCATTGAGCACCGTTCTGCGGTCCCGTCGTGATGACGCCGTGCTCGGGAAGTTCAGTGATGGCATCGGTGTGCCGGGCGGCAGGATGCGCCGCAGAGTGGCGAGGACGGTGGCCAGGTCATCATCGAAGGCACCGTGCGACTTGGCCTGCGATTCAATGGTCAGGTCGGCGGACGGTGCCAGAATCCACTCGACCCGGCCGCGGCGGATCAGGTCGCGGATGTCGGGGTCATCCTTCACGAATTTCGAAAGTCCGAGGAGCGGCATGCCGTGCGGCCGGTCGCTGGTGCGCGCCTGCGTTTCGAGTGCATTGGAGACCAGGTACAGCAGCGACTTGTGGTAGATGTTGGCACAATGATCGTCCTGCTCGGTCTTGTCGTGCAGCGTGAACAGCGTGAGCCGGCGGATGAGCCCCTCACGCAGGCCGGGCAGGTAGGTTTCCCGGAACCGGCTGAAGGAAATAGCGGGCGCCCAGAGCGTAACACTATCGATCGGCAGCGAGCAGGCCTGAGTCAGGTACTGCAGCATGCGGCCGAAGTAGATGCTGCCGGCACTATGCGCGACGAAGTGCAGCTCGAGATCTGGGAATTGCCTGCGCAACTCGACCAGATGATTGGCAACCAGGTAGGCACCGCCGCGCGCGGCTCGGGTGGCCAGCTCGGCATTCTGTTTCATCTCGCGCCAGAGCGCGGGACCACCGTTGTTTCGTGCGATCACCTCCAGGCCATCGTCGAGCCGGTCGAGCATGAAATCCTTGGCGTCATCAATGAAGCCTTCAGCGCGTCGGCGGCGCACGCCGTCCTGCAGGATGTTGGTGATGGTCGACCAGAAGTCGGTGCGCCAGACGAAGCCGAGCAGGTGTCCTTCGACCTCGCGTAGCGGAGCAACGTAATCGGCGATGCGCTGCAGTGCGGCATCTTCAGTGACCAGGCCGCCGTGCGCATAGAGCACGAGCCGCCGCTTCGCCCAGTGGTGCGTGTGCTCGACGAAGTCTTCCATCAGGATCCGCTCGACATCACGCTCGTCGGTGCCGTAGGTGCCGCTGCTCTGCAGCTCGCCATTGTTGCCGGTCGTGATGATGTGCGGGCGCAGATCGGCGTAGACATAACCGCGCGTACCGCGCGACGAGGGCTGGATCGCGCGCGCGGTCGAGCGATGCTCGTGCAGTGTGACCGGAGCACCCAGCCGGGCGACCCAGGCATCGGTGCCGTTGGCCAGCCAGTCATCGTACGTGAGTAGAGCGAAGCCTTTGTTCCCCCAGCTCTTGCTCCACGAATTCTGCAGCCAGAACCCGCGATCGTCGTAGGCCACGATGGCGAAGGCGTGACCACCGAGCTGCGGCTGCTCCGGTGTCCACGGAATCACGCCATCGTCACCAACGGCGTCCCAGCCATCGTGGGTTTCGGCCGAGACGTAGAGGATCCCGACTTCGGCGATCGCCGCATGCATGCCGATCAGGTCTTTGTGGTTGACGCGGTAATAGGCACCCAGCGGACGCCGCCAGGCCTCCGACCAGGCGCCCTGCCGCCTGATCTGACGGATGTCATCGGGCCAGTCGTCGTAGGTACACACGCCGTGCTTGTGCCAGGCCTTCATCGCGCCACGACAGCTCGAGCCCTGATACCGCTTGCCCGGCCACTCATCGTACCGTTTCGCCATCTGGTAAATCATCCGCGCGCTCACCGGGTCAGGATCCGGTACAACTTTGCGCGCGCGCTGCAGGTAATGAATCACGGTGGCCAGCGCGAAGCCGGTACACGCGCTGGTCGTCTTCTGATTCAGCACCGGCACATCATGGGCGAGGTAGGTGTCGAGCGCTACGTGCGTAGGGACTTCGATCAGCCGGGGTGAATACATCAGGTCACGAAAATCGAACGGATCGCGTACCGCGGTCAGTTTGTATTTGCCGGCCCGGGTCGTGATCTGCCGTTTCGCCCGGGTGGGACGGACCGATAGTGGAGCGGCCGAGCGCGCCACGCTGGGCGCCTGCTCGGGCACGACCTGCACCGCGCTCAGTTTGCCACTGACCGGATCGCGATAACGCGCGACTGCCCACAGCGTGAGCCGCCCGTTCACCGGCGTCAGCGTGCAACCCGCACGCGCATCACCGGGTCCGATCTTGAGCTGCTTTACGCGCACGACCGGCTTCCAGTTCGCGGGCGGCTGCAGCGCATCGCCGAGCGCGAAGACATCCAGATCGATCTTGCCATCGCCAGAGAAGGCAGCCGCGTACACTTCACCTGACTCGGCCGTGAGCAGCGAGAGCGACTGGTAGTTGGTGAGCCGGTCGACATCCTGCTGCCAAGCGTGATCGAAGCCTTCCAGAATGTCAGGCGTGCGACTGATGTAGCAGTCGACGCGCACGGCTTTGTTTGGCTGCGCGAGCACGATCAACGCGAACCGGCCGTCGATGAGACGGGTGAAGCCGGCGCAGGTGGCCAGAATGCCGCTGCGCTCGATGCGAACCGGCAGCTCGCGCGGAATGCCCGACAAATCTACGATCTGGATGCGTGAGAGATTGCGGTCGCCGAATTGCGGCGGATCCGCGCGATTCTCGAAACGTCCCGGATTCTGATCGGTCCAGTGAGGGTACTCGATCGGAATCGCCAGCAGATCACCCCAGGTGTCGATACCGCCCGCGTGCCAGAGAATGGGGTCGAGTCCGAGCCTGGCGATGCCGTGAACCGGATCCGGATTCGTACCCTCTGGCTCCAGCGAGAACGCCAGCAGATCGCCCGCGGGCTCTTTCCAGTTCGAGCCCGATACCGCCAGTGCACGCCCATCATCGACGACCGCGATGCCCTGAAAGTGGTTCTCGTTTCCGTTCAGGTTGTTCTCGTGCTCGGTGTAGAGAAAGCGATCCGCGATGATTCGCGAAGTCTGCAGACTGATGGCGCGACGCTGCACGCGGCCGCCAAAGCCGGAGATGGCATCAAGCAAGTTGGGAATGGACTGAATCTCAGGACCGGCAGGCATTTGTGATTCCTCTTTGGGTGGTTATGGCTATTTGGATTAGTGGTTCGGTGCTGGCTGGGTAACGGGCCGTGTCCAACAACCGGCTGCTGGCGGTTTGGGAATGGGGAATAGGGAATAAGGAATTGGGAATTAAGGTTGACGGATTGCAAGCGCTCTGCGCTCGCAGCACTCGTTTCCGTACTCAATTCCTTATTCCTCTATTCCCCTATTCCCTATTCCCATTCCCACACAACCAGCGTCGCTGCGCCGTTGCTATCACAGGCATTACCAGCATCCCCGCGCAGCGAGCTGCCTGGAAATTTCACGCTCCCGGCCCGACGCGGACGCGCAGGCCGGTTCCCAGCGTCCAAACTGATTGGCTGACCGCGAAGCCGGCGCTCGCGTAATCGACCTGCGCAAAGATCTGGAAGCGACGCGGAATGCCGATCGTTGCGGCAACCGAAGCGCCCCAAAAGCCCTCGTCCTCGCCTGGCGCTTCCTGCAGCAGGATGCCACCGCGTCCGCCCACCATGACGCTGCGGCCGAAGCCGGCGGTATCGTGCTCGTGGCCGAGCGCAACGCCAGCGCTCAATGCAGTCGTGCGTCCCGCAGCGCTCGTGCTCGCCGTGGCTGCATCGGCGGTAATGCCGCCCACCCAGCGGCGCAGGCTCGGCGATTCACCGAACAGCTTGATGTTGGCCGTCAGTCCGAACAGCGCAGCGCGCTCCGCGGCGTAGGCCACACCCGCCATGCCGCTGGCGGCCCACTTCGCCCGGTCGTGACGGACGCGGAACGCCCATGAGCCGTCATAGGTGTTTACATCACTCAAGCGCAGCGATTGCTCGGCCTGTAGTGTGAACACACCCGCGCGACCGCGCTCGTACGGCGGCGGCGTGAGCACACCCTGCGCCCGCGCCGTTTGCGCCAGTGTAACCAGCGGCAGCAGCACGCCGGCAAGCCTGCCAGCCATCCCTATCGACGTATGGTTTCTGATCATGTTTTGGTTTCGGCTCGAACGAGGTTCGTTGAGGATTCTATGCTGGAGTCGGTAACGAATCAACGAATGAGCGGACGAGCACGAGCACGACCACGAGCACGAATTACGATTACGGGCTCCAGACATTGCGGCCCAGCATGCTCAACGTCGCAGTGGTTGGAGCCCGTAATCGTCAATCGTACTCGTGCTCGTGCTCGTGCTCGTTTGTTCATTCGTTAGTTCGTTAACACAGTCCAGCTCTTACGAGATGCTGGTTTTCGAATACTTTCATGCGCGCGTCGTCGTTATCGAAAACGCGTTTGCGTGCAGCGCGCCAGCGGGCTACGCGGTCGGCCCCGTACATGTCGGTGAGCCGTTGGGCATCGATGCCGGAGTTCTTGGACCAGTGGAAGGTGTAGCGGACACCGGCGGCTGCGAGGGCGCGGGTCAACTGGTCCTCGAACCCGGCATAGGTTGCATCGTTGACCAGGCCGAACTCGAAGATGACGGTCTTGGGACCCAGGCAGGTGAAGGCGAGCAGAGCCTGTGACGGGTGAACCACGCGCACCTGCGACATGACTGGCAGCTGCATCTGCTTGATCACGCCGGTACTGATCTCCATCATCTTCGCCGCATCCGTGATCGATACGCCGAGCGCAGATTCGGTGTAGCCTTCGAAGTAACTGATGGTAGCCGTGAACAACTGGCCGGGCGTTGCTCTCACGTTGCTCAGGATGCATTTCTTGCGGTACTGCTCGAACTGCAGCGCGGTTTTCTGCGCTGGCGTCATCACCGGCAGAGCGGCGAACAGCCTGGCCGCCTTGTCACCGAGCGCAAATCCCTTGTCACTTCGGACGATCCACACGGGTGTGGGCCGAGTGTGGCCAGGCTCGTATTCGACGCGCACCGCCGGCGCTTCCATGGCCTTCTGCTTTTTGCCATAGGGGTCGAAGATGAACTCGTAGTGGTAGAGGCCGACCGGATCGTGCGCATCGAAGTTGTTCAGCTTCTGCTTGAGCAGGTCATGCGGAATATCATTGACCTTCGGAAACTTCAGCTGATAGATGGGATCGGTCTCGATGGCGAGCGCCGTGATGATGCCGAAGGCGCCAAAGCTCACCAGCGCTGCGTTGAACACATCGTCATCGCGGATGCGCTCCGCCTCGAGTCCGGCCATGAACTCATCGTTCAGCACGGGATAAGACGCCCGCTCGAGCCACAGGCTCTTTCCACTACCGGTCACGATTTGCAGCCCGACCACGAAGTCCGGTGTCGATCCGAAATTGACGGCTGCGCCGTGTGTGTTGCCGGAAATCGCACCGGCGATGGTCTGGCCTGCCCCGATACCGGAGGTCTTGAGCGCGCGGCGGAAGCCGGCAGTGGCCGTGACTTCGAGATGCAGGTTGAGCTCGCCCACGGAAATCCCGCACTGCGCGACCACCAGGTACGGTCGCTTCGCTTCCGGGTAGGTCGCTTCGAAGTAGCGACTCGAGATGTCGAAGCAGCCATTGAGTAGCTTGGTATTGATCAGCCAGCCATCGGTGATGGCGATGTCGGTGAGTGCCCAGCCCGAGCCCAGCGCGCGAACCCGTTTGCCCTGTGGTTGCGCTTCCTGCGCGATCTGGTCCAGGTCGCGAGCGGCCTGCCGCAACAACGCGAGCCCGGTCGGCTGCGGACCTGCGGCTGCGGAATTGTCGATGTCGATCAGATCATCGAGCTTCGCTTCGTGCGTGACGTGCACGTTCTGCCACTTTTGCGCGCCGTTCCTCCGGATCATGTCGGCCTCAGCGAATCACACCGGTCGGTACCGGCGGCTTGGCACAGCGCCAGCTCACCTTGAGCGGAACCCATAAGCCGAGGGTCACCGTCGATGCCAGCAGATAGGCGAGGTTGGTATCGACTTTGACTTCATCGATACCGGTTCTCTGGCCATTCGCCAGCCGACAGTTGTCCACCGGCAGGTCCTGGCGCACCGCCCCCCAGACGAATGCGTGCAGCGTTCTGGCTTGCCATTCCGTGGCCGGCTGATTGCCCAGCTCACGCCCTTCCGGCCCGCCAATCTGGTAGACGTGGTAGGTATAGCAGCTGCTGAGCGGGACTCCGCATGCGAGGATGAGGAAAACCGCGAGTCCATTTCGGAGGCGCATTAAGGAATGCTCCTGACTGGTATTGATGCCGCGTTGCATTAAGCTGTGCGGCACAGGCTGCGAAGGTCAATTGCATCAGAACTTGACGGCGTAACGGCCTGATCCCATCGTGCATCCGCACGAACCGCCTCGCCAAATCCTCACACCAACCTGGTACCCGCGATGGATGGCAGCCTGCGAAGACGCTATTGCCAGCGGATAGACTCCGGTCTGTTCAGGATCGCCGTAGTTTCGCTTTTCGTGTTTTCACTTGCTTGGCAAAGTCGACGTGCAGTGGCGTTTCACCCGGTCGGATGAAAGCCAACCCGCGCCCGACGTCAGAATCCACATGTGGACGTCGGCCTTTGGCGATTACGGAGGTGGCTGCAGACTGTAGTGACGTTCTCTGGGGCAAGAAATCGGTACCGGTCTCATTCGCGTCCCGAGAGGACAGCAGCTACGGTCCCGAACGTAAGCGGGTCCGTCGCGCCGGCGTCCGCTCCTCCCGAGTTCACGGTTTACAACCCCGCGCGTTTGGATGAAACAGTCCCGCTGCGTACTGATCGCGACCAAAACGACCAATCAGGCTTTGAGCAATTGAATCCGTAATCCATTCAGCAAAGGCCTCGCCTCCCCGTTGATTGACCGACGATGCCACTGGTATGACGCTGTATTGGTTGATGAGCAGACTATCACCCTCGACCAGGATCCGCAGGGGAAGCTGAGTCCTGGTCGTCACATAACTAGCCCGATCTGTGAGTGTGTACGCCTTCTTCTCGGCCACGAGCTGTAGCGTTTCGGCCATTCCCTGGCCGGCACTGAGATACCAACTTCCTGCCGGCTGGAGGCCGGTCTGTCGCCATAAGCTCAGCTCTTTCTGATGCGTGCCGCTGTTGTCGCCGCGCGATACGAACAACGCTTTGGCATCAGCGATCCGCTTCAACGCAACTGCAGCGGATCGCCTTTCGGTTAACCGGGCGGGATCATCTGGAGGACCCACGATTACAAAATCGTTTTGCATTACCTGGCAGCGAACCGTGCCATGCCCCTCTGCAACAAATGCGGATTCAGCGGGTGGTGCGTGCACCAGAACCACGTCCGCGTCTCCTCTTCGGCCGAACTCGAGAGCCTGGCCGGTACCGACGGCAACCACGAATACCTTGAACTCCGGATACGCGTTTTCAAAGGCTGGAATCAATTCACCGAAAAGGCCGGTGTCTTCCGTTGAAGTCGTCGATGCCAGAATCACCCGCGTCCGCTCCTTCGATTCTGCGCACCCGGAGAGAATGATCGAGCCGGCAATCAGGTAACGTGGTATGCTGCCGCGCAGATCACTGATAATCATAAGGCAGGAGCAACCTTGAATCGGCTCACGGTAGTTTGGAATTGGCAGGTCAGCATTACGATTCGCGCAATGCATGGAGCGGATCGAGGCGCACGGCGCGCCGAGCGGCGGCGTAACAGGCGATGAGCGCGATCGAGCAGAGAACGGCGGCCACGGTCACAAAGGTGAGCGGGTCCGTGGCGCCGATTCCGAACAGCAGATGCGTCATGACTCGGGTCAGTCCGGCCGCAACCGCAAGACCGATGGCAACGCCGAGCATTGGCATGCGCATGCCCTGGCCGATCACCAGGCCGAGAACGTCGCGCGGTGACGCGCCCAGTGCGACGCGCAGACCGATCTCGCGTGTGCGTTCGCTCACTGCGTAGTGGACCAAACCGAAGATGCCGATGGCTGCGAGTACCAGCGCCAACGCCGCGAAAGCGGTCAGCAGTCCGGTTTGCAGGCGCCGCTGCGCGCTGAATTCACCAAGCTGAGCTTCCGCGGTTGCAATGGTTGCGACCACGACACCCGGCATTTGTCGCTGGACCACCGGTCGAATCGTAGCAGCAAGTGCAAGCGGATCGCCGGACGTGCGTACGACCAGGTCAGCGCGCCCGCCGGACGATGGGACGTACGACCCGATGTACTGCGGAATCGCCGAACGCTCCAGTCCCTGGCGGTGCATGTCAGCGATGACACCAACGATCTGGAACCAGTAGGTCTTGACGATGGGGTCGATGCAGAACTTCTTGCCGATCGGATCCTCATCCGGAAAGTATCTCTTCACGAACGCTTCGTTCACTACCACTGGTTCCGGTATCGCGCGTCGCTCCTTCTCGGCCAGCGACCCGCCCAGTGCCGGATTCCAGGTCGCGCGGATCCTCTGCGCCGCGTCCGCCCGCGACAAATAACGTCCGCGCTTGAGCGTCACACCGAGCGCATGGAAGAAGCCAGGCGAGGCCGATGCGCCGTGCAGCTCGCCGGTTGTCTGGTTGGTACGACCCGGAATCGTGATCGACTCGTTGCCTGCTCCGGCGACGAACAGATCGTCGATGAAACCCGCCGCTTCGACGCCTGGAATGCCTTCCAGCCGCTCGGTCAGTGCTTCCATCTCCTGCTCACGTGCACGTGCACGTGCCATCTCCTGCTCACGCGCGCGTGCCTCCCGTACCTGTGGATCCACGGGTTCCTGCGGTCGCACTGCCGGCGCGGCTTCGGAAGGAAACTCGAGACGCATGGTCAGCGCGTTGCGTGGCTGGAAGCCGGGATCCACCGATTGCACGCGTTGCAGGCTCTTGAGCAGCAGGCCCGCACCCGTGAGCAGCACGATCGCCAGCGAGCACTCGGCCACAACCAGCCAACCGCGCGTGCGGCGAAGACGTACGCTGCCCGTACCGTGACCACCTTCGCGGAGCACTTCGTTCGCGGCCACACCGGATAGCCGAAGTGATGGCACCACCCCGAAGATCAGTCCGGCTGCAAGCGATACAATCGCGGTGAACAAAAGCACTCGCCCGTCCAGCCCGATCTCGTCGATGCGCGGCAGATAGGCCGCTGCTGCGCGGCTGAGCACTCGTGTGCCCCAGGTCGCGATCGCCACGCCGACCGCGCCACCGGCCAGCGCCAGCAGAACGCTCTCCGCAGTGAGCTGACGTACCAGCCGTGCGCGTCCTGCGCCAAGTGCGCGCCGCACCGCGAATTCCGGTTGTCGCGCCGCGCCGCGCGCGAGCAGCAGGTGTGCGACGTTAACACACGCCACCAGCAACACCACGCCGACCGCGCCCAGCAAAAGCCAGAGTGCGGACTGCAGACTCGTGCCTGCGATCGAGTCCAGCACCGGCATCACGGTCGTGCCAAAGCCGGGGAAATCCGGAACCGTAGTCAAGTTGGTCGCTGCCAAGTGCGCACCGATGCGAGCCAGGTCTGCACGCGCATCCGCAATACTGGCCTCCGGCGCCAACCGGCCGATCGCCGTCCAGCGGCGTGCCCAATCGTGAAAGCGTTCGGTAGACTCGCGTGAAAAGCGCCAGTACGTCGTGGACGGCGTCCAGATGCCGATGTTTTTGCTCGGGAAATAGAACTCCGCCGGCATGACGCCGATGACCGTCAGCGCGCCGGGGCCGTTCTTCCCGCCGTCACCAATCGTGACCGTGCGACCGACGATGTCCGTAGCACCCGCAAATTCACGCTGCCACAGGGCGTGACTGATGACCGCGACGCGCGCGCTCTGCGCTTCGTCGGCTTCGGTGATCACCCGACCGTGTAACGGCGCTACACCCAACACCGCAAACAGGTTGCCGGATGCAGTTGCGCCGAGCGTGCGGATCGGCTCGCCATCGACCGTCAGCGCCACCCGCCCGAAGTTGAAATACGCAATGTCGGAAAACGTGCGCGTCTCGCGCTGCCAGTCGGTGATCGTGAGGTAGGCAGTCTTTTCCTGGGGCAGGCCCCGACGAGCATCGTCGGTGAAGATAAGAGCAAGCCGGTTGGCCGCAGCATATGGCAAAGGCCGCAGCATCACCGCATTCACCACACTGAACATCGCCGTGTTGGCGCCGATCCCAAGCGCCAGTGTCGCGATCGCCAGCACAGTGAAACCCGGACTGCGACGCAATCCGCGGACGGCGTGTCGCAGATCCTGCCAGCTCGTCTCCACCAGGGCTTCCCAGCCGGCGGAGCGAACTCGCGCTGTGGTCGCTTCGATGCCACCGACCTTCACACGCGCTGCACGCGCCGCTTCGGTTGCTGTTAGCCCCGCTTGTGTGTGCTCCGCCGCCGTCAGCTCAAGAAAGTGCTGCAGCTCGTCCTCGAGCTCCTGCTCGACCTGACGCCTGCGAAACAATGAGCGCGTGCCCGCGCGAACCGACCGCCACAGGGACATGCGTCCCTCCTGTGTTTGTCCTAGGCCTCGAGCAGCCGGGCGATCGCCGCCGCGCGCCGCTCCCAGTTGCTGGTTTCGACTGTGAGCTGCTTCCGGCCCTTCCGGGTCAGACTATAATACTTCGCCCGGCGATTGTTCTCGCTCGAGCGCCACTGCGCATCGATCAGCCCGCTCCGCTCCATGCGTTGAAAGCACAGCAGCAACGAGCCCGGGTTCACCTTGAACACTCCCTTGCTGATCTGCTCGATCCTTTTGCTCACGCCGAACCCGTGCATCGGCTCCAGGCTCAGGCTCTTGAGAATGAGCATGTCCAGTGTGCCCTGGATCAGGTCGGTCGAATCAGCCGTCGAATCAGCCACTGCGGTCAGCCCTCCACTTGGCGTCCAAGAGTAGCAACACGATAGGATCTGGACATCTTGGTTGTCAAGAGGAAGAGTTTGGGCCTGGCTAAGCGACGTGAGGACAACGGATTAACGAATCAACTGACGAGAACGACTACGACTACGATTACGGGCTCCAGCCATTGCGGCACGCCGTAATGCCTCATCCCGATGCCATGGAGCCCGTAATCGGAGTCGTAGTCGTTCTCGTTCGCGTCGGTCGTTCATTCGTTCAACCGAAGGCATCCAGAACCGAAGCAGCAAGCGGCATAGCCGTTGCTTCGCTGCAAGGGACCTTCACAGAAAGCGGGCTCAATGGATCTCCTCACGTGGCTGATTGTCGGACTGGTTGCCGGTGTCCTTGCCGCGTTGGTGGTGGGCGGCGTTGGACTGATCGGTGACATCATCGTCGGCATCGTGGGCGCCTTTGTCGGTGGTTGGATCTTTCGGCAACTCGGCGTCAGCACACCTTTCAGCGGCCTGGCAGGCACCATCTTCACGGCCTTCATCGGCGCAGTCGTCCTGCTATTCCTGCTTCATCTGGTCATGCGCGGCAAGCGTAAGCCGGTTTGATTCAGCGCGCGGTTACCGCGAAGGCTTGACCGGCACGAGCAGCCGGTCATATCGGCCGTGCACTGTTTTGCCAGTTTTTGCGCATCTGGCAGGGAGAACACCGGACCCGGGTAGCGTGGAGCACCCGCGGCCGCCCAAAACTCCCTCCCGACTCGGGGACCTGCCATGCGATGGCGCCAATCGTCACAAACGGCGCTGGTCGGACTGTCCGTTCTGCTTGTGAGTTGCCAGGACGGACTCACCGAACCGGATCAACCACTGGCTGCAGCACCACGCGGCGATGTTGTTGTGGCAACGACATCGGACCCGGCAACCGTCGAATTCTTTGACGGGAAGTACGCGCAGTACTCGTTCAACGTCGCCGACAATCCCGGCAGTCTCCAGATCTCGCAGCCTAGCGGTGTGACCATCGCGCGCGTGCCCAAGTTCGACCCGAGCCTGGGCGAGCTGATTTCGGCACGCCTGGTCATCGACGGCTGGCTTGCCACGGCCATGCGCGCGCACGGTGTGAGCCCGTTCTATTTGTTGAACTTGTACGGCGCCGCGTTCACCGCTCGAGCAAATCCCGACCCGCTGCTGAGCTCACTGATCGGCCAGAATCAGATTGTCCTGCAGCAGTTGTACTCGGATTTCATCGAGCGAGTTGGTACGCTCGAAAATAATCTTGTCGCCTCGGGTGAACATCAGTTCAGTGACGATGATGACTACGAGTTCGATCAGACCTACTCGGGTGCCGACGCCGCGATGTTCATACGGAGCGACGCACCGGGAGCCATCAACGACCTCACCTTGAGCTACACCGACGCCCGGTTCTTCCACGCTTCGGCAAGCCACGTCGGCTTCTCCATCGACGATCTCTTCGAGGTCAAGGATGAGGGGCCATCCGGCGCAGGTACGAAACCGGGGAAGGGCACGCTGATCCAGCTGGTAGCCTCACTGGCATTCCAGCAGTTCTCCTCCGGCCATGACCTGTACTACAACGACTTCCACGCAGCGGGCGCCGCGCAGTTCCAGATGTCAGTGATCTACACCTACCAACCCAACCGTCCGCCCGTGTGTGCACAGGCCGCGCCGAGCGTCTTTGAGCTGCCGCCGCCGGCCGGCAGGTTTATTCCGGTCGACGTGCTGGGCGTGACCGATCCGAACGGAGACCCGATCACGATCGCGATCACCAGCATCATGCAGGACGAGCCAACCAACGCGAGCGGTGACGGCAACACCGAGCCCGACGGCACGGGCATCGGCGCGACCACCGCGCAGGTGCGCGCCGAACGGGCTGGCACCGGTGACGGGCGGGTCTATCACATCGGCTTCACCGCTGCCGACGGCCGCGGCGGCGCGTGCACCGGCACGGTCCGAGTCGCCGTGCGCCATGACCTGGCTCATGCCGCGGTTGATGGCGGTCCTCTTTACGACTCGACGAAGTGAAGTTTTTGGGAAGAGTCCGTGCGGAACGAATGAACGGATTAAAGAATGAGCACGAGAACGACTACGAGAACGACTACGACTACGGGCTCCCGCAATCACGGGTGAGCAAGTCTCAACGTCGCCATGGTTGGGGCCGTAAATCGTAGTCGTTGTCGTAGTCGTTCTCGTGCGCGTCCGTTAAATTCGTTTATCCGCTATTCCGTTCCTAATGCACCACAGTGACGTACACCCGGCTGGTCGGTGTCCGGTCATAAAAGATGATGTCGCTGCGGCCATCGCCGGTGATGTCGGCGATCAGGACACCATCCGCGCTGCCGGTTTCCTGGGCTGCCGGATGCTGCAGCGGGTTCGGCTGGAACGCAAAGCTGCCGTCGGCGCGGCCCAGCCCGAACCACACGCGGCTGCTGCCTGGTCCACTCTCACGGAGAAGAAGGTCGGCACGCCCGTCGGCGTTGAGATGGCCGGTCAACGAAACCAGCGTTTCAGCGCCTGCGGGCCGCGGCACTTCCTGCAGGTCGAGAAAACGGAACTGCAGCGTCGCCTGGCCAAGCGCGCGCTGGATCTGCATGGGGTCGCGGTCGGGCCGGATCCACAGGATGTCGCTGCGCCGATCTCCATTGATATCGGCGATGTGCGTGTTGAAGCCGACCCAGCGTGACTGCTCAGGCGGCAAGTTCTCCTGCACGGCGACCGGGTGATCCTGCCACGGCAGCAGGATCAGGCTGTCGAGTGAGCGTGCGGCGTAGATGCGATTGATACCGCCGGGCACATCGTTCCAGATGATGTCGGGCTGACCGTTACCGTCGGCATCGGCCACGTACATGCTGTAGCGATCCCAATACTTCGCCATGTGCAACGCGATGCGCGGTTCCTGGAATGTGCCATCTCCGTTCGACCGATACACGCGGGTCACATTATCGACTTGCAGGTGAGTCAGAATGAGGTCATCCTGCCGGTTGCCATTCGCGTCGGCGGCTTGCATCCGCCACTCGTGGTTCCAAACCTCGCCGAGTGTATACGGTTCGGGCGCGCGGAAAGAGCCATCGCCATCCGAGAACGCGATGTAAACGATTTTCTGGCGAGTGTTCGGGCGATACCACGCGAGGTCGGCACGGCCATCGCCGGAATAATCGCCGATGACCAGCTCATAGCCTGCCGCCCATGACGAATCCGGCGCGTACGGGTACGAGAACGCAGGTTTGTAATCAAGCCTGCCGTCCTGACTCGACAGCGCCACCCGCGTCTGGTTCGAGTCCCGTCCGAGGTGATTCCAGATCAGGTCCGCGCGACCGTCGCCGTTTACATCGGCAGTATGCACTTGATACGGCACCGGAAACGGTGTCAACGCCTCCTGCGCCGGCAGGAACTCGAACGAGTCCGGTGGCTCAGGTCCGACCGCCAGTCGTGAACGCGCGAAAAAACCGGAGGCAACCGCCAGCACCACAAACGAACCCAGTGCAGCCATGGCTGCCGGACGGCGGGCGAGTCGTCGAGCGCGTGATCGGAGGCGTGCCGTACGGCCGGCTGGCGGCGCGCTGAGAAAGCGACGCAGCGCATCGGCCAGTGCTGCGACCGTTTCGTGACGATGTTCGGGCTGCTTCTCCAGTGCGCGCAGTATGATCTCGTCGAGTAGTCCCTCGACTTCACGACGCCACTGCGCGGCGTGCGCCCGAGCGGCGTGTGATGGCGGCGGCGGCCGCACGGTGCAGATCTGGCGCTCGATCTCACCGAGCGACGCCCGCTCCAGAATGAAGGGTGTCCTGCCGGTCAGCAGCTCGAAGAGCACGACACCCAACGAATAGACATCGGTCGCGAACGAGATCGGGCCGCCCCGTATCTGCTCCGGGCTCGCGTGCGAAGGTGTCATCACACGGAGCAGCGCGGTCTGCTCCAGGTCAGAGGCGTCGCCAATCAATTTGGCGAGACCGAAATCGACCAGCTTAGGCACGCCATCCGGCGTGACCATGATGTTCGAAGGCTTGAGGTCGCGATGCACGACACCGGAACGGTGCGCGTAGGCGACCGCATCGCAGACCTGCAGGAAGAGTTTGACGCGCGCGCGGATGTCCAGGCCATGCGCTTCGCACCACACGTCAATCGGTCTCCCGTCGATGTACTCCATGACGATGTAAGGCGTGCCGTCTGCAGCCGCACCACCATCCACCAGGCGCGCAATGTTGGTGTGGTTCAGATCGGCCAGGATTTGCCGTTCCGCGCGGAAGCGGCGCTCCAGCTCCGGCGCCGCGAGCAGACTGCGCACGAACTTGATGGCAACGCGCGCGCGATACTGATCATCATCACGCTCCGCGAGGTAGACCGTGCCCATGCCGCCGTGGCCGAGCTCGCCGACCAGGCGGTACGAACCCACACGTTCGCCAATCCGGGAATGTTCATGATCCACGATCGTGCGGGCGGCGCGGACCACCGGCTCGAGCAGGTGGCCGGTTAATCCGGTGAGAGGCGCGGCCGTTTCCTCTTGCAGCAGCGATCGGGCTTCCGCGAGCAGCTCGCTGTCAGCTCCGCATTGTACGACCAGCCAGGCTGCACGCTCCGCTTCGGGGCGCTCGAGTGCATCGCCTACCAGGTCGATCAGCCGACGGAAGCGCTCGGGATTCAAGGCTCAGGCCTCAGCCAGCTCGCGGCGCAGCCACAGCCTCGCTGCGGCCCAATCCTTGGCCGCCTTGCGCCGTGAGATACCGAGAGCCGTGGCCGCTTCGTCGAGGGTGAGTCCGGAAAAGAAGCGCAGCTCGATGAGTTGCTCGAGCGCAGCATCGAGTCGACCGAGCCGTTCGAGTGCCTCGTGAAGGTCCAGCAATTCGATGGCGACCCCGTCTGCGCCGGCCACTTCGTGATCGAGTGTGACCCGCTGCAATTCACCGCCCCGTCGGGTCGCATCCCGGCGCCGCGCAAAATCGACCAGCACCTGCCGCATCGCGCGCGCGGCAATCCGAAAGAAGTGCGCGCGACCCTCCCATTCACCCGGCGCATTCTGCGCGAGGCGGAGCCAGGCTTCGTGGACCAGGGCCGTGGGTTGAAGTGTGTGTCCCGGGCGCTCGTGTTGGAGCTGCCGCGCCGCCAGTGCCCGCAACTCCTGGTATACCAGCGACATCAGCTCTTCGGCCTGCGCCTGGTCGCGCATGTCGAACCGATGAAGGAGCTGGGTGACACGAGATGGAGTGTTCGGCACGAGACCTCCGGGAGAGGACTCCCAAGGTAGCCCTCGCTTCGATGCGGCGTCCAGCATTGAGCGACGTGCGACGAGCGACGAGCGACGAGCGACGAGCGACGAGTAGCAGATTACCGGCGGCCCCGTTATCGCCAGAGCTGCGCAGTTGTCAAACGGATTGCTGAGCGGGCGGGGTGCCGATTGCCGAGTCTGACTCGTCGCTCGTCGCTCATCGCTGGCTGCTCGCGCTTGTGAAGGAATGGGGTTACTGTTGCAATGTCCCCGACACTGCCCGACCCGCGTTGGCCCGCTGCTCCCAGGATGGTCCCAATGTCCACCATGCTCCATCAATTCGAGAGCGCTTCCGACACTCCTGCGGCCGAGCCCGGCCACGGGGCAGAAGCGATTCTCGCTGGCGTCGTTTTCGGCGCGCAGAAGTTCATGAACCAGTCGGATTGGACGGGAGTGCTCGAGCCATGGCTGGAGCGGCTGGGTCAGGCCACGCATTCGGACCAGGTACGCATCTTCGAAAACGATCAGAGCGGTCCGGGCGAGCCGACCAAATCCAGCATGCGTGCACAGTGGATCGCGCCGGGCGGAAATTTCGGATCGCCGATGGAAGTGTTGCAGCATGTTTCTTTCCGTGAGGTGGGCTGTGGGCGCTGGGAAGACATGTTGTCGAGGAACGAGGCGGTGGTTGGCAGCCTGGATGAGTTTCCCGAGTCCGAGCGGCCCATCCTGCAGCAGGAAGGAATCGTGTCGGTTGCCATCGTGCCGGTTTTCGCAGCTGGACGCTGGTGGGGCTTCATTGGTTTTGCCGACTGCCACGCGAAACGCAAGTGGCAGCAAGCGGAGCTGAACGCGCTCTCGGCGGCGGCGGGCATTTACGGAGCGGCGCTGGCACGGCAGGAGATGGAGCGACGCATCGCGGCAGCGATGGTACAGGAGCAGCTCGCGGCCGAAATCGGTGAATTGCTGACGGCCAGCGCCCGGAACCTTGACGAAGTGCTGCAGCTTTGCAGCAGCCGCATCGCGCATCACCTGGACGCGCAGCTCGTGCGGGTGTGGACGCTCGATCGCGATGGCAAGCTGCTCAAATCATGTTCCGGATTCTCTGCGGGAGTAGAGTTGACTCCTTCCCAAATGCGCTTGGGTGAGTGCGCGGTCGGTCGAATCGCACTTAGCAAACAGCCTGAGGTATGGAGCGGTACGCTGACTGAGCTCTGGCCGGGCAGCGTGGAGATTACGCGAGCGGCCGGTCTTTCTGCCGGCCTGGGCCATCCCCTGCTTACCGATGGAAAAATCGTCGGAGTCGTGGTGTTGTTACAGCGTGGGGGTCCGACGACGGCGGCACTCGAAGGTCTTTCATCGGTCACCGATGAGTTGGTGCTGGCCATCGAGCGCAGCCGTGCGATGTCGGCATTGCACCTCACCGAGGATCGTTATCAGCGGCTGGTCGAGGCCACGGTCGAGGGTATCTGCATTCATGACGGCAGACGGTTGCTGGACTGCAACCCCAGCCTGGCAAGAATGGTAGGACTCGAAGTCGCCGACGTTATCGGCCGCAGCCCGCTCGAGTTCATCCATTCCGACAGTATTCCCGATGTGCTGCAGCGCCTGGCCACCAACCATACACAGGCTTACGAAGCAAACATGGTTCGCGTGGACGGCTCGGTGTTTCCGGCTGAGCTCAAGGGCCGCGATTTCATTCACGAGGGTGTGAAGTTGCGGGTGACGTCCATTCGCGACATTACTGAAAGAAAAGAAGCGGAACGCACGGCCCAGCGTCTGCTCGCGGAGCAGACGGCGCGCGAGCTGGCAGAGCGGAGCCGCACCAATGCGCAGTTCCTGGTGGATGCGTCCCGCATCCTGGCTTCATCGTTCGACACCACCACAACGCTGAACCAGCTCGCGCACCTTTCGATTCGGTCTCTGGCCGAGTGCTGTGTGGTCACGCTCTTTCGCGGCGAGTGCGCGGAGCAGGTCGCGGCCATTCACGTCCACCCATCAAGACAGGAGCTGCTGGCGGCGGCAGTCGAGCACTGGAAAGATCGGTGGAACGGCAATCATCCCTTCACCATCCAGCAGAAAAAGGGTGAGCCGTTCATCGTGGCCAACCTGAGCGAGAGTGATCTGGACGAGATGGTACCGGACGCCGAGCCGCGCAGAGTATTCGGTGAGCTCGGGATGCGATCGTTGATGTCGGTGCCGATTGTGAGCGGAGGCCAGCTGATCGGTTCGATGATGTTTGCCAGGGGTGCCTCCTGTACGCCCTATGGCGCCGACGAGCTGTCGATTGCGCAAGAGCTGGCCAACCGTGCGGCGGTGGCGCTGGAGAGCGCACAGTCCTATCACCAGGCCCACGCCGCTACGCAGGCCCGCGACGAGATGCTCGCAGTGGTCGCGCACGACCTGCGCAATCCGCTCAACACTATATACATGGGCAGTACGCTGGCGCTGGACCTGACCGCAGACCAGCCGACCACACCCGGCCGCAGGCAGTTCGAGATCATCAAGCGAACCGCTGAGCACATGAACCGGCTGATTCAAGACCTGCTCGATGCAACCCGACTGCAGTCGGGTCAGCTTGCGCTCGAGGTCATGCCGACACCGCCCAAGGCGATCGTCGATGAGGCCATGTTGATGCTGCTGCCGCTCGCGACCCACGCGGGAATCGCATTGCAGGCCGACGTCCCGGAGGGATTGGCCGCAGTACCTGCCGATCGGATGCGACTGCTGCAGGTGCTGTCCAACCTGGTAGGCAACGCGCTCAAGTTCACGCCGCGCGGCGGATCCGTCCTGTTATCGGTAACACAAGGCGAGGCTGGAACCTGCTTCCGCGTGACCGACACCGGCCCCGGCATCGCAGCCGACCAGCTGCCCCACATTTTCGGACGGTTCTGGCAGGCGCGCCGCACCGACCGGCGCGGGCTCGGCCTCGGACTCGCGATCGCGAAAGGGATCGTCGAAGCGCATGGCGGTACAATTTCAGTGGAAAGTCGCCTCGGCGAAGGCAGCTCGTTCCTCTTTACGGTGCCGATCACGGTCTGAAGTCGGCGTTACGTTCGGTATCAAAGCGGCCGGGAGCGACCGCGCCGGACGAGTTTCTCGAGAAACGTGACGTTTACGAAGTCCTTGAACTCTCCGGCATCGAAGTAGGCCCCGTGGCAAACCGGACAGGACTCGAACCAGATGTGCGGCTGCGTCAGGTCCACCATGGGAATCATGCGGGACTGGTCGCGCGGGCACAGGACCTTGGTCTGCGCATCGTGCAGGCGCGCCTTTACCGCATCACCCAGGTCGATCGATTCGGAGCCCTCGAGCATTTTCAGGCTCTCATGCTCGAACACGTCGAACCAGAGACCGCCACAGGATTCGCATTGATCGACCTCGATTCCCCGAAACTGCACGGGCTTCATGCTGCCCTGACACTTGGGACATACCATCGAGCCAGCCTCGGTTGAAGGAGGAAGCAAAATAACACTACTCTGGTGCGCCGGGCTGAAATTTCTCGAGCCGCAAGGTGAGCGTCGCGATCGAGAGTTTCGCCCGCAGCATGACCAATTCCCGAGCTGGACCCTCGGAGAAGAACACCTCCGCTTCTCCACCCTCGCCAAAGAGGCCACTGCTCTTGATGATCGGCTGAACCACGATGCATGTGAACGTTCCGGCCGGCACCGTGACGACTTCGCGACGGAGCACCTTCAGGCGAATCGGATTGCCGTCCGGCTTCCAGTAGTCGTGAAGTTGATGTTCGGTACCGATCTCGAGATTGAGAGTTCTGACGACGTAGAGAATCGAAATCTCATCCAGGGGTCGGCCGGTCGGAAGCTCGCCGTTTTCCGCGCGATTGTTCGTATGTCCGGTCCAGCGGCGATCAGCGGGAAAGAAATCGCGTAAACGATCGCGCGAGAATCGAGGATAGCGGGTGTGCTGCAGGTACCGAAGCGATGTAAGGCTGTCCCGTTTCATCCAGCTCTCGAGGCGTTCATTGACGCGCGCGCCCGGAATCCCTCCGCGGATCGAGAGCGTAGCATGCAGTACCGTATCGCCTCGGATCGTGTCCCTGGTCAACGACAAAGTGCCGGAACCCGCTCCGCTGAAGATACCCCAGCTCATCCGGAAACTGGACTGCTCCCCGGGAGCGAACGGGTGCTGCGGCAGCTGACGCGCCGGGATCTCGAATGCAAACAGCGCGGCGTTCAGCGACGCGACGACAGTGACAATAGCGGCCAGAATCCACCGGCGGCTGAAGCCGTGACGAGGCATATCGCTTCTGAAGCCATGACTCTGGATTTCGAGCGAAATCGCTATGCGCCTCCCGTCGCGGGCGCGGTTCGCTGACGCGGAGTCAGCTTTACTGGAGGATTGCAGTCGTAGAGGATGCAGTCCTGCATGGTGACGCAGTCGCACCGAAGGCCTTTCTCGAGCAGGCGCTTCATCGCGGTCGCGCGTTGGATCAAGTCATTGACCTCAGGCAGCTTCCGGTGCGCCAGATGCTGCCAGCGCTCGGGCGGCGCGATATCGATCGAGAAGCCATTCAGCAACGTCCGGATGTCCTCGAGCGAAAAGCCGAGCTCGCGGGCCACTCGTATGACCCGTACCGAGTCCACCACCTCCGGTCCGAACGTGCGTTTGCCGCCCCGGCGAGCCGGGGTGGCGATCAGACCTTCGCTTTCGTAATAGCGAATGGCGGACTGGCTAAGCCCGGTCAGCGTCGACACTTGTCCGATGGTCATCGTGGCCACGTTCTTTTCTCCCTTGACCTCGAGTTCACTTGAAGTGCTACCCTGCCGTTGGGCATGTCAAGTGATCCGTCAAACGGGAGGTCGTTATGAGTTGGAAACCGGTCAACAATGCCATTCGTTCCCTGCCTGCCCTGCTGCTGGTAATCGCTTGTTCGCAGGATGCACCAGACGACGCGAGTACGGCCGACACACCACCGGTGTCGACCCAATCGGACGCAACAGACCGCGTTGCTGTTGCGATGAGCGCCGCGCCAGCCTCGATCTCCTCCGGCGCGACCATCATGGATTTCGATAGCACTGGAAAATTGGTTCAGCTGCGCGCGGGTACCAATGGTTGGCTCTGCCTCGCCGACGACACTCCCGCCGCACCGGGCGACTCACCCGACTGCGTCGACCAGCGGTGGCAGGCCTGGTTCGAAGCCTATGAGCAGAAGAAGGTTCCCAGGATCTCCGGCGTGGGCGTGGCCTACATGCTTCAAGGCTCGTTGACTCCCAGCAATGCGGACCCGTTCGCGCAAACCCCCGCGCCGGGCGCCGATTGGATCAAGGACGGACCTCACGTGATGGTAATTGTCCCTGATCCGGCCATGCTCGTCGCGTTTCCCTCGGACCACATGACCGGTGGACCCTACGTCATGTATAAAGGGACTCCGTATGCACACTTGATGGTGCCAGTGTCAGTCAAGTAGGCCATCGCTCGGGACATCACGGCAGGGGCGATACAGACGTGGCGAGCCATACGGTGTGGTCACCACACTGGGGGTCTTCCGTCGCGTGCGCCCGGATCACGAAGCCGTGGGTGTTGAGCAGCTCACGGTATTCCGCTGGATCCAGGCTCGCGTGATAGAGCGCTTCACCGTGGTACGATCCGATCGCCTCGCCTTCGGAGGTTCCGCTCGTGAACAGCAATGGCGCGCCCTTGCCTGCGAGCGCGGCAAAGCGCGCGAACATCGCGCGTTGATCGTTCATGCTCAAATGGAAGAAGCTGTCCCAGGCGAGGACACCGTCAAAGCGCCGACCAGGGTCTACCTGCCGCATGTCTGCGACCAGCCACTCGCCTTCAGGAAAGCGTTGTCGACACAAATCGATCAATGATGGAGACGAATCGACACCGAGCACGTGGTACCCGCGCTCGATGAGGTATCGACCAATCGGCTCGCCCATGCCGCAGCCGAGGTCGAGGACGGTTCCCGATGGCGGGACGAATCGCAGGAATCGATCGAGCCAATCCCTTTCCTGCAGCGAGCGGCTCCGATCGGAATCGTATTCTCGAGCGCGCCGCTCGTAGAGCTCGATAATAGTCTCACCAGTCATGCCGTTGGAGCGCCGTGGCTATCGCAGAGGAAGCTCGGAAGGCGGTGGTGTCGTCCCGGATGTCGACGGAAATCGCGCATAATAAATGTCTCCGATGATCAGGTTGCGGAGGACGCCTCGTGCGTCGCCATGAATCGCAGGCGTTGCACAATCGCCCTGACATGCAACTCTGTCGTGTCCAGTGTCGGCAGACCCTCTATGGTTTCTGTTTTCAGCAACAAGGGCAGTTCGGTCCCTCCAAGCACGATGCCTTCGACCTTGATACGGTCGCGGAGTTTGCGCACGATCTCGAGAACCCCGTTCCGGGTCTCCTCCCGAAAATCGCCTCGCAGCAATTCATTAATGTATCGCTCGTGCAGCCAGGAGCGATCGGCTTCCTCCGGAACAGCAACCTCGATGGACCGCCGCGCGAATACCAACGGATACAGGGGCGCCTCCATTGTGAATCGCGTTCCCAGGAGCCCCACGATCTGGAGTTCACGCCGACTCGCCTCATCGGCACATACTTCGACAATGCTGAGCAAAGGCACGGTCGAGCGTGCTACGAGATCATCGAACACCACATGCGGTGTGTTTGCAGCCATGGCCACAAAATCGGCTCCGGCGCGTGCGAGCCGATCGATCGATTCCAGCAGGTAGGCGGCCAGGCCTGGACGATCAGTCTGAACCAGACGAATCCCGAGATCGACGTCGAGGCTGTCGATCATGATCGAAGGCGCCGATTTCGGAGAATCCTCCCGCCACAACTGGATAATCCGTCGGTAGTAATCGATCGTTGATTCAGGGCCGAGGCCACCGACCAGGCCAACACTTGGCATGCCGCGATCCTATAGGTAAACAGTAAGCAGTTGACGTGACTCACCCCATCGTAACGATGATCTTGCCGTGATGATCGGCTGTGCCAAAGCGCCGGAACGCCTCAGCCAGGTCGGCGAGTTTGTAGTGCCCGTC
>JBBDWZ010000270.1:0-12133 GCA_040902615.1 Gemmatimonadota bacterium | reverse complement strand
CGCCCCCGCCCTGAAACCTTCCCCCCGGCTGGGCCGTAAAGTCATCAACGTTTACTCCCGGGAGTGCCCCATGATCATCAAAGTCGCTGGCTTCGTTCTGGTCGGGTCGGTTGCGGCCCTGGCTGGTCTCGGCATCGCCGACCTGGCCGGCTACGATCTGCTCGAGTCTCGCCACTTCGGCCGGCACATGAGCGCCGATCGTCGCGATTATGTCAAACACTTCGAGTATCGCGGCCGCCGTCATGAGCGGCAGGATCGTCGCCGGGTCGAGGTCGAACGTGTGGTTGCTGCGGCCGAAGAGGCGGTAGCGCCCGCGGACGTGCTCGGCACCTACCAGTTCAAAGCCAAGGGCGACCTGCTCGACAAGCTCGAGTGGAACTCGACCGTAGAACTGGACCTGCAGGCCGACGGCCGCTACCGTCTGCGCGTCGTGACCAACGCGGACAACAAGATGGAAGAAGAAACCAGCTGGGGTCACTACCGCGTCCGTGGCGATCGCCTGGTATTGATCTCCGCGCATAACGACGATCGCCATACGTTCACGATCGACGGTGACCGGCTCCAGTTCGATGCGAGCTGGAAGGAAAAGATCGCGTTGCGCGCGGTTGGCGTTGAAGACGCTTATATGACGAAGGTTCAGCAGTAACGAATTAACGAATTAACGGAATGACGGACGTTAATTCGTTCCGCTACAACGTTCGCGACGTCCGCGAAATAATTCCCGCCAGATTCTCCAGCGGCGATGCCTTCTCCGATTCAGGCTCCTCACCCGGATTGATGAACAGGTCGTGCTCGAGGCCGTACTGCCGCTCGTAGAGTTTGCGGTAGAGGCCGGACTTCTGAATCAACTGGTCATGCGTGCCACGCTCGACGATGTAGCCGTGGTCGAGCACCAGGATCTGATCGGCGCTCCGGATGGTGGAGAGCCGGTGCGCGATGACGAAGGTGGTGCGGCCGTGGCGCAGTGTGCGCAGCCCATCGCGGATCATGGCTTCGGCTTCACTGTCCAGGCTGGACGTAGCCTCATCGAGGATGAGGATGCGTGGATCGGCCAGGATGGCGCGGGCAATCGCAACGCGCTGGCGCTGGCCGCCTGACAACTTCACACCGCGCTCACCGACGATGGTGTCGAGCCCCTGATCGAAGCGATCGATGAATTCATCGCAGTGCGCGATTGTGGCCGCGCGCTTCACAGCCTCATCGGTCGCGTCCGGTTTGGCATAGGCGATGTTGTCGCGGATCGTGCCGTCGAACAGGAAATTATCCTGCAAGACGACCCCGAGCTGATGCCGATAGTCGCGCAGCCGCAGTGAGTCCAGGTCCCGGCCATCGACCAGCACACGTCCGGTCTTTGGGCGGTAGAAGGCCATGACCAGCCCGATCAGCGTGGTCTTGCCCGAGCCCGACGGCCCGACCAGTGCCGTCGTGCTGCCCGCAGGTGCGCTGAAGGTAATGTCACGCAGCACTGGCGTATCGGGCTTGTACTCGAAGGTCACGTTATCGAATTCGATGGTGCCTTCGACCTGCTGGAGCGGCTGACGTGAGGCATCCTGCTGGTCTTCGGTGGCGACCTGCCGCAACTCATGAATGCGATCGAGGCCGGCAAACGCTTCCGTGATCTGCGTGCCGATCGATGAGATCTGGATCAGTGGCAGCGCCATGATTGCCACGAAGAAAACGAACATGACCAGCTCACCCACGCTCATCGATCCATTCAGGACCGCGCGGCCACCGATCAACATGGTCACCACGCTGATGCCACCAATGATGACGGAAGCGATGGCGCCCATGAGTGAGGTGCCGGTAATCGTCGACGCGATGTTCTTGAACAGACGATCCACGCCTTCCGAGAACGTGGCCTCCTCGCGTTTTTCGGCGACGTAGACCTTGACCAGGCGGGTGCCGCCCAGCGTTTCGGCCAGTCGGCCGGTGACTTCGGCGCTGATCTCGCCACGCTGACGGAAAATCGGACGCAGGCGCTTGAATGCGATCGACATGGTCGCCGCGAAGGCAATCAGGAACGCGAGTGTGCTGACGGTCAGCAGCCAGTTGAGGTATAACAAAACGATGAAGGCGATGACCGCGGTCATGAGCCCGCCCACCAACTGGATGAGGCCGGTACCGACCAGGTTCCGGATACCTTCCGGATCGGTCATGATCCGCGAGATGAGAACGCCGGTCTTGGTCGAATCGTAGTATTGCACAGGCAATCGAAGCACGTGCGCCTGCACGTTCTTGCGCATGGTCGCGATCGCACCCTGCGCGGCTACGCTTACGACCTGGGAGAGCGCGTATTCGGTGAGTGCTTTGACCAGTGCAGCCGCCGCAACCGCGCCGGCGATTGGCCAGAGCAGCTCCGCGCGGCCTCTCCCGATGACATCATCGAAAATGTATCTGGAGCTGGCAGGCAGAACGAAACCGGTGAGACGGCTGATGATCATCAGGACAAACCCGATCGCCAGCGGCTTCCTGTGCTCGTATATCAGCCCACGGGCTTCGGCCCGCACGTTGTCGAAGTTGAAGCTTTTCTTTTTTGGGGTCGGGGCATCAGCCATGCGGGAAACTACAGCCGCCGTTCCTCCGGCAAAAGCGAGCGATGGATGGAAGCGGCTGCCACCGCCCCGTCCGCCGCTGCGGTGATGCCCAGTTGCGAACCGGGCGTGATGTCACCCGCCGCCCAGACGTACTCGACCGAAGTACAGCGTGCATAATCGACCAGGATCAAGCCGTCCTCATCTCGCTCGCACCCCAGCTGGACGCCGAGATCGTCCGCGGGCAGATGCTCGACCGCAAAGAACAGCTTTTCCGCATCGATCTGCATGCCGTCCTCCAGCTCGAGCCAGCGCAGGTGCCGCTCGACCGAGTGGGTTGCGCGCACGGGCGTCTCGATGATCGGGATGTTCAGATGGTGGAGCTTGTCGACATGTTGCTTCTCCATTCCGCACGGCTTCCCATTCGTCAGGATGATGATGTCCTGCGTCCAGGTCATCAGCGCGAAGGCGAGTGATGCCGCCTTACGGCCGTGCCCGACCACGATGGTGCGCTTGCCACAGGCGTCGAAGCCATCACAATCAGGACAGTGATGCGCGGACAACCCGTAACAGCGGTCGAGTCCGGGCAGGTCGGGCCAGATATCCCGCATCCCGATCGCCAATACCAGGCGGCCCACTTCGTACTGCTTGCCATCACGCAGAACCAGCTCGAAACGCTCGTCGCCGGTGCGATCTACCGTGTCGACCACGCCATCGACCAGTTTCACTCCATAACGACGGCACTCGGAACGGCCGCGCTGGCGCAGCGCTGCGGGTTTCACCTTGGGCAGGCCGAGGAAGCCATTGATGTGTGCGGTTTCCCAGTTGCGTGGATCACCGGAATCGATCACGACCGTGCTGTGCAGGTAGCGTCCCAGCCAGAGTCCGCAGGAAAGACCGGCGGGCCCGCCGCCGACAACGGCTACCTCGAATGTTTTTGCTTTTGGCATGCGGGTGCCCACGCGCAAAAAGCTTACCGCTTGAGCCTCGGCTGATCGTGCGCGATCTTGGTCGACCATGCCGAGAATTGCCATAACCCGACAGGTAAGCACGAGCCTCGAGCAGTGCGCGCTGACTTTCCTCGAGCGTGAGCCGATCGATGTGGGTCTCGCCGCCCGACAGCACGCCGGCTACGAAGCCGCGTTGCGTGAATCCGGCGTGACCGTCGAGCATCAGAACGAGCTGGCACGGTATCCGGATGCCGTGTTCGTGGAGGACACCGCTCTCGTGCTGGATGAGATCGCAGTCATCACGCGGCCCGGTGAGCCAACCCGACGCGGCGAAACCGAACACATCGCGCCCATCATCGCCCGGTACCGGCCGCTCGCCACCATTGAAAGCCCGGCCAAACTCGAGGGCGGCGACATCGTTCGCCTGGGAAAACGGTTGTTCGTCGGACTGTCATCGCGATCCAGCCAGGCTGGTGCAGACCAGCTGCGCGTGATCGTCGAGCCATTCGGGTATACCGTCGATGCGATACACCTCGAGGGCGCGCTGCACCTGAAGTCTGCCGTGAGTGCATTGGACGGCGATACCATCCTCGCCCATCCGGCGTGGGTGGATACGGCCCGCTTCGGCACGAATCGCGTGATCGCGGTAGCGCCGGGGGAACCAATGGGCGGCAATGTCCTTGCGATCGATGGCACAGTGATCGTTTCCGATGCGTACCCACGCACGCGCGAACAGATCGAGCGCGCAGGGTTCGTTACTAAAGCCGTGACGGTCACGGAACTGCACAAGGCGGAGGCGGGCGTGACCTGTATGAGTCTTGTTTTTAAAGACGCAGGATGAGACGAAATTCAAATTTGCCGTTCAACCGAAGCCTGAAGAGTTCGGAATGATGAATCGATGAACCCTACGGTCAGTGTGTTTTGTGCCGCCCTCGCGGCGATGGTGCTCGCTTCCGGTTTGAGCGGGCAGAATTTCGCCCTGGCAAAGCCGGCGGCGGTTGGGCTGGATTCAGCATTGACGGCGGCGGCGTTTCGCAGGGCGGGTGAATTGGCGCCGCTCAACAGCTTGCTGATCGTGCGCGACGGCAAGCTGGTTGGTGAGCGCTATTATCGCGGGCTTACGCGCGAGCGCGCGGTCAATGTAAAGTCGGCGTCGAAGAGCGTGTTGAATGCGCTGATCGGGATTGCCGTGCAGCAGGGCAAGCTTCGGTTGGACCAAACGGTCGGTGAAGTATTCTCCGCTGATGTCACACGCGAGTTGGATCCGCGTACGCGTGTGATCACTATCCGGCAGCTCATGATGATGAAGGCCGGTCTCGAGTCCACCAGCTTCGACAATCATGGCGCCTGGGTGAACAGCCGGAACTGGGTGCGCAATGCGCTGCAGCGGCCGTTCACCTGCGCGCCCGACACCTGCATGGTGTACAGCACCGGCAACACGCACCTGCTCTCCGTGATCCTCACGCGTGCGACCGGTCTTTCCACCCGCGATTTCGCGAATCGCTACCTGTTCGGACCGCTGGGCACGCAGATCGGCGGCTGGACCCGCGACCCGCAGGGTTTCTATCTCGGCGGCAATGAAATGAACCTCACGCCGCGGCAGCTGCTCCGCCTCGGACAGCTCTACCTCGATGGCGGAAAAGCCAATGGTAAACAGCTGCTCACCCCGGAATGGATCCGCGATTCCTGGGGTGAATACGCGACCTCACCCTGGAACGGGCATCGCTACGGACTGCTCTGGTGGAGCCGCAATTCCGGTCCCTACAAGGTGCATTTCGCCTGGGGCTACGGCGGGCAGTTCATCTTCGTGGTGCCCGAGCTAAAACTGGTCGCAGTCATGACATCCGGTCTCACGGCATCCCGCAACGGGCGGCATAATGACGCGCTGCACAGGCTGGTTGACGAGTACATCATACCGGCGGTGAGAGACGGGCTGCCTAGTCCTGAGTCGTCCTAGTCCTACTCCTGAGTCCTAATCCTAGTCCTCCTCCTCCTCCTCCCTCCTCCTTCCTCGGACGGCGCAGGAGGCAGGAGGAGAACTAGGATTAGGGCTAGGACTGAGGACTAGGGCGGTAGTCAACATTGCAACCAATCCGCCGTTTGCCTTGTCCGACCAGTATCCATTCATGCGATACCTGGAGCGCTCATGCGTGCCTCAATTCTGATCAGCACCCTGTTTGTCGTTGCGAACGTTGCCGGAGTAGCCGCGCAGGACAGCGACGATGCCTGGCTGCGCCGCTGCGAGCGGGACAACTGGAATGACCGTGAATCGCACTGCGTGGTGCGGGTCTCGGGGTTCAGGCCCAGCCGGGGCACATTCTCATTCGATCCCGGCGCGAACGGTGGCGTGCGTGTGGAAGGGTGGAACCGTGACAGCGTAGCGGTTCATGCGCGCATCCGCGGAAGTGCGGATGATGTTGCGGACGCGCGGGCACTCGCCGGTGATGTGCGGATCGAGCGGAGCGGCAACAGCGTTCGCGCCGAGGTACCGGGCACAGAGCGCCGCGAGTCGATTTCGGTGGAACTGGTTGTGTATCTGCCGATGCGATCGGACCTGGATATCGAAACGCTGAACGGTCCGTTGTCCGTCTACAACGTGCAGGGCCAGCTGAGTCTGGCCACGCGCAACGGTCCGCTTTCACTCGAAGCAGTCGGCGGCGACGTGCAGGCACGTACGCAAAATGGACCGCTCACGGTGTCATTGAGCGGAAATCGCTGGCGGGGCGCGGGGCTGGATGCGGAAGCCGTGAATGGGCCGGTAACATTGATGATTCCGCGGAGCTACAACGCGGAGCTCGAGACCGGTACCCAGAACGGTCCGGTCGACATCGATTTTCCTGTGACCGTTACTGTGATCGGCCGGATGACTCGCCAGATCAACACCACACTCGGATCCGGCGGGCCGCCCATTCGCGTGGTGACTAAAAACGGACCGCTCCGCCTGACCCGGCTGTAACGCGATAGACCGTAACGCCCCACCTGGATGGATCGAAGGGTGGGTCCGAGTTCCAGGAATCCGGCGAGTGTGAGTCATCCGACTTGTAGCGCAGCGAGTACTGGCCAGCGGGCAGTCGGATGACGCCGTCGTACCTGCGATTCTTGTCCGCACCACCCGCATGTTCGGTCATGCGATACGTCATCTCCCAGACCGTGCGACCCGTCTGCGAGTTTTCGATCCAGGCGTAGTCGAACATCTGGCCGTCGCCCTCACCGATCGCATAGAGCCGCACATCACTGTCCCGCTCGAGCGTGAACGTGCGGCTGCGCACTTCATCATTGCCGACATTGTTGATGCGGGCGATGACATCGCCGGTGTCATCCGCGTTTTCATCGAAGGCCGCGATCTGTTCGCGATCCAGAGTGCCGCTGGCCGGGAACAGTGAGATGCCCCAGTCATCCTCGCCGGCGGGCGCGCCCGAATTCCAGCTCCGGAACGCGTGTGAGCCATCGGTCTGAAAGTAGACCATGTAGCTGCCGGGCTCGAGCCGGACCACCTGATTGACCAGCCGATTCTTTTCGGCACCACCCGCGTGTTCGGTGCGAACGTAATCCATGACCCACACGCGGCGGCGCGTCTTCGCATCGATGATCCAGCCGAAGTCGTGCATGGCACCGTCAGTGCCTTCACCCAGCGCGTAAATGCGGACATCCATCGGTGCCAGCAGCTTGAAGCCCTGCGAGCGCGTCTGCTGGTTGCGCATGCGGGTGAGCGCGACGATGGCGAGGTCATCGGGCGTGGGATCGTAGGCAAAGGTCTTGATCGAGGCGCGATCCTCGGCCGGCACTCGCACGGTCAGTCCCCAATAACTCGGATCGAACGGCGGCGCCGCATTCCATTCGCTCGGATCATGTGAGTCGTCAGCCGCAAAAATCGCCGCGTAACGACCCGCCGGCAGCGTGCGCGATACACGAACAACGCGATTCTTGAGTGCACCACCCGCATGCCGGGAGCGCGCGTAGTCGAATGACCACACCTTCTTCCCAGTGTTTGCATCGATGATCCAGCCGTAATCGAACGCACCATCCTCGCGGGCCTCGCCAACCGCGTAGATCTCCACGGGCGTGGCTTTCATGAGCTCGAACCCGATCTGCTGCACCCCGGCCCGCGTGGCCGACGTCAGTGTGAAGATGGCGTTGCTGCGATACCGGTCGCGCAGACGCTGCAGCTCCAGGGGCGCCAGTCCACGGCCATTGCCCTGAATGTTCATGCGGAAGTTCTCGGAAAGACCATCATCATCGTACCCATCGCGATTGCGACCGCCGATCAGCCAGCGCAGCGGATTGCCTTCACTGCGCCAGAGCGCACTGTACGACGCGTAGAAGGCTTCGTATTCACCAGCAGGTAGCGAGATTTCACCGTCGAATTGCTCGAGGTCTCGACGGTTCCGCCGGCCATCGGCCTGACGCAGCTCCCACACGACTTCGCGTGTGCGCGCATTCAGGATCCACGCATTGCCGCGCCATTCCCGCGTGTTTTCCTCACGGGCAAAGAAGTTGGTTCCGCGCTTTTCCGCAGCACCCGCAGCTTCAATCAGCAATCGCTGCGGCGATTCCAGCACGAAGCCTTCACTGCGCAGCTCGCGCGGAGACAGGTCGCGGATGTCTACCAGGACACTGCCGTTCTGCGCAAACGCGCCGCTCGAAGCCAACAGCAACAGTGCCGGCGCCACCCGGACCGTGATCGGAAACAGGGACATGACGTTTGCTCTTTCAGAGGGATTGCTCCACATAGCTCTACGCAGGACGGACCTCCCAGGTTTTGCCGTTGGTCTGCTGCACTCCGAGGATTCCGGCTGGAACGGCCGGCCGTTGGGGTACACGGCCCGGGCTTTCGGGGTGGAGGCGCTTTTTTCGGTTCCCATGCGCGGCGCGGGGCTTCCACTGCCTGGTCCCCGGGTTTGCCTGGTCCCCGGGTTTGCGGAGTCGGTGTCCGGTGAGCGGGAGCGGGCGCGGGAGCAGGAGCGGGCAGGTGTTCGGGCACTGCATTGTCGTAATTCCCACGCCGAACTCCGAATCCTCCGACATCGAAATCGGCTCCAGGCATTTTTGCCGAACACCGAACACCGATCCCGAAATCCAAGGCAACCCGATCCGGCATCCGCCCACCACCGAATGCACCGAAAAGCGAAGTCGCTCACCAGCACCCACCCAAACTCCGAAGAACCAGCGCACCGAACCCCGGAATAACCCCGTTGCCCCCTGAGCGAAAGAACGCTGGCGCAGCCCGGCTGCCCCGCCTAGACTGACCCCTACTTACCCTTCTCTTCTGCAGAACCAGCCTGGGGGTCTCATGTCTTCCTCCCGACTTTCGCTCATCCTGATGTTTGCGCTGACCGCACAGGCTGGGTCCGCTCAGGTGCCGCGCCGGCCGTTCCTGTTCAAGGACGCGCGCAGCGATCTGATTGCAGCGCGTGCCCGTGGCCAGAAAGATGTGCTGCTGGTGCTGGCGAGTATGCCGCGCGCAAACGCCAGGGTTGCGGCCAGCATCCTGGCGGCCGGCGGCACCATCCAGTACCGCGATGATGACGTGGACTACCTGCGTGCGCGGGTGCCGATCGAGCGAGTCGAGGCGTTCGCCGCCGATCCGAACGTACACAGCATCAACATCTCCACCCGCGCCAACACGCAGGGGGGCGGCGGCGGTGGCAATGAGAACACCGTGATCGCCAGCGACACGACCAGGAAACGGGTATGGCCGCCGCCACTCCTATCCACGTATCCAATTACCAATCGCTACGACCCGCTGGGTGACCTGCGCGCGCTGGATTTCCGCAAACAGAATCCAACCTTCGATGGCCGGGGGGTGACACTCGCCATCATCGACATGAGCCTGGATCCGCTGCTGCCCGAGTTGCAGAGTGCGCTCACGCTGGATGGCAAACCAGTGCCCAAGATCGCCGGCTACGAGACCGTCATCGATGGCGATGAGGAGGAAGAGGGCCGCTGGCTGCGCATGCAGGACACGGTCACGGCGGCGGGTGGCAGACTGCAGTACAAGGAGCGCAGCTACACCGCTCCGCGCGATGGCAAGTTCCGCATCGAGTTGCTGAATGAGGTGACGTTTGACTCGCTTTCACGCAATGGCCTCAACCAGGACCTGAACCGCGATGGCAATCCGGAGGGTTCTAGCCGCGTGTTCGCCGTGATCTGGGACGACCGCACCAATGACGTGTGGGTCGATACCAATCAGGATGGCAGCTTCACCAACGAGAAGGCACTGACTGATTTCC
The DNA here is from genome assembly GCA_040902615.1 of Gemmatimonadota bacterium. GTDB lineage: Bacteria > Gemmatimonadota > Gemmatimonadetes > Longimicrobiales > RSA9 > JBBDWZ01. Next base: position 2,422 of record JBBDWZ010000270.1, on the reverse strand, counting down.
GCGTGCGTCCCGAGTTCGGTGTGTTCGGCAAGGACAAGCCCGGGACATCGGTGCGTGAGTCGGTTGGCTTTGCGGTGCAGATCGACCAGGCGAGGCGGCGAGTCGCGCTCAACGTCGGCGCAGCGAGTCACGCATCGCTGATCGTCGGCGCGGCCGTGGCCAGCCGGGGCAGTGCGGGCCGTTTCGATGGTGTGGCGCCGGGCTCGCAACTGGTCAATGTGGCCGAGGGCTGCGCCACCTACGGCCAGACCGAAGCCGTCATCGTTGCGGTCAAGAATCCGAAAGTCGACGTGGTCTGGCTGGAGCACTGCTCGAACATCACGCGGCCCTACACGCTGCGCGATGGCCGGCTGGCTACCACCGTGATCTACGAGCGGCTGATCGACAAGTACAAGAAGCCGATAATGATTCCCACGCACAACTACCCGGTGCTGGGTGGCACAGATGATTTCGTGCTCGCCAACGGCGCCATCGGCGTGGGCGGTCACGAGAGCAAGGAGAACTTCTTCATCAATCACGGCGTGCGCGTGAAGCACGATGACAACCTGCTCATCACCGGCGGCTACGGTCCGATGGGCAACGGCGCGTTTGGCGCCGACATCATCTCGCCCTCCAACTACATCAGCACCAACCGCGGCTTCGAGGATGCAGGCGGTGTGATGGCGGGACTGTACAGACTGCCACCCGGCTATCGCATCGCGGGTGGCACATCCACGGCTACACCGACGGCCGCGGGTGCTGTGGCACTGCTGATCAGCGCGGCCCGGCAGAGTGGCATCAAGTACGACGCACATCGCATCAAGCATGCGATCATCTCATCGGCGCGCTACGTGCCGCATCTGCCCGCGTACAAGCAGGGCAGTGGTGTGATCAACGTCGAAGCCGCCTGGGCGATCCTGAAATCGCTGGATAAGGCGCCACCGCCCGTTACAATCGTGAGCCAGGCACCGGTGCTTCACAATTTCAGCCACACACTGCCGACGCCCAATCAAGGGATTGGCCTATACGAGCGAGAAGGCTGGTCAGCCGGCACACGCGGCGAGCGCATCATCAAGTTCACGCGCACCACCGGGTCGAAAGAGCCGATGACGTTTGCCCTGACCTGGGTAGGCGATGACAGCAAGACCTTCAGTGGACCAGCCAGCGTGACACTGCCGCTCAATCAGCCGGTTCCGGTCACCGTACGGATCGCACCGCCCGCTACGGGCGCGCACACCGCGCTGCTCGCGCTCACCCATGCGAGCATACCGGGCTACGCGCATCGGATGCTGGCCACCATCGTCGCAGGTGAAACGCTCACCGCGGCAAATGGCTACAAAGTCGAAACCAAGACTGAAGTGCCGCGGCCCGAGATGAGGAGCTTCTTCTACACGGTGCCCGCGGGCGTAGGCGCGCTGCGCGTCGATCTGGAGCAGCCCAGGCGGGATGTCGCGGTTGCGATCGTACGGCCGGACACGCGCACCGCGAGCGCAGTGCGCACTGTGCCGGGATCAACCGGCGGCGGCTTCGGCAGAGGTGGTGGTGGTGGCCGCGCCAGCCGCGCGACCTACATCGTCAGCGATCCGATGCCGGGCGTCTGGGAGGTGCGACTCAGCGATCTCGACGACACGCGCACGTACGATCACATGCAGGCCGAAAAAGACGAGCCCGTGCCGCCGACACCGGCCACGCTCACGGTATCGGCGCTCGCTGCCGATGTCGCGTTGACGCCTGCAACCGCCGATCTGGCACTCAAGAGCTCCGGTACAGCGACCAATGAGCTGACCATCACAAATCGGATGGCCGCATTCAACGGCGGCATCGCGGGCGTAGCTCTCGGCAGTGCGCGGCGCGAACGGCCCACATTGCGCGCGAAACAGCAACAGGAATACGAGCTGGACGTACCCGCCGGATCGAGCACACTGCGGGTGCGCGTATCCAATCCGTCCGATCCGGCCGCCGATCTGGACCTGTACGTGTTCGATTGCACCGGCAAGGAATGCCGCAACGCGGTCACGGACAGCGACCCGTTGGGCGATGAAGTGGTCAGCGTGCAGAATCCCGCTGCAGGCAAGTGGAAGATCGTAATCGATGCCGCGAGTATGCCGACCGGCAGTACGTCCTTCGACTACCTCGACGTCGTGTTCAATCCGTCATACGGCGTCGTGAACTCGTCCGACCTGCCCAAGGAACGCAAATCCGGAGATCGGTGGACGGCGCAAACGCTCACCTGGCTGGCCAGCACATTGCCGGCTGGCCGCGAGCCGTACCCTGCGATCATGCTCGAAGGTCGTCTGACCGGCTCGGTGCCGTTCAGCATCAACCTGCTCGAGCTGGTATCGCAAAAGAGAGGGGTGACGAGTTCGCAGAGGTAACGGATTGACGAATTAACGGACGAGCACGACTACGACTACGAGTACGATTGACGATTACGGGCTCCAAG
>JBBDWZ010000269.1:0-12313 GCA_040902615.1 Gemmatimonadota bacterium | reverse complement strand
CTTCCAGTGGACTGATGCTGGAGCGGAGGCGCATCTCACGTGCTGACCGGCCGATGCGTTTCTGTCATCGCGGTTATTCCATCTCTTAGACCGTTGAACGCTTCAAAACCCGAATGGCACGCCGCTCGCCGCCGTGATTGCGCATTTCGCTGGACGCCGCCGACGCGAATGGGTAGGCATCGTCCGCGCTGGCGCGCTACCACGCGCGTCGACGCACACGCGGGGTCGGCGAATTGGTTGGCCGCGCGCAGTCAGTTGGTTGGAGTCAGCCACACTGTCGACGAGTTGCCCTTTAGCCAGTTATCGATGCGGAAGAAGTTCCCACCGCGCCGGCAATCGGGTTGATGCTCGAGGTTCACGCAGACCCAGTCGACGTGCCAGTCCGCGCCCGCGCCCGAGCCATCGTTCTCCAGGAGGATCGCCAGTACTTCGCCTATGTCGTGGAAACCAAGCTCGTAAAGATCCTCGTCGCCTCGTTCGAAGTCGTCGTAGCCGGATTTGTCGAGCTTGATCGGACCGATTTCGCCAAATTTCCCGCGCACGCGGATCGTGATGTTGGCATCGGTCCCCGCCTGAATTGCATCCTTCGTTTTCACCCAGACAAAGTATTTGGTAGCCGCAGCGCGGCGGACTGGCGGCCGGTCGGCCTGAATACGATCGGGCCCGGGGGCCGCGTTCTTCGCTTGCCGCACCCACATTGCGCTATGCCAGCCCGGCTGAATTGCGCCAACTTCGAGCCGGCCCTGCTCGACGTGGATGTACGTGCCGCGCCACCGGTTGCGGATGCGCACGAAATTCTCAACCGGCTCGAGTATCCACATTGCACTGTGCCAGCCTGGTTGGATGCTCCCGATCTCGAGCGGGCCCCCTTCCGTGTGCAGGTAACCACCGAGACCTGACTTGAGGCGCACGAACTCCGTGCCCTGAACCGGTTCGATGATCCAGGTCGTGGCGGTAGCGGTACTCACATTGGTCACCAGGGCACGGCCATCCCCGTTCGAGAGGAATTGATCGGATTTCCAGCGGTTGTTCAGTTTCACCGTCTGCGCTGCCACGCCCGAGCTGATGGTCACAGTGAAGAGCGTGCTCAGCACTACCACACGTGTGAGTACGCACCGGCGGACACGCACACCCAGTGAGCGCCGCGCGCCTGAGTTACGATCTGCGTCGATCATACACGTTCGTCCGATGAAAGGTGGGCGGAGGGCTCGCGTCCGTCCGTCGAGCGAGCTGCCACCGTGCGACCGTCGCACTTCGAGCGCTTGGTTTGAACAGGAAAGCTCGGTGCTCGCTTTCCTCGGCGCAACTCATACGAACCATGAGCGCGCAGTCTACTTGCAATCAGCAGCGGCAACTACTATTCTCGCAGGGGCTGCGTCGGCGAGTGTTGCTGCGCGCAGTGGAGTCGTGAAGCTTCAGCTATGCGTGCGGTGTTGATTCAGGGCCTGCGCAGAGTCGTTTGCCAGCCGGAATTACCGTCTTCACCTGTCCCTAAACCCGCTGCCGCGGGCTGCTGCTTGCTTATTCCACAATGATTGGGAGGGTACCGATGAAGGTGTCCGAGCTTCACGTCATTACGTGTGCGCGCGCGACCATTCTCCTGCTTGCAGGTACCGTTGGATTGAGCGTCCCTGCAACCCTCGCCTTCGCACAGGATGCGCAGACCATCACCAATCGTTGGAAATCGGAGTTCCGCTTCCAGCTCGAATCCGTGCCGGGTACCGAGTTCACCCGCCTGCGCGCGCCGCAGGGACTTTATGTTCACATCGAGCAGGGTCCAGCCAAAATCGGCGCGATTGACCAGGACTGGCAAAGCGCGATGTGGACGCTCGAGCCCGCGAGCGATGCGGGTTTCTTTCGGTTGAGGAACCGCTGGAAGGGCACGTACCTGCACGTGGAACGGGGCAGCCTCGAGCCTGGTGAAGTGGAGCCGGGGTGGCACAGCGCGATGTGGTCGGTTGCCACAGCGCGTCCGGTGCCACCAGATCCAAATAACTCGCGCGGTCCTCTGCGAACGCCAGGCCCGCCTGTGGCGCGCCCAGCGCTGTTCCAGCCTGCGCCGGCCCGACTTCTCCTTTGTGCGGTTCCTGACGACGTGCCCGAACGTTACAACCCGGGCGAATATGTGACTGTGGCCTTCCTGAGCGGATCGGAACGGTTGCGCGAGCGTGTGCGCACGTTCGCTCGTACCTGGACTCAGTTTGGCAACATCCATTTCGATTTCATTGATGACGTGAACGCTGCCACGATCGGGATCGACTTCGACGTCGCTGATGGCCACTACTCGCACTATCCCAAGTACCAACGTCCGCCGAAGAGCCCGGGTAGCAACGAGCGCCAAAAGTCGATGAACATCGGCCTGACCGACCAGAACGATGACCGTGAGCTCCGCCGTGTGATCGTGCACGAGTTCGGCCACGCAATTGGCTTCATTCACGAGCAAAACCAGGCCGCCTTCAACATCCCTTGGGACATTGCAGCCGTTATGGAGGAGTACAAGACATGGACCGAGAAGCAGATCTGGGATAACGTCCTAAACATCTATCGCAGCACGAAAACGCAATACGACCACCCTGATCCGAATTCCATCATGATGTACCCCGTCGACAACAAGCTGACGATTGGTGACTTCGAGATCGAAAAAACGACGGAGCTGTCAGCCAAAGACAAGGAAACTGTTGCCCGCTGGTATCCCTATGCCGCGGGCAGCGCGCCGCCGACTGTGCCCCTGCTGGCGGACTACCGCGTCACGATTACCACCGGGAAGGAAACGGGCTCCGGCACAGACGCTGATTTCTACCTCACGATTCATGGCGCGCTGAACTCGATCATCGGCCTTCACATCAATGGCCAGCTGCCGGGCAACGCGCTGGAGAATGGAGCTGTAGAAGCGTTCGAACTGCGGGGCGTGCCCAACGTCGGGGAAATCCTGTCCGTGGTCGTGAGCGCGGTGAGGGGCGATTTCCTCGGCATCGAGAAGGCATACTTCGAGACGCGGCGCGCGTTCCAAAGCGCGGACAACTGGTACCTGGAATCGGTGAAGATTTCGGGCCCGTCCGGTTACTACGCCGCCGATTTCAAGAAGTGGCTCAATTTCGATGACCACTCGCTGACGAGTGATGTTGTGCCTGGCGATCCGGGCAGCCGCGCGGTGGTAACCGTGGAGACCGGGGACCGAGATGATGCCGGCACGGACGCGAACGTGGAAATACAGTTGCGCGGCGACAAGAGGAACACAGAGTGGATCCGGCTCAACGGGCTGATCCGTGGCAATGCATTCGAACGTGGCAGCCGGGATCTCGTCGATCTGGACTTGGGCACGGCCGGCAGTGTGGGCACGTTGAGAGAGATCGGTATCCGCCAGGACAATGCGTATGCGGCTGCCGACTGGTATCTACAAAGCGTACGTGTTTCGCACGATGGCAAGGACGTGTTGTTCAATCTGGGCGACTGGTTGAAAGACAACCAGCGGGAGCGCACGCTCAAACCTGGTGGTAATGCAATCAGCTACCGCGTCACCGTACGGACCGGCGATGACCTGGACGCCGGCACGGACGCGAACATCACTATCCGCCTGGTGGGCAGCAAGGGATCGACGAACGAAGTACGGCTGAATGGGCTCGTCTCCGGCAATGCCTTCGAGAGAGGCGCCACTGATGTCTCGACGTTCACCGGATTCGACATCGGCAGGATCGATACGCTATTCGTTCGCCATGACAACATGTACGCGGCGGCCGGGTGGCAGCTGCGCGACGTGGTGGTCGAGAAGGCCGCAGAGAGATACGTGTTCCCCGCCGAGCAGTGGCTCCAGGATAACAGTCTCAGTACGAAGCTTACGGTTGGTGCGCCCAGCATCGAATACATCGTGGATGTGCAGACCAGCGACGTTGCGGACGCGGGCACCGACGCAAACGTCTGGCTGATTATCCACGGCGACTCCGGAGACGTGTCAGCCACGCGGCTGAACGGGCTGGTTAGTCGGAACGTCTTCGAGCGAGGCAACACCGACCGGTTCGTGGTTCGCGGCAAGAGCGTCGGGCGGATCAGCTCGATCCACATCTGGCACGACAACCTGTATGCTGCGGCCGGCTGGCACCTGGCGAGCCTGCGGATTCTGAGGGAGAGTTTGGGCGGTGACGCGTACTATTTCCAGGCGAATCAGTGGCTGGAGAACACGAATCGCATTCTCCTCACGCCCGGCAAACCGCTGGTGGATTACCGCGTAACCATCGTAACCGGCACAGAAAGCGGCGCCGGCACTGACGCCAATGTGTCAATTCGTTTGAACGGTTCCGAAGCGAAGAGCGCGACCTTCACATTGAATCGATTGATCCCGCGCAACGCATTTGAAAATGGTGATACCGATGTGGTAACGATCACGGGTCAGCCTGACATTGGGACAATCATTGGCGTAGAGATCTGGCATGACGACGCCCACGCCGGATCCAGCTGGTATCTCAAAAGCGTGAAAGTCACCAAACCGAATGCGGAAGAGAAGGCCTACTACTGCAATTGCTGGCTGGAAGGGAAAAGCAACATGAAATGGCTCGGCGTCATTCGGGGCAACTGAGACGGTGGCCTGATCGTGGCGGCAAGTCGTTTTCGTACGTCTGTCGCCTAATGCCACCTGTCTGACGCCCAACGCTGCACTTGGGACGTGCTGTGGATCTGAGAGCCCGGCGCCGGATGAGCGAGCGCACGCCGAGCGCCCTTGGCGCAGCGAGGCGCGAGCAGTCAGTTGGGAACGACGGCGAGAGGGAAGTCGCTCACCTCCGACGGATTATGATCCGTTATGGGGGTTCCTGGCGCGACGCAAAATAAATTGCATCACCGTTCTGCGTGTGGCGGCGGCGCATTTGGCGAAGCTACTCGAACCCCGTTTCGTCACCGTGATCCGTTCGATCGCTTGCTGACTGCCCAGGCGTTGGGGAAGCTATGCAAGTTGTGAAGCGGATTCTTTGTTCGACCAATGCGGTGTTCAACGCATCTGGTGAACCAGCATCCTCCACAAACCGAAGATTGCGACTAGCCTCGTCAGAGATGAAATGCCGAAAGTTCGGTCCCAGGCAAGTAACAAAGGAAGTAACAGCGCCCACGAGCGCTAGCGAGCGCCTACGAGCGCTGCGATGCCGTAAGTCGTTGATTGTTCGTGAGAGGGTGCGCCGAACTGGCGTTTGTCCGTGGCCTTTTAAGCCCAAGGTCGCGGGTTCGATCCCCACCCGGCCCATGAACCGTAAGCAGAAACCCCGCAGCGCATTGCACCGCTGCGGGGTTTCATTTTACACCGCACCGCCGAACAACAAGTTGCATTGGAGCTGGAAGGCGATCGTGAAGGACAGGATGCGACTAGCGTGAACGATCTATACCGGGTGTGCTTCCAGTGGACTGATGCTGGAGCGGAGGCGCATCTCACGTGCTGACCGGCCGATCGAGTACATCACGCACGCGGTCGCCGAGGACGGCTGTTGTAAACGGTTTCTGCAGCAGTGCGGCTTGTTCGTCGACCAGCTTCTGGTACGCCGCCACATCGCTGGTATACCCGGATATGAACAGCACCTTCAGGCTGGGTCGAAGCGCGCGGGCGCGCTCCGCTAGAACACTGCCCTTCAATCCCGGCATGACGACGTCAGTGATCAGCAGGTCCAGCGGCTGGCTGACATCTTCGAGGATGACGAGGGCGCTCTCTGCATCGGCGGCCTGCAGCACATGGTAGCCGAGCGATTGCAACATGCGCACGCTGAGCGCGCGCACCGCAGGCTGGTCTTCGACCAGCAGGATGCGCTCACCCCGGGCGGTGCGCCGGGCCGGCGCAACCGAAGCGCGCGTCGCGTTCTGGGTCGTGCTGGGCACGTAGACCTTCATGATGGTACCGACGCCAATCTCGCTGTAGACGTCGATCAGGCCGCCCGCCTGCTTGACGATACCATAACACATGGCCAGACCAAGCCCGGTGCCTTGCTGGACTGCCTTCGTGGTAAAGAAGGGTTCGAAGATATGCGTGCGGACCTCCTCGGACATTCCCGTGCCTGAATCGCTGACCGAGAGCAGCACATACTCGCCGGGACGCGCATCCGGATGCTTATCCACGTATTGGTCGGACAACGTGACACGCGTGGTTTCGATCGCGAGCAACCCGCCATCCGGCATGGCGTCCCGTGCATTCACGCTCAGATTCAGCAGAAGCTGCTCAAATTGATTGCGATCCGCCCTCACCGGGCCGGCGGCCGGATCCAGCCGCGTGTTCAACCGTATGTCCTCACCGATCAGGCGGCGCAGCATCTTCTCGACATCGGTTACCAGATCGTTGATCTGGAATACGGTCGGCTCGACGATCTGCTGGCGGGAAAAGGCAAGCAGCTGGCGGGTTAGCTCGGCCGCGCGTTCGCCGGCCTTCATGATGTCGCCGACCATGATCCGCGCCGGATCGTCCTCGGACAACTGGTCCAGCACCATGGTCGACTCGCCGAGGATAATGGTCAGCAGGTTGTTGAAGTCGTGGGCGACCCCACCGGCCAGGCGACCCACCGCTTCCATCTTCTGCGCCTGACGATACTGCTGCTCGAGTCGGCGCACGTCGCTGATGTCGGCGGCAATCACCATGATGCCGGTGACTACACCTTTCGCGTCATGCAGCGGACTCGCATGCAGACGGACCAGAACCTTGCTGCCGTCCTTGGTGACGCGCGTAAGCTCGACGCCGTTCAGGAGCCCTCCATCCACAACTTCGCGCAGGCGGGCCTCCGGCTGCACCTGCGCATCCCCCGGAACGGTCGGCAGCGGTTTGCCAATCACTTCCGCGCCGCTCCAGCCGAAGATCCGTTCGGCCCCCGGATTCCAGGTGCGGACGATCCCGGTCCGATCGAGGCTGTACACCGCGACCGGCGCGGCCTCCACAATCGTGCGCAGCGACTCGTGTGCCGTGCGCAGCGCTTCCTCAGCGCGCTGCCGCTCGGTCACATCGTGCACCAACACCATCACTGCGTCGTGCTGGTCGAACATCACCTCATGCGACGTGATCTCGACAGACATGATGCTGCCGTCCTTCTTGCGGTGAGACCACACACCACCGATGTCGAGCCCGGTATGCGATTGCGCGACGTCTTCGAGCAGACGCGCGACTTCCTCCGGTGGACGAATGTCCTTGAGGGTCAGGTTCAGAAATTCTTCGCGCGAGTAGCCATAGTGATGGATCGCTGCATGATTGACAGCGAGAAAACGAAGGGACGCGCGATCGAAGACCCACATCGGGCTGGGATTGCTCTTGAACAGCATGTGATACTGGGCGGCCTGCTCCTCGATGCGCTGGTGAGCATCCTGAACCCGCTCGGCCATGCTGTTGAACGAGGCACCCAGTTGACCCAGCTCGTCGCGACCGATCGTTTGCACCCGGGCCGTGTAGTCGCCCGCGCTGATGGTCTCGGCCGCCGTCGTGAGTCGGCGTAAGGGTGTCGTAATACGTTGGCTGAGCTGCCACACCACGCTCAAGCAGATCGCGAACAGCAGCGAGCTCAGCAGCGCCAGTCGTCGCAAAAACTGATACGCCGGTGCCGCCACATCCGGCCACGCAGTTTCCACCACGACCAGCCACTCGCCCACAGAGGCCGGCGCAATGCCCGCGATCCAGGCGGAATCGCCGCGCTCATAGCGAACCGAACGTGGGCCGGTGTCCGCTGTGCGCAATGGCGGCGGCACGATCCGCTCGAAATCGGTCCAGACGCTTCCGTCGAGGTTGCCGAGAAAGCCTTGTGCACCGGTCAATCGCACGGTCAGTCGAAGGCGCCACCAGACCACCACCCAGCCAACCACCGCGGTGTCCATTATGATCGGGGCAATCGCGGGTACCGCCGCAACCTCACTGATCGCGCGAAGCTGGCCAAACCTCGGTTGACCGGGAGAAGCGCGTTCCGACGAAGTGAGCTCGGGCAGATCGACAGAATCGCCGCTCACCAACAATCGTTTGCCGTCCCCAGCCTGAAGCTCGATCGCGATTAGCTGGTCGGAGGCGGGACCCGTGTAGCGCAAGGCCCGATTCGCATCGGCGCGCACGCGTGGATCCCTGGTCAGCGCATACGCCTGCAACGCCGGATCCTGCGTGAGGCGGCGCGACTGGCCCAGCAGTCCCTGTACCGCACCGTCCACCAGTCCCGCGACCACGCCCGCCGACCGCACCAGGCGTTCTTCTGCACTCTGTTGTGACGACCGTCTAGCCTCGAGAAACGCAGTCCAGACCAGCACGGCTAAAGCGACCAGCACCAAGCTGCCAATGGCGACTAACAGACGCCGCGCCAGCGATCGCTGCCGAACCGGTCCGTGCTCGCTCATCGCGCTCCCCTAGATCTCCGACGAATATCGCCAATGCGAGACTTGCCGTTCGGCGAGTGTAAGTCAAGACAAGTCTTTTACAAGTCTTAACAAGTCTTGTAAAACGAAAGCCGGTTCCGACAGACACTGTGTCTTTGGCTTGACGCGGCCTGGACGCGTTCGAGTCATTCACCACAGGAATGGGCCTAATCGCTTCGATGTTTACCGCAGCGTCTCAAATTGCTGGCTCTTCGTGCCGCTGACCAGGCGTTTCAGACCGGCTTTCCTACCGGATCCCATGAAGTGGAAGACGATGGCGACTCGATATTGCCTTTCATCACATCCGGCCCTCGAAACGGGCGAGGACACTGCGCACCTTGCCGAGCAGTTGGCGCGGCGTGTACGGCTTCGGCAGGAATGATTCGACGTCTCGCACATCACCGCTCGCCATCAAGTCGGACAGGTCGTATCCGGAAGTCAGCAGCAGGCGATTCCCGGTCAGCAGGCTGGCCAGCGCACCTGCCTTGCCGTCAGGCAGCATGACGTCGGCAATGACCAGGTCGAAGTCATCGCCGCGCTCGAGAGCCTCGCGCGCTTCACCGAGCGTGTGAACGCCAAGCACCGCGTGACCTTCGGCCAGCAGGATGCGGGATGCGAGCGCGCGGACCGCATTGTCGTCTTCGACCACGAGGAGTTTCAGCTCGCCAGGCATCGGTCTGAGAACCCTCAACGGATCGACCTGACTGTCGCGCAGATTTCGAGCTGATTAGTCGAGGATTTCACGAAGTTTCCGCCCGAGAGAGTCGGCCGTGAAAGGCTTGTGTAGAAACGCAATCCCGGGATCGAGGATACCGTGATGCGAGATGGTTTCCTCTGTGTACCCTGACATGTAGATCACCTTGAGGGCGGGCTGTCGTTCAACCAGCTTCTTGATCAGGTCGGGCCCGCTGCCCCCCGGCATCACGACATCGGTGAGCACCACATCGATCGCGCCGTTCAGATCGAAGAGAGCAAGCGCATCCGCGGCATTGGCAGCGAGCAGCACTTTGTAGCCCTGGCGCTCGAGCAGCCTTCTGGCCAGTTCACGAAGCCCGCTCTCATCCTCCACCACGAGCACAGTCTGCACGCCGACGCGGGGACTCGAAACCGGCACCGGCAAGGGGACCGTCATTTCCGCGTGATCGGCGATTGGGAAATACACCTTGAACGAGCTGCCCCGGTCGACTTCACTGTAGACCTGGACGCTACCACCGCTGCGCGTGACCATGCCGTGTACGGTGGCCAGGCCGAGTCCAGTGCCTTTGCCGAGCTCCTTGGTCGTGAAGAACGGCTCGAACAAGCGGGCCTGTACGTCGGGCGTCATGCCGGTTCCAGTATCGGTGACGGTGAGTGCCACGTAGTGACCGGGTTTGAAGGAGTGGTGGGTCTTCGTGTAGTTTTCGTCGAGTTCGACCTGCTCAGTCTGGATGGTCAATCTACCGCCGCGCGGCATTGCATCACGCGCGTTGACGGCCAGGTTCATGACGATCTGTTCGACCTGTCCGTGATCGGCCATGACGCGCGCCGGTCCGGAACGCAGTGCCAGCACGATCGTAACATCCTCACCAATCAGGCGTTCTAGCATGGGCTCCATATCGGACACTACCGCATTCAGATCCAGCAGTGTCGGCTCGATGATTTGTTTGCGGCTGAATGCCAGCAACTGGCGGGTCAATCCCGAGGCACGCATGCCCGCCTTTTGAATTTCCTCGATGTCTGCGCGCGTGGGATTCGACGGATCGAGATCTCCGAGTAACAAGTCGCAGTATCCCAGAATGGCCGTAAGCAGGTTGTTGAAATCATGGGCGACGCCACCGGCCAGCCGCCCTATGGCTTCCATCTTCTGCGCCTGCTGATACTGCTCCTCCAGGAGGCGCCGCTCGGTGACATCCTGAGAGATGCCCACGCCGCGCATGGGCTTGCCATCGTGGTCCAGCTGGATCCGGCCCGCACCACTCAACCACCGCACCGTGCTGTCCGGCCAGATGGTTCGATGCAGCGTCGTGAAATCGCTGCCCGTTTTCATGGCCGCATCAATCGTGTCCAGCAATATCTGTCGATCCTCGGGATGCACGCCCTGCGTGAACATCTCGACGGTCCCATCGAAGGTTCCGGGCTGAAGCCCGTATTGCGCTTCAATGGTCTCCGACCAGCGCAGCACGCCCGTCCTGTAGTCCATGTCCCAGATGCCGACGTCGGCGCTCTCCAGCGCAAATCGCACACGTTCTTCAGCGGTACGCAGTGCCTCTGCGCTCCGGTGGCGTTCGATGCCGAGCGCAATATGCTGGGCAACCGAACCCAGATTCGAGAGAACGTGGTCGGATAGCGCATGGCGGGAAAACACTGCCATGACGCCGACTACACGGTCATCCACAACCAGCGGGTGACCGGCAAATGACACGATTTCTTCCCTCTGCGGCCATTCCTGATCGATCACTTCAGGATCGCCCATGACCAGGTTGGTCAGGTGGGGTTTTCGGTCCCGCGCGATGCGCCCGATTTTGAATTGACCGAGCGGGATCTTTCCGTGCGGACCGTCCAGGCGCGTGTACTGGCCAGCGCTGGCCTGCAGCTCGAGCATGGCTTCGCGTTCATTGAGCGTCCAGATCCGGGCAAAGGCAGCGCCGAGATGGGTTACCAGCGCCTCGGCACACTGGCGCAGCGCAGTGGCGAGTGACTCGCTTCTGGTCAGCGCCAGCCCGACGGTCGCAGCCAGCGACGACAGCATGGCGCGGTTGCGGACATCGTCCTCGGTGCGTTTGCGTTGCGTGATGTCACGCATTACACCGGTGAAGATAGTCGGCGTTTCCGTGAGGATGGCCGTAATCGCAAGCTCGACGGGAATGATCGAGCCATCCGATCGCATGGCTGTGATCTCGATGACTTTCCCCAGCAATGGCCCGACACCGGTGGACCGATAGCGCGCCATGCCGGCTTTATGTGCCTCCCGGAAGGCCGGCGGGATGATCAGGTCACTGAGCGCGCGTCCAACCGCTTCGGCTTTCGTGTAGCCAAAGGTCTGCTCTGCTGCGGCATTGAACTCGACTACGGTTCCCTGCGCGTCGATCGTGACGATGCAATCGAGCACCGAGTCCAGCACGGCGGCTTTGCGTGCTTCGCTCCGCGCGAGCTCGTTGGTCCGCTGCATCGCAGTTTCATACAGGTGGCTGTTCTCGTAAATGCGGCCTACCTGACCCGACAATGCCATCACCAGATTCTCATCGTCCTCGGTGAAAGCCTTTCCCTCATGACCGACAAAACAGATCCAGCCGTATACCTGTGTGGGTGACGCGATGGGAGCGGCAAGGAAGGTGTGAACTTCCGGATGCTCACGGGGGAGTCGCAGCGTTGCCGGATCGCCACCGGGATTGGCGCCTCGAAACGTACGGCGTTCGGTGACCACCGACTCGATCATCCCTTGTACCGAGTCAGCGGACTCGACCCACCCTGCTCCCTCTGCTCCACAGGTGATGAAACGCCGGACCCTTCGTTCGGCGATGTCGACGATGCCGAGGGTGACGTAGGTCGCGCTGAACAGATCCCGAGCGGCGACGCATACTCTCTGTAGTAGACGATCGGCGTCGCGTTCGGCTGAAAGCTCCAGGCCGATGTTGATCAGCGCTCGCAAGCGCGCGTTCGCGTGCTTCAGGTCGCCGGCCTTCTCGGATAGTTTGTCCGTGACCAGGCGAAGATGCTCGCGATCCACTTCTTCCGGCCGAATGCCGGCGTGCACGGGCACCGCCGTCGATGCGCCGATGAGCACGCGGTCGACGATCTCCAGCACCTTTGCGGCTTCCGCCGGTTTGGTCAGGACGTGCAGCACTCCGAGAGACTGCGCCAGCATCCTCGCTTCGAACTCCCCGTAGTGCGCGGTATAGAACACCACCGGAGTCGCGTGCGCGCCCGGATCGCGTCGCAGTTGCTTTACCAACTCATAGCCATCCATCACCGGCATGAGTACATAGGTGATCAC
>JBBDWZ010000268.1:0-12359 GCA_040902615.1 Gemmatimonadota bacterium | reverse complement strand
CTTCTGCCTCTGATTCTGTCTCTGATTCTGCTTTCGGCCCGCCGTCACTGTACCTGCTTCTGTCTTTGTCTCTGTCTCTGATTCTGGATCTGTCTCTGCTTCTGACCCGCCGTCACTGCACCTGCTTCTGACCCTGTCTCTGTTAAACGGTTTGCAGGTATTCGTGAATCATGCTGACCGTTGCGGAACCCTCTCCCACTGCCGAGGCCACGCGTTTGCCGGAACCGTGACGGGAGTCGCCCGCGGCGAATATGCCGGGGACACTGGTCTCGAACAGGAACGGGTCGCGGTCGGCGGTCCAGCCTTTGGGGCGCTGGTTATCGAGCATCAGGTCACGGCCGGTGAAGATGAAGCCTTGCGCATCGCGCTCGACCAGACCGTTCACCATCGCAGTACGGGGATTGGTACCGATGAAAATAAACAGCGCCGATGCAGGCAATACGACGGTCTCTTGCGTGATGGTGTCGAGCAGAGTAATCGATTCGAGACGACCATTCCCGCTCACCGCAACGACGGTCGTGTTCGGCCGGACCGCCACGTTCGCAGTCTCCTGGATGCGATCGGCCAGGTACTGCGACATGGCCGTGCTCAGCCTGGCTCCGCGTATCAGCATGGTGACGGTGCGTGCGTAGCGCGAAAAGAACATGGCGCCCTGCCCGGCCGAGTTGGCGCCGCCCACGACGACGACATCCTGATTGCGGTAGGTGCTCGCTTCGGTGAGTGCAGCGCCGTAGTAGACGCCGGCACCGACCAGGGCTTCGATACCCGGCAGCTCGAGCTGGCGCACTTCCATCCCGGCGGCGATCAGTACTGCGTAACAGCTCAGCTCGGAACCATCGGCCAGCTTCACGATGCGATACGGATCGTTGCGTTTGATCTCGACGACTTCGACTGCGGTGAGAATTTCGGCGCCGAACCGTCGGGCCTGCGTAGCCGCGCGTCGGGCCAGGTCGGCACCACTCACGCCGCCCGGAAAGCCGAGATAGTTTTCGATGAACGAGCTGGTACCGGCCTGGCCGCCGGGTGCGCTGCGCTCGACCAGCAGCGTGCGCAAACCTTCGGACGCCCCATACAACGCGGCCGCCAGTCCGGCGGGTCCGCCGCCTACGACGATGAGATCGTAGAAAGGGCGATGCGGTCGCGTCTGCATGCCGAGTTTCTCGGCCAGCTCGCGCGCGCTCGGCTGCACCAGCGAGCTGCCATCCGGAAAGAACACGACCGGCCGGGCCAGCGCGGGGTCGATGGCCTGTACCAGCGTGCGTGCAGCCGTGTCGGTCTCGACATCCAGCCACTGATACGGCACCTGATTGGCCGACAGGAAATCCTTCACCGCGTACGTTGATGGCGAGAGCGCTGTACCGGCGACGCGAATACCCTCGAACACCGGGCGCGCTTTCGCGACCCAGTCGCCGAGCAGATCATCGAGTACCGGATACAGCCGTTCCTCCGGCGGTTCCCATGGCTTCAGCAGGTAATGGTCGAGACCGATCTGGTTGATGGCGGTGATGGCCGTCTCGGTATCGGCATACGCTGTGAGCAGAACGCGCCGGGCATCCGGGTACAACTTGATGGCTTCGATGAGAAATTGTGTACCGGTCATGCCCGGCATGCGCTCGTCGACCAGGAAAAGTGCAACCGCGTCACCGCGTTGTTTGAGCTGATGCGTGGTTTCCAGCGCAAGCGCGCCGGAGCCGGCCTTCACGATGCGGTAGTCGCTGCTGAAGTGATGGCGCAGATCACGGCCAACTGCGTTCAGCACTTCGGCATCGTCATCAACCGTGAGAATTACAGGCTTCGCCATAGGCAGTTCAGCTGCCGCCGGCCGGCGGTAATATCACGCGAAACTCGGTGTGCCCGGGCCGCGAGTCGACCTCAATGTCGCCGCCGTAGGCACGCACCAGCCGCCGTGCAATCTCGAGTCCCATGCCGGTGCCCTTGCCGGGTTCCTTGGTCGTGAAGAATGGATCGAAGATACGCTCTTTGATTTCCGCCGGGATACCGGAGCCGTCGTCGATCACGCGAATCACCACCGAGCGGCGTTCGCCTTTCGCGGAAACCGTGACGTGTCCTGCGGGTCCGACTGCATCCAGCGCATTGTCGATCAGGTTTGCCCAGATCTGATTCAGCTCACCGCCCATCGCGCGCACGCGTGGCAGATCCGGCGCGACGTCGATGGTCACACTCACCGACTTGGATCGCGCCTTGGAGCCGAGCACCATGAGCGAATCGCGCAGTCCACGCTCGATATCCACGTCCTCCAGCACGCGGGCGCGGTCCATATGCGTGAAGCTTTTCACCGCCGCAACCAGCTCGTAGATCTTGGTTGATGCCTTCTCGATTTCGGACGCCAGTGTACGCACTGCGCAACCGGCGGCAACCCAGTCCAGAGCGGCATCCAGCGCATCCCCCTGAATCATGGTTGCCAGGTGATCGAGAACGTCGATGGTGACCGCGGTTTCGGCGAGGGCTGCGACGGCGGAGTCATCCGCGCCGTGATTCTGCAGCCAGTCGGCAATCTCATCTTCGCGATCGGCGCGTTCCAGCGGTGAGCGAGAAACGATTGGGTCCGCACGCACGCAGGCGGTGCGCACGCGGTCGATCGCGGCCAGCTGATCCTCGCTCAAATGAAAGAGACCCAGCATGCGCGCGGCGCGATCCGCTTCGTTCATGCTCGTGACCAGCGTTTTCGAGCTGCGTGCAACTGCGGACGCCGGGTTGTTGAGCTCGTGCGCCAGCCCCGCCGCCAGCTTGCCCAGCGACACCATTTTCTCGTCCTGCCAGTCACTGGAATTGAAAACCCGGGCGCGATCGAGCATTACGTGCACGCAGATCTCGACCACTACCGGGCATTCGCGGATCAGCTCCGGGAAATGTACCGGAGCAACACTCAAGGTTTCGATGGGAACCTCGACGATCGAATCGCCAGGTGATGCGGTCATGCGCGAGAAAGGCAGCATCCCTGAAACATCGCCAGCCAGCCATTGCATGACTTTGCGCGGACCGGCGCCGCGGTCTACGAAAATGTCGAAATGCCCGGTGAGGATCACCTCGAGGCCCAAGTCGGTCTCGGGAATCAGTTGGCCGGTGCGCAGCATGTAATCACCGCGCTCGTACCGCCGCAGCTTCCCATGGGCGACCAGCCACTCCAGCTCCTTGCGTGGTGCCCTTGAAAGCGTGCGATGCTCTGCCAGACGATCGACCAGATCGGCGGTCGCCGGTTCCACACTCATCATCGAAATGACTCCACAATGGTCAACGGCTGCGGACGCAGGAAGGTCGAACGGTTCGAGAGCAGACTAGAATCGGCGGACGGACTCGGCAAGGACCGCGATCAACCCCCGCGTAGAGTCTCCAGGGGACTGGTGCGGCCGGCACGGATGGCCGGGACCAGCGTAGCTGCACCGGCGACCAGGCCAAGGATTCCACCAACCAGTGCCAGTGTCGGCACGTCGGTTGGCTGAATGCCGAAGAGCAGGCTGCTGAGAAACCGCGAAAGCGCGAGCGCGGCAGCCAGACCGATCAGCCCGCCGGTCACGGCCAGCGTCAGACCACTTCCCAGAACTGCGGCCACCATCGAAAGTGGGGTCGCCCCCAAAGCGATCCGCAGGCCAATTTCGCGCGTGCGTTGCGCCACCATGTAGGCGACGACGCCGTACACACCAATGGCAGCCAGGATCACGGCGACCATCGTGAACACGACCATCAGAATGAGAAGAAAGCGTTGCTTCTGGAGTGATTCGCCAAACAACGCTTCGGCGGGTCCAAGATCCAGGATGGGCTGATCGGGATCGAGGGATCGAACCACGTTGCGGATGTCGACTTGCAGCGCGCCGACGTCCTCGCGCGTACGTACCGCGACCCAGCGGTACCGCCAAGGGGTCTGTTGCGATGCCGCGAGGTATAGTGCATAAGGCGCTGCGCGATCGTCCGGCCCCATCATCTTTACATCGCCGGCTACGCCAACCACGGTCAGCCACGGCTCGTCCACAGCGATACGAAAGCGCCGCCCGATCGGCGAGCCAGCAGGCCAAAGCAGTGCCGCAAACTCGGGATCGATGATCGCACTGAGTGGCGATGACCGTGTGTCCTCTCTTTCAAAGCTGCGACCCGCAATGATGGGAATGCCCAACACCGCGAAATAGTCGTGATCGACCACGACGTCTGGCAGACGTAGATCGCCAAGCAAGCGCTTCTCGCCGGATTCGACTTCCAGCGTCAGCCTGGAACGAAAGCCGCTCGGTCGAGGCGGTAGGCCATCCGAGACCGTGACACCAGTAATTCCAGGCGACGCCAGGAGCCGTTCCTTCAACGCACCATAAAACAGTTCGGCGCGAACGGTATCGTCGCGGCTGGTCGTGTGATTGATGCGTAAGACGGCAAGACCTTGTGGCTGATACCCAGGATCCACCGCAAGTAGACCGACGAAGCTCCGCCCCAGCAGTCCGGCACCCACCAGAAGCATCATGGAAAGAGCCAGTTCGATCACAACCAGCATACCACCCAGTCGCCGAACTGCCGCCGAAGCGGTCAGCGTGCGATCGCTCGAAACCAGACGTGTGTGACGTGCGGCGCGCAACGCAGGTCCGGCGCCGAACACAACGCCGGTCAACAGCGATACGACCGCAGTGAACGCGAGCACGCGTCCGTCCACACCAATGGTTGAATGCGTGTACTCGATCATGCTGGCGGGCAGCAGGTGTATGATCGCGCGCACGCCCGCATAAGCGAGGAATACTCCGAGAACGCCGCCGGCAACCGCCAGCACCAGCGTTTCGGTTACTAGTTGACGGAACAGCCGCGCGCTGGTGGCGCCCAGTGAACGCCGAACCGCCAGCTCGGTTTGACGACCCGTGCTATGGACGAGCAGAAGATTGGCGGCATTGACACACGCGATCAGCAGTACGCAGGCGACGGCGCCGGCCAGAAGGCCAAGCAAGTCAGGCACACCTTTGCCGAACCGGTTCTCGATCAGCTTGACCGACAAATTCCAGTAAAACGGGACAGCGGCACCTTCACCCATGCGCCTGGTCAATGCGTCGACCTCCAATTGCGCGCTTTCCCGCGTCACACCCTCACGCACTCGCGCAATGGCTTCGAAGCCGTTCACTCGCCAGAGCGGCCGCTCGACCGGCAGCGGAATCCATAGTGCCACCGTGCCGTCCGGATACTTGAACGATGCGGGCAACACTCCGATCACGGTGAACGCTTTGCCGTCGAGCGTCAGGGTCCGCCCGAGTGCGGCTGGATCACCAAAAAACACGCGTCGCCAGAACGTCTCGCTCAGCACTGCGACCAACGGTGCGCCCACCGCGGTATCGGATTCAACAAATAATCGTCCCAGCTTTGGCCGTGCACCCAGTAGCGGCAGCGCGCCCGGCGTAAAAGCGTGCGCCCGCGCTTCGACCGGCTCGAACGTTCCGGTTATCTTTGGCCACAACGGAGCACCTGCTTCGAACCGGTCGAACACACGCGGCAATAGTCCGGTGCGCACCGTCTTCCACACCTCTACATCGACGCCCTCATACGCTGCGCCGCCCGGATGAATCGTGTGCACCTCGACCAGTCGCGCCACTTCCGGATACGGCAGCGGGCGCAACATCAGCGGATCGATGATGCTGAACATCGCCGTAGTCCCGCCAATTCCAAGCGACAGCGTTACCACGATGCTGGCGGCGAAGCCCGGCCGCCTGCGCATCGCGCGCCACGCGCTTTTCAGATCCGCAATCAACATCGATGTGCCTCCGTTCCGTCCTCTCAGCCACAACGCATCACTCAGCGCCGACACACAGCGCAGCCTCATCGAAAGGGCAACCCGCCACGCCGCATCGCCGCGCAGCAATCGTCGCTCGTGCGCGTGCGCCAATTCGGCACACCACTCATCGCTCCAGTCGGCGCGCTCCGACCACGGCACCAGTCGCGCGATCGCACCGATGATCCGCCCACCCGGTCCCTCGTATATGTGCGCGCTCACGCCGACGCCGGTCCGGGGTCGAGCACGCGCACCACGCCCGGATAGCGCGCTACGGCATCGGCCAGCGTGCGCCGGCCCAGCGCCGTGATCTGATAGTTGCGCCGGGGCGGCCGGCCTTCCGCCCGCGCCGCCGTCGCCCGTTCCCAGGACGACGTCAACAGCCTGGCCTCCTCCAGCCGCCGCAGAATCGGGTACACCGTACCCGCTCGCAGCCCGGACACGTCGATGATGTCGAAGCCGTGGCTCACGCCTTGTGCAACCGCGTGCAAGACGATGGCTGTGGGGTAGGTCATGCGCATGTAGATCGGACCTATATAGAGTAGGTATCTAGCTAGAGTTTAGTGACCCCAGTCCAATCCCGCCAGTACCCGCCCCGCCCGGATCAACGGCGCTGACTTTGCAACCGCGCGGGAAGGAACCCCGGCGAAGGAGAAACGGATGGCGCAAATCCAGGTCGAGAAAAAGCGCAGTACGCCCGTTTGGCTATGGGTAGTGCTGGCGCTGGTCATTATCGCGGCGGTGCTCTATTACCTGGCCACCAGCGGTACCATCAATATTCCGGGCGTATCGCCCGAGACCACGCTGAACCAAGGAGTCATCGAATGGCAAAGAAGCGGGATCGTACGCGTAACGACCTGGCTGGCGTAGGGCCAGACCCGTCGTACGCCAATGAACTGGTGAGGATGCATGACCTGAAGGGGTTCAAGGTAGCGAGTGGTGAGCCGGATATTCGGGGGTGGGACGTGTGCACGCTGACCGGCGCGGATGTGGGCGAGGTGGATGATTTGCTGGTGGATCCGCGGCGGGGCGAGGTGGTGATGATTGCGGTGGACCTGAAGGGCACGGGACGGAGTGCGGAAGTTCCGTTGCGCGCGGTTCAGCTGGATCGCACGCGCAAGGTGGTCGTGGTGGATACCGGAGATGTGGGCGGCTATACGATCGAGGGCTCGCGTGGACGCCTTTCCGACGATGACCGCGACCGGCTGCAACAGACGTATGGCACGGAGGAAAGCCGGGATCTGCGGTATGATCTGCGTGATGAGGCAAGCGTAAGTGACGCGGACCGGGACCGGATGTATGCGGAGCGCGAGCGTGCGCTGGAACAGCGTGAGCGTGATCTGGCGGAACGGGAGCGCAAATTGTCCGGTGGCAGCACCGTGCATGAGACGGTAGTGGAGCGCAAGCCAGTGGAAGTAGAGGAAACGGTCGTGCGCCGGCGGCGGTTGGGAGTGGAAAAGCCGGACAGCGGCGATGTGACTTCACCGGATAGTCACTAATCGATAATCAACAGGTTATTTGAACGCGGGTTACCGAGCGGCGGGTGTAGCAAGCGCCCGCTGCTCGGCGCCTGGGCCTGAGGTGGTCTGCCGGGCGGGGTTGTTCGGGCGTTGATGGCAGCGCTATCCTAGGACAGTACCCTGGTCTCTCTCACCAATATCAGTCTAATCGCGAGGTCCGCAGGGTCGGCGTTCGTCAGGCCCGAGCTCCAACCCGCGGCGTCATGAATTTCGGCCGTACAGTTCGTTGGCTGTACCGCCCGTGGTAACGACCTGACAGAAACGAGGGCTGGCATGCAACGCCGCACATTCTTTCGATCCACGCTCGCCGCGGCCGCCGCGATTTCGCTTCCGCGCAAAAACGGCTTTGCCGAGGTGTTTCAGCAGTCGCAGCAGCTGCGCGACGTGGATGCCATTACCGGCAACGGTGAACCGGTCACACTGAGCGGAAAAGCGATTGCGGATCTGCGTGCTCAATTGCGTGGACGCGTGCTGCTGTCCGGCAGCGAGGGCTACGACCAGGCCCGGATGCTTCTCAATCCCTCGTTCGACAAGCATCCCGCACTGGTCGTGCAGCCCACCGGCGTGGCCGACATTCGGACCGCAGTGAACTTCGCGCGGGCCAACCGAGGCCTGCTACTGGCGGTCAAGTGCGGTGGCCACAGCGCGTCCGGCCAATCGACCTGTGACAAGGGCATGCTGATCGATCTTTCACTCTTCCGCGATGTACGCGTCGATCCGGTCGCGCGGCGAGCCTGGGTTACGGGTGGCAGCCTGCTGGGTTCCGTCGACCATGAAGCGATGGCGTACAACCTGGTCACGCCACTCGGCACCGTTTCACATACCGGCGTCGGCGGCCTGGTGACCGGAGGCGGCTTCGGTCGGGTTGCCCGGCGCTTCGGCCTTTCCGTCGATAACCTGGTCGCCATAAACGTGGTCACGGCCGATGGACAGTTCCGTCGCGCCAGTGCCGACGAGAACCCGGACCTCTTCTGGGGCGTGCGCGGCGGTGGCGGCAACTTCGGCATCGTCACGAACTTCGAGTTCCGTCTGCATCCCATGCCGCGGCAGGTCATGGCCGGGCGCATCGTGTTCCCGATTGCCAAAGCAAAAGAAGCGATGTCCATCTTCGCCGAATATGGGCCGCAGGTCCCGGACGAGTTCGATCTCGGTTTCGCGATGGCATTGCCAC
The DNA here is from genome assembly GCA_040902615.1 of Gemmatimonadota bacterium. Taxonomy (GTDB): domain Bacteria; phylum Gemmatimonadota; class Gemmatimonadetes; order Longimicrobiales; family RSA9; genus JBBDWZ01. The sequence goes on along the minus strand of JBBDWZ010000268.1, from coordinate 3,919 downwards.
CGGGCGGCGCACCTGGCGTCTGCATGTTCCCGGTCTGCTACTCCGGACCGGCCGGCAACCTGGACCGGCTGCTGGCACCGATCCGCAAACTCGGCAGCTCAATCATGGATCAGGTCGTTCCGACCGATTACGTGGCAGTACAGAAGTCGGGTGACGTGACCGACCCGCGCGCTGAGGGTTCATACCTGAAGAGCGGCTTCGTGTCGCGCATGCCGCCTGCACTCATCGACGCTCTGGTGGATCGGTTCGAGGGACATCCGGCCCGATCTACCGCGGTATTCTTTCAGCAGGGCGGCGGCGCCATTGCGCGCGTACCCGCGAGCGCGACTGCATTCGCCCAGCGCGATGTGCAGGCCAACATGCTCTCCGCTGTAGGCTGGAAGCACGGCCAGGATCCGAGCGTGCACATCCAATGGATCAAGCAGTTCTGGGCACCGATCGAGCGGTTCACTCACGGCTTCTACGTCAACGATCTGGAGATCGAGCATTCCAGCGCCGCGGTCCAGGCCAATTATCGAGCCAACCATAACAGGCTGGTCGCGGTCAAGAACAAGTACGATCCAACCAATCTGTTCCGCTTGAATGCGAACGTAAAGCCAACCGGTGTGCGCGCGTGATGCATGCCAGCAGCAGAAGCGCGCGGCTGCGTCTCGTTCTCGCACTGATGTGCGCCGCGCTCGTGAGTTGCAGGATTGCCGGCGTACCGGATAGAAAGCGCGTTTCCGTCGATACAGTTGCCGTACGCGTGGCCTTCGATTCGCTGGTGGCCAGGATTGCGCGCATCGATGCCGCCGCGACGCTGCAGTCCTACGATACGACGGCCGGGTTTGCCCACGTCATAGGCGGCGAGCTCAAGCGTGGACGCCCTGCGTTCGATGCCTGGCTGACCGGCATGTTTCCGATGCTCGATTCGATCGATCAATTCGTCATCGACAGCGTGCAGTACATTCCGGTGAGCGCTGACGCGGTGCTCATGCTGGCGGCCTATCATGAGGCAGTCGACAGTGCCGGCGTTCGTCCCGCCGAACGTGGCGTGTGGAGCAACCTGTTCGTGCGCCGGCCCGGCGGCTGGAAAGTCGTTTATGGCAACTCCACACACATGGCTCTGCCAGCCCGCTAGCAGCCGACTGCATGGCTCGGCCATGGCGTTGCTGCGGTTTCGCACTGCCCGCGCGCAACGGCAAGCTTCCTGCTTGCTGCTGGCGTGAGCGCACGCATTCGCGTGCGCGAAACCAGCACCGACTCAGGAGGCACCATGGCCGGACGTGATGGTCAAATCCGCAAGCAGAAGCGTGTCGAACGCGAAGAGCAGAGCGAAAATCCGGAGCGTAAACGCGAAATCGAGTTCCCGAATCGGCAGGAAGCGCAGCCGGGTCGCGGCATCTCACCCACCGATCCAGCCGAAGGACCGCGCGAGGACGTAGAGACCACCAATAAACCCGAGGACCAGAACACCGGCGACTGATTCGGGCAACCGTCGAGTTCCCGCAGGTCCGCGGAGTGCGAGAAGCGGCGACACGCTTCGGCGGCTCCGCGGTCTGCGTGAATCCGGTTTGTTGCCGCAGAGTCCGATGGTTTGATAGGTTCAATGCTCCTGCATCACTCCTGCAGTCCTCTCTAAACGCTGGAGACACGCCATGCGCCGCTTCGCAAGCATCTGCTGTACAGTCCTTCTGGTCGGTTGCGGCGGAGCCGACGATACGCCTGAAGACGCTGCGGATTCGACACCGGCGGCGGCCGCCCTTTCGCTGGCCGACCTGACCGGCACCTGGATGGTCGAAGTCATGCCGGAGGCCAGCGACACTGTATTGCTGACTTACACGATGAATGCCCCGGCCGACACGGCAGCGTGGAGCATCCAGTTCCCGGATCGTGCGGAACCGGTTCCATTGCACATTACCGCGATCGCCGGCGATAGCGTGGTAACCGTGGCCGGTCCGTATCCGAGTGCGCTGCGCCAAGGTGTCACGGTAACTACACACAGTGTGGTGCGCCTTCAGAACGGCGCGCTGGTCGGTCGCAATGTCGCCACCTACTCGGCCGGACCGGACTCGGTTGTGGTACTGCGCTCGCGCGGGATGCGGCACTGATCGCTCGCACGGTTTGTTATGGGCGCCTGAGCATGCCTCGCCGCCCTCTGGCGCCCTGAACCGAGGTACGGAATGGAATCGCATTCCGATGCGATGCCTGAACCTCCTGCTGTAACCATTCCGAGATTGTCCTGGCCGCCGCCCGGACTGGAACCACTGCAGAGCGTACTCTGGCCGCTGCTGCGCAGGTTTGGCGTCGGTGCGGCGTTGTTTGCGTTTCCACTCCTGATTGCGATCGCGACGCCGCAGGGCTTTGCCAGTCTGCGTCCGTTCGGCCGCAGCTTCTGGATTCCAGCCACACTCGCGTTCGTTGCGCCATCCGGCGCATGCAGACTTTGCGCTGCTCGCGCGCGCGGGCCGGATCGATGTCAACGGTACACGCTGGAAGCTGCCGTTCCCGGATTCGATTACAATGTGGTCCCTGCCCATACCACGCTTTAGCGCGCTGCGCGAGCTGGCGTATGCGCATGTCATGCTCGGCTACCAGCAGTATCTGGATGGCAATACCGCTGATGCCGAACGCTCGATGCGGGAAACCATTGGTGCTGGATTCCACTTGATCGATGACGGCATAACGCTGATCGAAGCCCTGATCGGTCGCGTGATCGTGCTGATCGGCGTGAACGGGTTGCGCGCGGTGTACGAGGCCTCCGACCAGACCGTAGCCGCCAGCGTGCTCGCGAATCGTATTGAGAACGACGAGCTGATGCAGAAGGAAACCCGCCGCAGTATGGATGTGGAGCAGTCGCTGGAGTTGCTGCCGCGCGCGGTCATGGATACCACGCTGCCCCGGAGCCTCCGCTGGGAGAGCTTCACCCAGTTCCATGTGTTCGCGCCCTGCGTGAACCTCAACCGCGCCGTTTTTCCCGCTAACGCCGAATACGACCGCTGGCTCTCGCAGGCGCGGGCGTCACTCGTCCGGTTTCCCGCCGACACCTCATTGTTCAACCTGGCGCGCGATCAGACACTCATGCCTAAACGCGAACGTGTATTCCGATGTGCCGCGCCGATCGAAATGATGCGTGGCATCCTGAACTGAGGGGCGCTGGTAGGGGTCCGTGTTCTAAGAGATCCAGGTGCTGGGTACAGAGCGATGAGCGAGGAGCGACGAGCGACGAGCTTTACTTCGGCCAGGGGCGCGTGTTCGGATAGAGCATTGCAAACAAGCGCGGGCCCGCGTCTGGTTGGAGTGATCCCTCCAAACGCGGGCCCGCTGAGCAGTTACTCGTCGCTCGTCGCTCCTCGCTCCTCGCTCCTCGCTTCTCGCTCAGTCGTCCCGCTCGCTATCCGGCCTCGCCATTACGGGGTAGATCCTCGATTCATCGGCACTGATCTCGATGAAGCCATCGCGGATCAACACGTCCTCGATCGCAGCGAGCGCGACCTCGCGACGGTCGTATGACTGATCGCCCGGCTGATCGCCGACCTGGCCGGCACGATACAACTCCGCGAGCGGAGCTTCCGGGTTCTCGGGCGAGGTTCGCACGATGAAGTCGATTTCGGTGACCTGGCGCAGCACATGTTCACGCGCCGACGAACGCAGGTCCTCAGGGGCATCGTACGCGCTCAGTACTTCGTCAATGTCCTCTGTGCGGATGTGGTAGGGTACGGGCTCCATGATTTCTGCTCCACGGTAGTCAGCTCGACAGTTGGTAACTCACGGCCATCTTCTTGAACAAAAGTCGTGCGAGCAGCACGGGATGTGACAATCCAGGCGGTCCCGGTCGTCTTTTCTGATGAGGCCGCCCGTCTGTGTGGTGTGCCGGCACAAAAAATCGTACTGCGAGAACCACAATGGACCCACAAGTCCAACGGGTGCTGGACCAAGA
>JBBDWZ010000267.1:0-12427 GCA_040902615.1 Gemmatimonadota bacterium | reverse complement strand
GACGATGGTGGCACGCTCGAGCAGGTCCGCGCGCGCTACCTGGTGAACGAGCGTGCCCGGCGCTTTGCCGATGCCCCTGACTTCTCGATCCGCATTCGCCAGCCGGCGCCCCCATTACCATGAGCTACCCGATCCAGTCGTTTCAGCGCGATCAGTTTGAAATCACGACTGATCCAGCCCGCCTCGATGGGTCTGCGATTCACGAATTCCTGAGCCAGCGCGCGTACTGGGCTATCGATCGCCCACTCGAGACCGTGCAGCGCTCGCTCGACAACTCGCTCTGTTTCGGCCTCTATCATGGCACTGCGCAGATCGGGCTGGCCCGCGTCATCACCGACTACGCGACCTACGGGTATCTGTGCGATGTCTACGTGCTCGAGGATTACCGCGGCTGCGGTCTCGGCGTCTGGCTCATCGAATGCCTGCTCCAGCATCCCGGCCTGGAGGACCTCCGTAAATTCAGCCTGGCCACGCGTGACGCGCAGGAGCTATACCGGCGCTTCGGTTTCACCGAGGTCACGGACCCGCATCGCTACATGAACTTGCGGTCCCGGCCGTAAAGTCTGCTGATGGCGTATCCACGATTCGGACTTTCGACAGCGAGAATGCCACGCGAGCAACTGGTCTTGCGGCATCGTGTCAGTCACTCCAGCAAACGACTTGGTTTCACGCAGGGTTAGCAGAGCGCTTTCCGGCGTTCCCGCATTCGCCGTTATCCGCAATGGCCTATTTTGTAATTGCCGCCATGGCGTATCGACTATCACAATCTCCGGGTCCTTTGAGTTTGGGGTGCGCGCCCGCATCCAGAAGGACCTGAGATTACCCAACGTCTACAGATCGAGTCGGTATTTGAACAATTGATCGCTAAATGACCAGCTAGCCTCTGAAACGCGCAGGCCAAACGCCGCGAACCCTGCGAACCCTGCGTGAAATCCAGTTGAAATAGCCGGCGAGCCTCTGACCGCGCAGGACAATCTGCGGTCATAGGTGCGAGCCCTGCGTGAAATCAATTGGTTTAACCACCCATAAGCAGACGCGACCCGCAGGCCCTTGCCTTTCCCTGGACCCAGCCCGTATTTCAGTCAGTCGTTACCCCAACCAGCAAAGCCTATATGACTACCCAGCTTCGCTCCCGGATCGCTCTCAGCACGATCGCATTTGCCGCCGCCTGCACGTCTACACCGGCGCCTGCACCAACACCAACGCCGGCCCAGCGCGATCCGAATCAGCCGGTAGTCGCGGCCAACGCGATGGTGGTGTCCGCCAGCGCGATCGCCAGTGACATCGGTAACCAGGTACTGCGCAATGGAGGCAATGCGATCGATGCCGCGATCGCGACTGGGTTCGCTCTGGCCGTTACCTATCCGACCGCGGGCAACATTGGTGGCGGTGGGTTCATGGTGATTCGCTTCCCGGACGGCCGTACCACGGCGTTTGATTTTCGCGAGAAGGCGCCGCTCAAGGCGCACCCCAACATGTTCCTGGATGACAAGGGCGAGTACTCGTCGACCATCCATCATAACAGTCACATCGCGGTCGGCGTGCCCGGAACCGTTGCCGGTTTTGCACTCGCTCATGAGAAGTACGGCAAGAGCAAGTGGAATGCGTTGGTCGGACCAGCCGTAAAGCTCGCGCGCGATGGGTTCGCGGCGCCGCCCGGGCTGGCACGGTCGCTCGCAGGCCTGGCGAATCCCACTGGCCGCTACGCGAAGTACCCGGCCACCGTGCAGGCTTACACGAAAAACGGCGTGCCCTACGCCGAAGGTGAAACTATTCGCCTGCCCGATCTCGCTCGCACACTCGAACGCATCGAGACGCAGGGCCGCGACGGTTTCTACAAGGGTGAAACCGCTCGCCTGCTCGCCCAGGAGATGAAGCGCGGCGCTGGTCTCATTACCGAAGAAGACCTCGCCCGCTATCAGGCCAGGGAACGCGCGCCGGTGCGCGGCAGCTATCGTGGCTACGATATCATCAGTATGCCGCCGCCCAGCAGCGGTGGCATCGCGATGATCGAGATGTTCAACATCCTGGAAGGTTTCGATCTCAAAGCGCTCGGTCACAATTCAGTGGAGCACGTGCATTACATGGCTGAGGCGATGCGGCGCGCCTTTCTGGACCGTGCCCGCTTCGTCGCCGATCCGGACTTTGCGCGCGTTCCGGTCGAGCGGCTGACCAGCAAGGATTACGCTCGCCAGCTGCGCATCAGCATCGATCCGCTCAAGGCAACACCATCCGCACCGGCCGATGTCACAGTCGCGAGTGAAAGCATGGAGACGACGCATTACTCTGTGGTCGACAAGAACGGGCTGGCGGTATCGGTCACGTACACGCTGGAAGCCGGCTACGGCTCCGGCATCGTCGTGCCCGGCGCCGGCTTCTTCCTGAACAATGAGATGGGTGACTTCAATGCCAAGCCCGGTCTCACCACGGCGCAGGGGCTGATTGGCACTGAGCCCAACCTCGCCCGGCCCGAGCAGCGCATGCTCTCCAGCATGACACCCAGCATCATTGCCAGGGATGGCAAGCTGGTCGCCGTCATTGGCAGCCCGGGCGGCCGTACCATCATCAATACGGTCATGCAGGTAGCGTCCAACATCATTGACTTCGGCATGAACATCCAGCAGGCTGTGAATGCCCCACGTCTCCACCATCAGTGGCTGCCCGATCGCATCTCTATCGAGCAGGATGGCGTCACACCTGAAACCGCGGAAAAGCTCAGGCAGATGGGACACACCGTGAACGTCGGCGGGCGTCAGGGCACCGCTCACTCCATCATGATTGATGCGAATGGCCGTAGACTCGGTGCGCCTGACCCCCGCGACCGCGACGCCGGCGCGTCAGGTCATTGAAGGCATACGCCAACGGCCGGTGTCAATTCTAAAGGGGGTAGCTGATGGAACAGCGCGGCGGACTCAACTACGCTCGGCCTCAGTCTTCAACGTCACCTGCACTCGCCGGATAGCTTCCAGACGACGATCTCAACGAACCCGACATCGTCTTCGCGGAACGTGAAGTAATGCCGGCACGCGACGCTCGCGTTGTTCTGTCCCGAGCGACAAACGCGCGTTCCAGTGTCTGTTGCGCCGACGACGGGATTGCGTACCGATCATCTTGCCTGAACAATCGAGAACGTTGAGCGTGCCGTTCCTGTCGTACGTTACTCCCTCCAGTCGTGCTACGGCCGCGGCGAATGAGGGAGCGTCATGAACGCCTTTTCTGACTAGCCCATTAACCTTCAGCAGCGCGGCGAAGTGGCCGCAGGTCCCGTGCGAGTCGCATGCTTCCGGTTTCCAATTGTTGTGACAAGACGCGTGGGTGGCACTGTCGTAGCACGTCCGGCGAACCCGCCGCTTGAATCGAAGCGATGCTTGTACGTTTCCGTGGAGTCGTTGTACTCCTCCTCACATTCAAGGCACTCCACGTCTTGCGCGGACGTACTTGGTGCTGAAAAGGCCATGCCGCCTGCGATTGCGAACACGCCAGGAATTGCTCGCCGGTTCATGATTGAATGGTTACAAGTGACTCGAGCGACGGGGATGGGCGACGTTCTTGTCCCGCGCCGAAAAAGCGGTTGACGTCCCACCTTAGAGCCAGTCTATGAAAATCGTTTCGACTATATATCTCTCAAAATCTCTCAAGTTCTTTCAAGTCTGGAACCACCTTGTGACGAATATCTACCTCCCCTCAAGGAAAGCCAAGAGTAGTCAAGAGTCTCAAAAATAGGTTCCTCGCTGTTTCAGATGCGTAGCTCGCATTCGGCATATACCGCCTGGGAAGTGCGCTGGGCGGGGACATCGAGGCGCGGTACGTGTGGCTAACCAGGCGCCGGACGGCGATGTGCCAACCGCAGCATTCGCGCGGGGCGCTTGGCGAATTGACCGCGCTCCCCGCGGTGAAATCGACAGTGAATGCAGACACGGCGTGCTTCATTGCACGATTGACCGCTCCACGCGCGGTCAATTGCGCGATCACGCGCGTGACCTGCAGCCATTGTTCAATTGCCGTCGTGACGTCGTCTCCGGTGCGCGCGTCTGCCGTTCTCCATCTGGAGCCGGAGTCCGCTGCGCCGCGCATGGGGCCGCGCCTTTCCAGCGCCCTCCCGCTTCATGCTCCGGAGTGAGCCTGACAAACGTGGCATTCTCGGTATGCCTGGTGGCAGTTGGCACAATTGCGGAGTAACACTCCGTCGAGTTCAATGACACATGTCCATAGCGTGCCTGAGCCTCCGCCCTGACCTGTTCTTGGATTGCCGGCGAGGTGCTGGCTAACCGCTCAACGCTCGTAAGGCACGATGTTCTCCCATTCCGATGCATCCGAACGCGCCACTACGGCAATCACCGGCTCGGTATCGCTCACGTTGAATACCTCGTGCGGTACACCCGGCTCGATGTAGATGAAATCGCCGGCCTCGTTCTCAACCGAGTGGCGCAGCTGGTCGCCGTATTCGTGACGTACCTTCCCTTTCACGATGTACAGCATGACCTCGAAACCGACGTGCACATGGGCGAGGGCAACGCCACCAGGCGGAATCGTGGCCAGGTTCATCGACAGCTGTGTCGACGGTACGTTTTTCCCCGATAGCCCGGTCTTGTAGCGGATGTTGTTCCACTCTCGTTGGCCGCCACCGCCGCGAACGACGTGAATGCCGGGACCATGTTCGACCGCCAGTGATGAATCTTCTTGCATGTGATCGCTCCCCATAGCTAATCAAACCGCAGACCTTATTATTTCATCGTAACCCGAACCCGAGAAACACCGATGCCATCTGCCGCTCGTTTTGCGCTCGCCGCCGCGCTTCTGCTCATGCGGCAACCCGTATCCGCGCAGAAACTGGACCTGCGGACCACACCGGAGCGCACCAGCTTCGAGGAAACCTCCAAATACGATGACGTGATGACCTTCCTGCGCGCCGTCGATCGGGCCTCGCCGTTGATCCGGCTGGACAGCATGGGCAAGACCTTCGAGGGCCGCATCATGCCGCTGGTCGTGGTTGGTACCGGGCTCAACAACACCACGCCGGCCGCCGTGCGCGGCTCGAACAAGCTGCGGGTCTACCTGCAGGGCAACATCCACGCTGGCGAGGTCGAGGGCAAGGAAGTGCTGCAGATGCTGCTTCGTGAAATCGCAGAAGGACAGCACCGGCCCTGGCTCGATTCACTTGTGCTGCTGGTCAATCCGATCTACAACGCGGATGGCAACGAGCGGTTCAGCCTGACCAATCGCGGCACGCAGCATGGACCACTGAAGGGCATGGGCCAGCGTCCCAACGCGCAGGGCTTCGACTTGAATCGCGATCACATGCGTACGGAATCGCCGGAAGCCAAGGCGGTGGTCAAGATGATGGTCGACTACGATCCCTTCGTCGCCGTCGACCTGCACACCACCAACGGCAGCTACCACGCCTATTACCTGACCTACGCGCCGCCGCTGCACCCGAACACCGACCGGAACATCATCTCGCTCCTGCGCGAGCGCTGGTTGCCGACCATGACCAGCAACATCAAGACGAAATACGGCTGGGACTACTACTACTATGGCAACCTCGGTGGCCGCGGTGGCGGCACACCCGGCTGGTACACGTTCGAGCACGTGCCTCGCTTCAACAACAACTACGTCGGGATTCGCAACCGCATCGCGATTCTGAGCGAGGCGTATTCATATGCTACGTTCGAGGATCGCATCAAGGCCACCAAATACTTCGTCGACGAGATCCTCGAGTACGCGTATCGGCATGCGAGCGAGTTGAAGCGCATCGTCGATCAAGCCGACCGCGCCTCGATCGTCGGACAAACCATGGCTACGCGCGCGCGTATCGATCCGAACGGCAAGCCGGCCACCATCCTGATCGGCGATACCATTCGTGAGACCAACCCCTACTCGGGCGCCAGCATGGTTCGGCGCAAGGATGTCAGTAAGCCCACCCAGATGATGGAGTTTGGGCTGTTTTCTGCCAGTGACAGCACGGTCGTGCCGCGCGCGTACTTCGTACCACCGCTGTGGACGGCGAGAGTTGCACCGCAGCTCGCGCAGCACGGTGTTCGCACGCGTACGATGATGCGTGACACTGTTGTCGATGCAGAGCAATTCCGGATCGACTCGACGACTGTATCCCCGCGTGTGTTTCAGGGTCACATGGAGCGCACCATCTTTGGCGCCTACGAGGCTGCCAGCGTGACCATGCCGCGCGGCACACTCGTGATTGACATGACGCAGCCGCTGGCTCGGCTCGCTTTTCTGCTGCTCGAGCCGCGCTCCGATGATGGACTGGTCGACTGGAATTTCCTGGATCCGGACATCGCGAAAGAACGCCACTACCCGATCGTTCGCGCGCTGCGATGAAACTCACGCGCCTGCGCGTGTATCCGGTCAAGTCGTGCGCGGGGATTGAGCTCACGGAAGCCGTGCTCGATGATTTCGGCATTGCAAACGACCGGCGCTGGTTGATCGTCGATCGCGATAATGTAGCCCTTACCCAGCGCGGTGAGCCGCGTATGGCGTGGATCAGACCCAGCCTGCGCGATGGCGGTCTGCGGCTGGACGCACCCGGCCGTGCGCCGCTCAGCGTGTCACCAGCCGACCATGGTGAACGCGCAGTCACCGTCTGGGACGATCAAGTGTTGGCCGTTGATGCTGGTGATGGTGCCGCAGCGTGGTTGTCGAGTTTCCTGGAGCGGCCGGTTCGACTGGTTCTTATGCCCGATCGAACCTTTCGCCGGGTCGACCCAGACTATTGCTCCGAGAACCGGCGTGTCAGCTTGCCGATGCGTTCCCGTTCCTGATCGTATCACAGGAATCGATGGATGAGTTGAATCGGCGCCGGCCGTCACCCATCGGGATCGAGCGGTTCCGGCCCAACATCGTGGTGCAGGACGCGCCGGAGCCTCACGCGGAGGATACCTGCCGCCGAATCAGGATTGGCACAGTTGCGTTCGACTTGGTGAAGCCGTGTGCGCGCTGCGCAGTGCCAACGATCGACCCTGCAACCGCGACCAGGGGAAAGGAACCCAGTCGGACGCTGGCAACCTACCGCACCCGCAATGGAAAGATTTACTTCGGGCAGAATGCGGTGCATGCTGCGCCCGGCATTCTTCAGGTTGGGGCTGAGGTGTGGATAGAGGAGGGAACGCCGGTCCACCTGCAGCGTGCGGCGCTCACTTCCTCAATGGACGCATGATCGCCGGGACGAACCGAACCCCCCACTTCGCGATAATGGGCAGCGTGAACGTCGGGTCGCCGCCGCCATCCTCGTCTCCCGTGCCGCCCACGACCTGCTCGATCCCTTTCACCAGCAAGAAGACGGCTGCGGCCCCACCTATGGTCACCAGAGCGGTACGACCCGCTGCGAATTTGCGCTGCATGATGGAAGCGATCTCGCTGTTTTCGAGCCGGAGCGTGTCGCGCACCTCGAAGCTCTGAAATGAGGTGTTGCTGCGCATGACCAGCACGTCCAGCGCGATGCCGTCGTTGCTCAGTTCGACGATCCTGCCGTCGAACCACAGGACTGGCTCGTCGAACCCCTGGCTTCGGCGGACTGCCGCCTCGCTGTTGAGTCTCGCACGAATTTCCGTTCCTGCCTGCGGTGCCAGGACCGGTTTATACGAGTAGCATCCGGTGAGCAGCAGCACGCACGATCCCACGATGACGAACGGACGGACGATCTTCATATCACCACAATTTCCCGAGTGACCGGCTGATTGAAGGTATAGACGAATCGATACGGCTGGCCCGTCAACAGAGGACCGTCCTCGTCGAAGCGTTTGTTCCGATCCAGGAACACCTGCATCCGCACGGTTTCCAGATCCGCATCCAGCCGTGAGGTCTCGGCAAAAAAACGCTCGTCACCGCCAATCGTATAGGTCTGGTCGATGGGCAACGTGACGAATGCGGTATCCGCTTCGATCAGGATGACCCGCGTCTGGCCCAGTTCGTTCACGGCGGATACGAACCGGGTCGACGTAATCAGACGCACCTGCTTTCCGGCATCGCCTTCGACGACCAGCCGCGCGTCATTCGGCCTGGGATCTTCGAACCAGCCACAGCCGCCGGAGAGGAAGGCCGTGACCAGCAGAATTGCGGCCCGTTTCATGGCAAAACTCCGAAGGGCGATGCGGCCCGCGGACTTGGACGTCACCGCGGGCCGCGTCTGTTGATGCACACAACACTCTGCCGTTTCTGCCTTCAGCTCAGCAATCCGGGATGTTTGGATTCGCGTTCGCCTCAATGCAGGTAATCGGCAGCAACGTGCCCGGCTTGCGCAGTACGTCCGAGGTCGCATGCCAGAGCGGGTCCCGGATGCCGAAGCGGTACATGTCCAGCAGCCGTACGCCCGTAACGAACAGGGCTGCGCGCCGCTCGTGCTTCAACATGTCCAGCGCCGGGATCTGGCCCGAATACGCCGTCATGTCATTGAGCGCACGCACCGCATTGATGTGGGTCGTGAAGCCGGCCATGTCGTTTCCGGCGAGCGCAGCCTCGGCCAGGATCAGCCGCATGTGTTTCACCGATGTCAGCGTCAACGGCGCATAGATGTTGCCCGCGACGCCAATGTTCGTGCCGCTTTTCCACTCCTGCATGAAGGCAACAATCCGCGCGTCGGCCGCTCCGGTGATCGGATCCAGCAGCTTGACGCCCAATATAGTCTTCGGTGCCGCATTATTGACCAATACGATGCTCGTCGTATCGAACTGCTGCTCGCCTCGGCTGTTGATCTCGCCGGCCATGGTACTGCTCAGCGTGGACGAGCTGAATGTCAGCTGGTATCTCCAGTCGGCGGCCGCTCGCGCGATCACCGCATTCGCGTCGGCCGATGCGCTGGCCGAACTCACCAGGGGCGCCGCCGTGTTGACCGTCGGCTTGATCTTGTCCCAGATGGCTCGCGAATGCTTGGCCCGAGCCCGCATCGCCTGCGCCCGGTTCAGCAGCTCGGTATTGTTGATTTCCGTGGCGACCGTCACGGCCTTGTCCAGCTTCTGGATGGCCTGGTCCAGGATCGTCTTCATGTTCGCCGCGCCGACCGCATTTCCCGCTTCCTGCTTGTCGGAAATGACGAAGTCCTCCTGCGTCTCGCCAATGATCGTGTAGATCAGACCGGCTTGAAGGTATGCGCGCGCCTGGTCGGTCTTCAGCGCGGTCGTAGGCGTCTTTGCCACGTGCCCGTCCAGCGTCGTCGCCGCCCGGTCGGCCAGCCAGCGCGCCTGCGCGACGGTCGGGAACGCCGCGTCTGTGAACTCGTTTGCCGGATTCGAAACGAACCCCTGGTCCAACTGGCCCCAGGCGTCGCGCGAACCGATCCACACGATTTCATCGGTTGCGATCAGATAACCGAGCCAGTGGGTCGAGATCCCCCGCGCATTGGCCGCCACTGCACCGTTCACCAGTGCGCTGGCTGCGGTAACCGCGTCAATGCTCTCCTCGGTCAGGTTGTTCGGGTTGTTTACATCAAGAATATCACAGGCCGGCAGCGCCAGCCCGAGCGTGAGTGCAAGTGTACACACCCCGCGCGCACGATTCGAAGTCGTTTTCATTCGTTCCTCCTCAGAAGCTTACGCGCGTGGTGAACGTGATCCGCCGCGGGATCGGGACCTGCCAGCCATCCGTGGCATCCAGGAAATTGCAGTCCAGGCCTCCGTCACAGCGGCCGTTGATGCTCGCCTCCGGATCCATCCCCTTGAACGCCGAATTGGTCCACAGCTTCAGGTTGCGCGCGCCCAAGCTCACCTGTGCGCCCGCCAATCCCCAGCGATCGATGAATGAGGTCGGCAGGCGATAGGTCAGCGACAGTTCACGCCAGCGGATATGGTCAGCCGCATCGATCGAGTTCAATCCATCCAGCGGAGCCAGTCCCTCGCACTGCTTGGCCCACAGCAGCGCGTTGTCCAGCCGGGTCTGCGCCGAGCTGGCCGGATTGCGCATGTGAGCTTCGAACGTCGCGCAGTTCGGTACGTTGCGACCGATGCCCGCGTGTGTGCGCCGGAATTCACCTGAAAGATCGTGGACCGAAAAATCGCCCGCCTTGAACTCCAGGGTGCTATTCAACTCGAAGTTCTGCAGGAAGCTCAGCGTCCAGCCGAATGCGCCCTGCCAGTCCGGAGTCGACTTGCCGAGGTAAGTGGCAAGGGGACCGGTGCCGCAGGTACTCGATGCGAGCGTACCGTTGCTCTCACCGAACGCGCCCGGCGTGTTGCCGACGACCAGCGGCTTGAATGTGCCCGGATCGCGCGGCACCGCGAAATACGCGAGCGCCTGCGCCTGCGTCGGTTCGGTGCAGAGCGTGGGCGCGATGTTGAGCGGGATGGCGACGTCCGCCAACCGGGGACCAAAGAACGCGCCCGGCGCAAAGCCCTCAACCAGGTACTGGCGGTAGCGAGAGTAGCTGCCGCCAGTCTTGAGTGCCGGTGCGCCACCCATGTCGACAATTTCCTGCTGCAGGTACGCCCCGTTAACAAACAGGTTCAGGCTGAAGTTACGGTTCCGCAGGACCGTGCCCTGCACGACCAGGTCGATGCCGTTCTTGCTGAGCTTGCCGATGTTGTCGAGCTGCGTGTTAATGAAACCGCCGCTCACCGGGAACTGACGAGCCACCATCGCATCCTTCACTTCGGTCGTCCAGTATGTGAAGTTGATGCTGGCGCGGTCACCGAAGAGGCCGACTTCCGCACCCGCTTCGATTTCCGTCGCCACTTCCGGCTTCAGGTTCTGGTTCCCCAGGTTCGATGGCCGGACGCCCGGGCCATCCGCCGACGGCTGCGGCGAGTAGGTCGTGAACTTGGCGAACGAACTCGGCTGCAGACCGGACCGGCCGATCGCGGCGCGAATGCGCAGCGTCGAGAGTATCGGGTGATCCCAGCCAAAGGCTTCGGTCGGTACGATCGAGACGTTGGCCTTGGGATAAAACGCGGTCGTGAACGCCTCGCCGAACGCGCTGTTCGCGTCCCACCGGCCGCCCACCGTCGCAAACGCCCAGTCCTTCCAACCCACCTGCTCCTGGAGATAGCCGCCGACCTGCGTGTTGCGGTTCCAGCTCTCGCCTACGGACTGGTCGGCACCCGCGCTGGCGACTTCCAGACCGGGACCGGGGAAGCGCGTGCCGCTTCCGCTGCGAGAGGTGCGCTGCGACAGGAATCCCTGCGCGCCAGCCAGGAACGTGCTGGTGACGCTTTCGGTCGGGCGGGTGTCCCACGAGGTCTTGAAGTCCGCCGTCAACACGCGGGTCCGGATCTCGCCAATGCCGCGCGTGCCTTCCGGCGTCACCGTCGCGTAGTTGTCGACGGCATACCCGAACGGGCGGAAGAAGAACGACGATTCATTGATGAAGTCCACGCCGAACGTGCCGTCCAGCTTCACCGACGCCACCGGTGCGTAATTGAGGTTCGTGCTCCCCGTGAAATGGTTCGATTCCACCTCGAGGATCTGATATACGGCCTCGTTCGCGGTTATGAAGGCCCCCGTGCCGTACAGGTTGACCTTCGGGCAATTGGGGCCGATCGTGGTGCAGGCCAGCCGCAGGTGCGACTGCGTCAGGTTTGGCCACGCGCCGTAGATGTTGTTGCCGTTGTTGGGCACAGCCTGTTTCAGCTCGGCGTACATCGTGTTCACCCCAACCCGGATCTTCTCGGTCGGCGTGATTACGACGTTGGCCTGGGTTTGTGCCCGCCGGTTCGTATCGTCGGCCTCCTTCAGCCCCGGTCGGTCCTCAAAGAGACCGCCGAAATTGATGGGGCCGTTCTCGTCCTGGAACCGGCCGGTCACGAAGTAATTAATGCGGTCGCTGCCGCCCGTGACCGACATCGAATACGCCTGATGATGTCCGGTGTTGAAGTAGGACGGGATCAGGTTCTCCACGAACGGCTCGAACAGTCCAACCTGCCTGCCCCAGCGCGCGCTGATGCGATCGATGTCGGCCTGGGTCTCCGCAAAATCGGCCAGCGGCTCAACGCGATTGGTCGGCATCGTGATCGCCGTCTGGTCCATCTGAAACGTAAAGCGCGGCGCCCCCGACCGGCCCTTCTTCGTGAAAATCTGGATCACGCCGTTCGACGCTTCGGTTCCGTACAGCGTCGCTGCGGCCGCACCCTTCAGGATCTCGATCCGCTCGATCGCTTCCGGCGGGATGTCGTCCAGCTTGGACGGGTTCCCCTGCGAGGCCACGCCGGTCGAGGAGCGGTCCATCCGGATGCCATCGACGTAAATGATCGGCTCGTTGAGCTGCGACAGGCTGGATGAGCCGCGAATGCGGATGCGCGCGCCTTCACCCGTGTAACCGCCTGACGGCAGAACCGACACACCCGGTTCGCGACCCGCCAGCATCTGTGATACATCCGTAACCGCCGATGTCGTGACTCGCGTCGCATCAATGCTGGCGATCGTGTTGCCCAGCTTCTTCCGCTGCGTCGCCACACCAGCTCCCGTAATCACGATCTCATCGAGC
>JBBDWZ010000266.1:0-12477 GCA_040902615.1 Gemmatimonadota bacterium | reverse complement strand
TTTCCAAACGCGGGCCCGCTGAGCAGTTACTCGTCGCTCGTCGCTCCTCGCTCGCTACTACCGTTGGGCGTAGACCGAGGTTTTTCCATCGCGGGTGAATGCAACGATGTTGTGCGGATCCTTGCGACTGCCCATTTCCATGCCGGGCGAGCCGATGGGCATTCCGGGCGCGGCGATCCCTGCGATCTTCGGCTTTTCCTTGAGCACCTTCGTGATGAGGTCGGCCGGTACGTGGCCTTCGAAGACGAAGCCGTCCGCGAGAGCGGTGTGGCAGGAGAACAGCTCGTTGGGTACTCCGTGTTTCGCTTTGATCGCATTCACGTCAGCGACGTCGTGGACCTCGGCGTCGAATCCACTGGCCTTCACGTGGTCGACCCACTTCGCGCAGCAGCCACAGGTCGGGCTCTTGTAGATCACCAGCTTCTGCGCTTTGAAGGCGGGCAGCGGGCGGGAGCCAATCAGCGGGATTGCACTGACCGCGAAAGCCGAAGCGAGAAATGTGCGTCTATTCATGCCTCTAATCGAACAGGAGAGCTGCGTTTCGTCCAGCCATGCGTGCGCCCGGTCCTGCTCGGGTGCGCCCTGAGTCACCAACGTGCGGCTCAGACCATCGGCGCGCGTTGACTGCCAGAAACCTACATGGGAGCGTGTGATGCAGCGCTGGTTGAAGTTGAGCCTGGTGGTGGCGATGGCCGGCTGCAATGTCATGCCGACCGAAAGCCAGTCGCCGATTCGCACTGGCGATGTCTTGCGCGTGCTGTTCATCGGAAACAGCCTGACCTATTGGAATGATCTACCCGCCATCGTCGAAGCACTGGCCGACTCGGCCAATGTGAAGGGCCTGGCCTGGCGCATGGTAGCCTATCCCGACTTTGCGCTCGAAGATCACTGGGCTCAAGGTGATGCATTGGAGGCGATCAGCGCCGGATGGGATATTGTCGTGCTGCAGCAGGGCCCATCCTCGACTCCCGCGAATCGCGCCAACCTCATTGAGTGGACCCGCCGATTCAGCACACGCATTCGCGGCGCGAATGGCCGCCCAGCGCTGTTTGCCCCCTGGCCCCAGGTGGTCAACCTGTCGACCCTGAACGAAAGCAGCATTTCCTATCAGCTCGCGGCCGACTCGGTGGACGGCCTGCTGCTTCCCGTGAGTCAGGCCTGGCGCCTGGCCTGGCAGGAGGACCCATCGGCGCCGCTATACTCCGGCGATGGCCTGCACCCCAGCGCATCCGGTTCCTACCTTGCTGCGCTGGTCATCTTCCAACGGCTCTACAACCGTTCGCCCATTGGATTGCCTGCATGCGTATCCCTGAGACTCACAGGGTCTCCGCAGATCGGCGTTACCCCCGCACTGGCCGGCACCCTCCAGCGCGCCGCTGCCGCAGCTACCGCCGCACCTGCGGCGCAGCGGGCTGCGGTCTCGGCTGCGGGCCGCTAACTCCCCGAAGGGCCTCCGCGAAAGCGTATCCGGCGCGCGAAGCGCCGCCGTGACCGCACCGGCGGGCGCGTAGCGCCGCGGGTGCGTGCCCAGCAGCACCAAATGCTGGTAGTTTCCAGAATGCGAGTACTGCTGGTGGAGGATGACGGAGAGCTGGCGTCGGTGATTCAGGCGGGCTTCCGTGATCATCACATCGAGGTGACTACGGCGAGTACGTTTGCGGAAGGCTCGCGCAAAGCAACGCTGGCGCAGCACAGTGTCATCATCATCGACGTCATGATTCCGGGTGGTAATGGCTTCGACCTGTGCCGGAAGCTGCGCAGTCGTGGTGATACCACGCCCGTATTGATGCTGACCGCGCGGGCGACGGTCGAAGATCGCGTCACCGGTCTCGATTCCGGGGCCGACGATTACCTGACCAAGCCGTTTGCTTTTCAGGAGCTGGTGGCGCGGGTGCGCGCGCTCGCTCGCCGGCAGCCTGCGCTGGTAGACGATCGCAGGCAATTCGCCGATCTCACCGTGAACCTGCGTCAGCGGCAGGTCGAACGCGGTGGACGTACCATCGACCTCACCGCGAAGGAATGGGACCTGCTCGAAGTAATGGTGCGCAACGAGGGCACGGTTTTGTCTCGTACCGCCATCAGCGAACGAGTCTGGGATGAGAATCACGATCCGTTCACCAATGTGCTGGACGTGCTGGTACGCCGGCTTCGTGGCAAGATCGATGATGATTTCGAAACCAAGTTGATTCATACTGTGCGCGGCACCGGGTACCGGTTCGGCCTATGAACCCATCAGTTGGCAGGATCCGGCTCCAGCTGACGGCCTGGTACATCGCGGTCTTCGCCGTCATCATCGGCGCATTCGGCGCGGCGATCTACACCGTGGTGGACCGGCAGCGCGACGTCGGCATCGAAGCGTCTCTCGAGCGAACGGTCGACAAACGAACGCGCCTGGTCCTGGCCCGGCGCATCCCCACCGATATTGCTCAGGACTCGCTGCTCTACGAGCGCTTCGTGTACGTGTTCGACGGGCAGGGCGAGCCGTTCTCACCCAAACAGACACTGCCATGGGTCCAGGAATTTGCGCGGCAGGTGTTGCAGGACAGCGTACCAAAAACGGAACTGAAGCGAACACCCGACGGACAGGTGTGGGTTGCCTACGGCAAGCGGTTCCTAGGATTGAGCGGGCGAAACTGGGCCGCCATTGCCGTCGCACCGAACCAGGCGTTAGGGGACCTGTACCCGTCCATCATTCGTGGCTTTGCTCTGACGGCGTTGGTGGCGCTCGTGCTCGTCGGCATTGGCGCGGCCGCTCTGGCCGGCAAATCGATCCGTCCGATCGAGCGCGCGTTCGATCAGATGCGCCGATTCATGGCGGATGCAGCACACGAGCTCAAGACACCAGTCGCCGTGCTGCGCGCGCGTGCCGACGTCGGGCTTCAGCGCACGCGGACCGAAACGGAATACCAGGAAACACTCACCGGAATTGCCGGAGAAGCAAAACGCCTCGGCAACCTGGTCGAGAACATGTTGCTGCTGGCGCGCGCGGACGCGGGCGAATGGCCGGTCAGACGATCCAGGATCTTTCTCGATGATGTGCTGCTGGATGCGGCGTCCGCAGCGCGCGCGCTGGGCTCGGGCAAGGGTGTCGATGTCGAGGTCGGTGCTCTCGAGGAAACTCCGGTCAACGCAGACCCCGAATTGCTCCGCCAGTTATTCATGATCCTGCTGGACAACGCGGTCAGTTTCACGCCAAACGGTGGCAGCGTGACTGCGTCGACGCAACGCAATGGCGCCGGCTGCAAAGTCACGATCGCCGACAATGGCGTCGGCATTCCGGCCGCCGCGCAGGCCCATGTCTTCGATCGTTTCTTCCGCGTTGACAGCGCACGCGGACGCGCCGGCGCCGGCCTCGGGCTGGCCATCGCTCGCTGGATCGTGAACGAACACAACGCGGAGATTTCGCTCCACAGCGAGGAGGGAAAGGGGACGGTGGTTACGGTTGTGTTTCCTACGGCGTGAATGGTTGGTTCCTGCGAGAGGGTTCGGCTGGAGCTTGGGCGCTGTGCGGGCGTGGTGGTAAGGGCGAGCTTGCGGTTGGGGCTGGCGGGCGTGAGGGTCGGTCTGCCTCGGTTTGGGGCTGGCGAGTATTTTTAGTCCCATTCGTACTAAGAACTTTCACTTTCACTTTCACTTGCCCTTACAAGTGTGAGTGGAGCGTCCGCATTTGTTGTTCAAGGGCGATCCGAGTAGACCCGCACACCACTCCCGCCCGCCAGCTCGCCAGCCCCATGCGACATGCGTGAACATCCCAGGAGGCCCGAAGCCCCCAAGCACCCGCCAGTTCCGCGGTGTGACACCCACCAAAAACTGATCTGGCTCGGCCCGCCCGATCAACCCAGCCTGTAATCCGCCTGTAAGCTTTCGTTGCATATGTTTCTATCGCGAGTACCACTTCCATCTCTCCGGGAGAGAAACACATGAAGATCGCACGCTTTGCTGGGATCCTGTCGTTTGCCCTGCTGGCCGCATGCGGCACGGCCGAGGATGATGCCGTACCGGTCGATGACACGGCTCCGCCGCCGGCAGTCACACCCCCGCCGGTAACGGATTCGATGGCGACCATCGATTCGACCGCAACCAGCACTACGACCCAAGATTAAGTCGTGGCATCGATGAAGTTTGCTCGTCTTGCCGGGATTCTGTCCGTCAGCTTGCTGGCGGCAGCCTGTACGGGCGCCGAGGATTCAACGCCCGAGGATAATCCGCCGCCTGCAGCTACACCGGCGCCATCGCCGGATACGGCGGTGCGGGGCACGCCGCTCGTGATCGATTCGACGGCAACCAGCACGACGACGCACAACTAGTCGTTCTTCTGATGTGGGGAGAGGAGAGGGCTGCTCGAGAGAGCAGCCCTTTTTATTGGCTCATGAGCTCGGTGAGCTCGTTGATGCCAATGGAGGCCGCGCCCATTTCCGCAGCCAGGCGGCCGTGTTTCAAAACCACCAGCCGATCGGCCGCGCGCACGGCATGTTGTGGATTGTGCGTGACCAGCAGGACGGCGACGCCACGATCGCGCACGGCGGCAATCGTAGTCAGTACGCGATCAGCCTGAGCCACTGCGAGCGCTGCAGTCGGCTCATCCAGAATGAGGACGCGAGCACCGGTGTGTACGGCCCGCGCGATCGCGACAGCTTGCCGCTCTCCGCCGGACAGGCGGGCCACCGGCCGATTCACATCGACTCGAATCTCGAAATGCGCGAGCTGCGCCTCTGCGGCAGCCCGAGCGGCGGCGACATCGAGACGCTGCAGCCAGCGGCCGCGCAGTGGTTCAGCGCCGAGCACGAAATTGCGCCAGACGCTGAGCAACGGAACCAGGGCCAGGTCCTGATAGACGGTAACTACGCCGGCTTTGCGTGCCGCGCGTGGATCGGCAAATCGAACTGCACCGCCATCGAGGAGAAGCTGCCCCGCCGTCGGCTGGATGACGCCGGACAGTACGCGAATCAAGGTCGACTTGCCGGCGCCGTTTTCACCCATGACACAGGTGACACTGCCTGCATGCAAATCGATCGAGACCCGCTCGAGGGCACGCACCGCGCCGTAGCCGACCGACAATTCACGAGCCTCGAGGATGGGCGGTTTCACGCTGTTCCCAACAGTCGTTTGCGCAGCGAATGGTTGGCGAGCACGGCCACCAGCAGCAGCACGCCCAGCAGTACCTGGAACCAGTCCGCATCGGTGCCGGTCAGCACGATGCCCTGCTGGACCATGCCGAAGATCAGGGCGCCCAGTGCCGCGCCCAATACGGTGCCGTAGCCGCCGGTCAGCAGTGTACCACCGATCACGACGGCAACGATCGCGCGAAATTCCATGGCTTCACCGCGCAACGCATCCGCGCCATCGTAGCGCACGGCTTGCAGCAGAGCTACGAGCGCGGCCGCCATTGCCGTCGCCATGAAGAGCGTGATTTTCACGCGCGCCACCGGTACGCCGGCATTGCGCGCGGCATCGGCGTGGCCGCCCACGGCAAATACCCAGTTGCCGAAGCGAGAGCGCTGCAGGCACCAGCCCGCGATGATGACAAGGCCGATCCACCACGCTGTGGTTACGTGCAGTCCGCCGGGCAGGTCGCTGCCGAAGAGTGTATGCGCTAACGATCCATCGCGTACGCCAAGTCCGCCCAACTGCGTGCGGCCCGCCAGGCGGCGGGTCCCGGCGATGGTGAGTCCGCGGCCGACGAACAACATGGCCAGCGTTACCAGGAAGGAAGGCAGGCCGGTCTTCACCACCAGCCAGCCGTTGATGAATCCAACAGCACCGGCCAGGGCGAAGATGACCGGGAGCGCTGCCCAGAACGGCCAGCCGGCCTGGCCAACCAGCAGCATGAGCGCCATGCCACACAGGCCAATGGTCGATCCAACCGACAAATCGAATTCGCCGCCGATCATCAGCAATGAAACGACCACGGCGATGATGCCGAGTGGTGCTGCGGCGTTGAGGTAGGCAGCTGCCCCCTGCGCGCCCATGAAGGCCGGGCCCGCCAGAATCGCGAAGAGTGACCAGATGATGAGCGCTCCGCCGAGCGCGGGCAGCTCCGTCAGGAAACGGCGGGGTCCAACCGCTTCAGCGAATGCCACGCGCGGAGAGGTCGATTACGCGGGCAGCGGTTTCTCTGGTAACAAAACCTGGTCCGGTTGCGATGACTTTGCCACCGCCCGGAAGCGCGAGCGTCTCGACATACTTGGTCAGCAGAACGATGGGCAGATAGCCTTGCAGGTACTGCTGTTGGTCGACCGCGAACAGCATTCGCCCATCGCGAACCGCCTCGAGCACGCGGGGCGATAGATCGAAGGTCGCAAAGCGGATGCTGCGCGCACTGTCGAGTTGCTGCAGCGCGCCCAGTGCCGGCTCAGCACCGGTCGGTCCGAGCGTCAGCATCGCATCGAGACCGGGATCCGCGCGGAAGGCACCAGCGATTCGCTGCCGTGCATCATCCGGGTTGGCCAGCTCGACGCCGAGCACTTTGCTGGTCTTGCCCGCGCGTGCAAGCGCGTCGCCGAAGCCGCGGCAACGTTGATCCAACCCGGCATTGCCGATTTCCTGGTTCACACAAAGTGCGTGTTGCGCGCCCGCGGCCGCCATCCGTTCACCCGCAGCGACGCCCGCTTCGTACTCCGATTGACCGACGTGCACGAGCACGCCCAGCGAGGCCGCGACGTCCGCACCGGAATTGATCGAGATCACTGGTATGCCGGCAGCGACCGCGCGCTTGATTACAGCGGACAAGGCCGCTGCATCCGGAATCGAAACCACCAGGCCGCTCGGCTTCGCTGCAATGATGGCTTCGATGCGCTGACTCATCTCGATCGGATCGAAGCGCGTGGGCGCCTGGTAATCGGCTCGCACACCCAGATCGGCGGCCGCATCCCGGACACCATTGGCGACAACCGACCAGAACGGATCGGCCGACTGCCCATGCGTGACCACCGCGATGCGAATGCCGGCCCGCTCATCGGTCGGCTGCGCCTCGGATGTGCAGGCACTCGCCAGGATTCCCAGCGCGGCGCCGACCATCAAAATGCGACGGTTCATCGGGCTGTGTTTGGAGACACTACTGATTCGGGTCATCAGTAATGGAGGGAGGCCACCATGATCCCGTCAACTGGCGGGCTCGTTATGGACCGATCGTGTCTCGGTCAAGGTGGTTGAATTCCTATTTCCAGCGGGCCGAGCTGGGCGAAAAGACACGGTCGGATCTACCCCTGCCGGATGCAGCAGCGTCGGCTACCGTGCTCCGACCATCTTCGGATACGCTCACGCCAGCCATCGGATTGGCGACCGGTGTGCCACCCTGCAAGCGGGCAAACTCGTTCCGCACGATCGCGTAGCATTCACACGATGCAGCTTCGAGTGCCGCGCGATCCAGCACTGTGATCACGCCTCGCTCGTATCGAATCAGGCTGGCTTTCTGCAGCTTCCCGGCCGCGACCGTGACCGTGGCGCGCCGTACGCCCAGCATCAGAGCAAAAAACTTCTGGGTCAGCTCGAACGAGTCGCCAGTGACCCGATCGTGCGTGAGCAGCAACCAGCGCGCGCAACGCTCTTCGATCGAATGCCGTCGATTGCACGCGGAGGTCTGCGAAACCAGCATGATCAGCGCCTGGGTGTAACGATTCAATGCCGCCCGAAGCTCGGGACTGCGCTCCACTTCTGCCTGAAAATCCGGAACCGAAAGCCGATAGCCGAATCCTGCGACCTGCATGAACGCCTGCGCCGACATGGACACGGCTCCGAGAAACACCGGCAGTCCGATTACACCTTCATACCCGATCGTGGCACTCTCTACCGCGGAGCCATCGGAAAGCACACTCACCAGCGAGCAAACACCATCCTCCACGAAATAGACGGAAGTGATCGGTTCGTCTACGTCGAACAGCACCATGTGCTTTTTGAGAATCAGCGGTTCGGCCAAAGCGAGGATACGCTCGCGCTGATCGGAGGGCAGGGACGTGATGATACGATTGCGAAGCGAGCCAAACTGCATAACTGCCTGGGGCCAAAGGCTCGCGACGCAAAGTTTCGTCGCCAGTTCTCGTGTTGTGTGTAGTTGGAAAGTAACACAGTAACCCGAAAAGCATCGAAACGTGGTGTCGCTCGACCGGGTCCGCTGCCCGAAATGTGTACGAAAGCGCACGACGATTGTACGTTATCGTACCTATGTAACTCGCTGTGTTATATACACTTGCGCCAAATCCGCGGGCGATAAATATTCTTAGGCAGCTCCGCAAGAACCTGCGTAACCTGTCCAAAAAACTTCGAATGCAGCAAACGAAGCGGCCCACAGCCGAACCGATACCGGTGACCAGCGCGAGTCTGGACGAACGTGAGGTTCTGGCCCGTCGCGTTCAGGAACTCGAGCACGAGAATCGAACCAAGACCGATTTCCTGGCGCTGGTTTCACACGAGCTGCGCACGCCGCTGAACTCGATCATGGGGTATACCGAGCTGCTGCTGGCGGGCATTCCGGAGCCGTTATCGGCGACGACGCGATACCACGTCGACCGAATCCGGGCATCGACGCTGCATCAGTTGCAGCTGGTCAATGAGATTATGCGGTATGCCAAGCTGGAGAGTACGGGGCAACGCGCTGGAAGGGAGCGTTGTTCTCTCCACTTGCTGGTTGATGATGTGGTGTCGATGATCCATCCGGCGATCGAACAGAAGGGCCTCGAGCTGTATGTGCACCGCCGTGAAAGTGTGACCGTGTACACGGATGCTACGCGGGTTCGGCAAATCCTGATCAACCTGATGTGGAACGCGATCAAGTTCACGCGGGCGGGCAGGATCGGAGTTGCGGTCGCGTCGGATGAGGATGGTTTCACGATTGAAGTCTCTGATACCGGAATCGGCATTCCCGGCGATGTCATCGATCGGGTGTTTGATCCATTCTGGCGGGCCGAGCGAGTTGCGGGTCTGGAGGATGGTGTTGGTCTTGGCCTGACGGTGAGGTGGGGTTTGGCGCGGTCGCTGGGCGGCGACCTGACGGTTACCAGCAAGCTCGGCTCAGGCAGCACATTTGTGCTGCGCATACCGAGTCGTGTCGATCAGGTAGAAGAACAGGTTTTCGAGTGAGGATCGGACGGAAGATCGACATCGCGTTCATCAGCGCGGAACAACGGCTGGCCGATCATGACTCCGATGTGGAGCTGATGTCCAGTTTTCTTCAGGCGATTCAGGCGTTACCGGCGAGTGCGGTCGCGCGGATCTGTGGTCTGGATGGCCAGACTATTCAGAACCTGCGTAGCGGCCGGATCAAGCGGATCCGGCGCAATACCCGCGAAAGGATCGCCAACTATCTGAGTCGTCACGCATCTGCGTTTATCCCGGGACGTTCGACTACGGGAGGCCCCGGGCTGCGCTAACGATCGGTTGCGTTCTGCAGCCTGCGAGCGACGCGATCGACCTCCCGCCAGACTCGCAGCAGGTTACCGCCCCAGAGCTTCGCGATTTGTTCTTCGGTATAGCCTCGGCGCACCAGTTCCAGCGTCACATTGAAGGTTTCAGCCGCATTGTTCCAGCCCTGAATGCCGCCGCCACCGTCGAAGTCGGAGCTGATACCGACGTGGTCGACGCCGATCAGCTTGACTGCGTGATCAATGTGGTTAACGAAGTCCTGGACGTTGGCGGAAGGGTAGCGTGATTCGATCTCGGCCAGGCGGCGGTTGTACTCCGTACGCCGCTCCGCCGACAGGCTGTCGAGTGGATTGCCGCCGCGACCGCCACCGCCACCCGCGCGGCCACCGCCACCGCGGCCACCCCGTCCGGTGGGTATGCCAAACTCGGTGCGCAGTGCGTTGATCGCGGTCTGACGCTCGAGCGGCATGACTTTCACGTAGTTGTCCAATGCAACGATCTGAACCACGCCGCCATTTGCCTTCAACGCGCGCAACTGTTCGTCATCCATGTTGCGTGCCACATCGGCAAAGGCGCGCGTACTCGAATGCGATCCGATCACGGGCGCTTTTGACACCTTGATCGCCTCGAGCATCGCTGCCTTGGAAATGTGTGAAACATCCACCATCATGCCAACGCGGTTCATCTCGGCAACGACCTGTTCACCGAAATCGCTGATGCCGTTGTGCTCCGGCTGCGGCGGGTTGGATGAATCGGAGATGTCGTTGTGCGTGGTATGCGCGAGGGTCAGGTAGCGGCCGCCCAGATCGTAGTAGCGCTTGATCAGCGAGAGATCGCGACCGATCACATAGCCGTTCTCGATCCCGATCACGGTAACCAGCTTCCCGGTGCGGGCGATCCGCTCGACCTCATCGGGCGTGTATGCGATCTGGATCTGGTCCGGGCACTGCTGTTCAGCCAGCGCGTGTATGCCAGTGAACTTGGTCAGCGCCGCCTGTTTGGCCCGCTCGTTGCCTTCCGCCGTGCGGTCCCCCTGCCCAACGAAGACAATGAAGAACGCCACATCGAGTCCGCCCCGCCGCATCTTCGGGATGTCGACCTGCCGGCTCAGCTCGTTGCACGCGTTGTAGCCGGCCGTGCCGAACGTGCCCGGAATGTCGTCATGCGTGTCCATCGTTATCACGCGCTCGTGAATCGCACGCGCACGTGCCGTCAATTCTTCCTCGGACGCGGGCATTCCACCGCTCGCACACGCGGCAGTGAGCAGCACGGACCAGGTCAGCGATCGAAAGTGCATAGTGAAGAGCTCCAGACGGGATCAGAGTGTCCGGATGATGCGGGACCGACGGACACAAACGCAACCGCAGGAATGGAAACCCGCGCCGCCCCCGCCATCGCCACCGCAGCGAGACCGAAACCATCGTACGAAAGTGATCTGGCATGCGCTCTGCCAATCCATCACCGGCGAGCGCAACCAATGCTGGCGCCCCGAGAAGGGTTCTGCCGGCGCGAAAGCACCGGGTTGATAACTCCGTATGGTCGGAGGCGGCTTGAGTTTAGGAATAGTGCACCGCGGTGTGCAGTCGTGCGGTCCTGAAGTGGCCGTAATGGATCGGGTATGGATGCCCACTGCATCAGCGTTCGTGGCGCGACTGCATCAGGAATTGGATTCAGGCCAACGTCCGTTGTGGCGTCAGCGCGACGAGCGATGAAACTGGAAGAAACTCAGAAACGATGTCGTGCGCGCCGCGCCGCGCACGCTCGGCAATCCGGGTGGAACTTTGCGCGCCATCGTTCAGTTTGTGAACATGACAGCCACATTCGAGACAACCGAAGCACTTCAGGAATAGAAGGATCACGCTGTCAGTCGCATTGCATGGCACCACTACAGCTTCAGCGTGATCAAAAGTTTGCGCACTGCATCGATTTCGTGATGCCGAACCGGTCAGCTGTGTCCAGGGGTGGGTCTCTCATGAGTGCCAGCATGGACTCGCTCATGAGGACCTGCCATCGACGCGGTGCGCATGCCAATTGGTGGCTTGGGCGTTCAGCACGAGCCGCCGCGCAGTTGAAGTGAATAAACCAGATTTGGCGAGGGTGCGGGAGAACCAGGTGCGTGAGAGCGGAAGGGCTTCGATGTGTTGGGTATATCGCACCCGGACATCGTACCGTTCGAAGGTGAATGGTTCCACCGTACCCTCGCCGGCAAGCCGCGTGAGGAAGACTCCAGCCGTTTCACGCAGAGACCGCAGAGTTAGCAGAGACTCGTCAAACGCTTCCGCACCCAGACGCCGCCCGGCGGCGAACCTGCCGTGTTGTTAATTCCAAAATAAGCGTTTCGGTGCGTCAAAGCCGGAAGTAACGCCCCCGGCTTGCTGGGCCAGTAACAGCCGCGGAGCACAGATGAGCGACAACGCGATCGCGAGGTGTGTAATCACCCTGTGCCGAGGTAGAGTCATTTGTAATCCGCTCGCTTCAGCGGAGTTTGGACGGCACGGGCAGATTGGCTTTGCGCAGCAGCTCCGTGAAGCGCGGATCGGAGCGCAGCGGATCATACATAGGGTAATGCTGCAGCCAGTTCATGCCAGCCGAACGATCCTGATACGCACGGTCCAACCAGTGAAACGCGCGGTCGCGGTCACCCAGCGCGGCGTAAATGCCCGCGATCTCCTCCGCGCGTACGTAACGAGACGTCGCTTCGCGCCCCAGCCGCGCTGCGATGGCCCGCGCTTCCGCCGGTCGGCCCAGCGCAGCCAGCGCGCGCGCCTTACCGTTGAGCAATCGCGTGTACGAGCTGTCCACCTTCAATCCGCTTTCGAATGTCTTCAATGCCTCCGTTGCGTTGCCCTGGGTCAGCAATGCATCGCCCAGCCAGCGGAATCCCAACGCGTGTGCGGGATTGATCTCGAGTACTTGCCGGGCAAGATCCTGCACGCGGTCGAAACGGTTAAGCCCCATTTCGACGCGTGCGAGCCACTCCAGTAAACCGGTTGAAAGCGGGTCCAATTCGCGGGCCCGCTCGAGGTGAAACTCTACCTCGCTACCCGGGCCGCGCAGGCTGGTCAGGTAGGCGAGCACGCGTTCCGCATTGGAGTTGCTGGGCGACAGTTCGATGGCTCG
>JBBDWZ010000265.1:0-12492 GCA_040902615.1 Gemmatimonadota bacterium | reverse complement strand
CGCTGGGCCATTCGCTCCAGACTCACCTGGTCGAAGTAATAGCCCAGAGAAATCATCATCGAGTGCTTGCTCGGCCGCCAAATGCCCGAAACGCTCGATTGACCACCCTCGTAACGCCCGATCAACCCTCCCGATTCACTTGGCTCACCCAGCCAGCGCCACCACTTCGCCTGCTGCGTCCGCATCTGTTCTTCCGTCAGCTGCGTATGATGGATCGAATTGGGCTCCCCGCGTGTGTATGCCGGACCCGCTACGCCCCGGGCACTGTACGTGTACTCGTCCTGCAGACGGCCCAACGAATGTCCCAGCTCGTGCGGCGTGATATACGGTCCGAGCGAATTACCACCCGACGTCGTTGCAATGCCGCCACCTATTCCACCGTATGTTTCGGTATTCGTTATCACTAACACCTGGTCATAGTCCGGCGTCGCCAGCCGCGCAAACCGGCGCGCCGCCTCCTGGTCGCCCGTGATGCCCCGCGCGTTCGGATTCTGGCAACCACCCCCGAACTGCATCCGCAGAGGCGTCTGCCGCGGCTGCCGATGGGCCGGGTCGCAGGTCACTCCAGATTCCTCAGAATCGATCTCGACCATGTAAACGTTGATGTAATTCCGATAACTCCGGAACGGCTCGAGACTCCACAGGATATTCAGGTGTTTTTCGACCTGCGCCCGGAAACGCGACTGCTCGGCTGCCGTGTAGCCATCGCCCAGGATCACCAGCGAAAACCGACTCGAGGCCTCCCCCGTAACCTGGATCGGCACGACTCGCGCTTCCGGCGCACGTTGTGCAGCCAATGGCCCGACAGAGGTGCCGAACACGGTCGCGGCGAGGACGCTCAATGTCGCAAATTTCGTCAATTCTGCTCCGAAACAGTTGGGGATATCTGGATTCGCGCCACCGGGGTCAGCCGATCGATCATCGGGCTGTTTTCGGCGGCCTGACTGCTGCGCATTTGCCACATGTTCGTTTGCCAATTCAACCTCGGAAATCAATGTGCAGGAAGAGCTTGACTTGTCTCGACGGTTTGGGCAATGTTCGCGTGCCGGCTTTACACGCGCGCGTATGGCTGGATAGCCCTTCCC
This sequence comes from Gemmatimonadota bacterium, assembly GCA_040902615.1. GTDB lineage: Bacteria > Gemmatimonadota > Gemmatimonadetes > Longimicrobiales > RSA9 > JBBDWZ01. The sequence continues at coordinate 11,407 of JBBDWZ010000265.1, read as the reverse complement.
AAATCTTCGGACCGAGAAGCCGTTTGGCTTCGTGACAGGCAGTCCCCGTTGTAAGCATCGCAGCACTGTGTAGAACATCCGTGAGAGGTTGGTCGCAGGCAAATGAAGACACTCGTCGTCACCGCGGGACTTGCAGGCGTATTGATCGCAATCGTCGGACAGACTGCGAACAGCAGTCTGGCTCGCACGGGTGTGCCCGTGCCGAAGCCAGTGATCGCGGCAAGCTCGCCATTCACGCATGCCGTTCGCACCATTCGGACTCCACGAGAAATGCTGACGCCGGCGGCGTTGACGGAAGTCGTGCAGAAGTATTGTCAGACCTGCCACAACAGCAAAGCAAGAGCGGGTAACCTCTCGCTCGAAGGCTTCGACGTTGCGGCTGCGTCCGATCGGGGCGAGGCGGCGGAGATGATGATTCACAAGCTGCGGGCGAAGATGATGCCGCCGCCTGGCCAGAAGCGTCCTGGTGGTGACACGCTGCAGCAGCTCGCGGAGACGCTCGAGAGTGTGATGGACAAGTCGTGGGCGGCGCGTCCGAATCCGGGCATACGCTCGGTCCAGCGTCTGAATCGTGCGGAGTATGAGCGTGCGATTCGCCAGTTGCTGCAAGTCGAAGTCGATGCAGAGCGCTGGCTGCCGGCCGACCAGATGAGCGCAAACTTCGACAACATTGCCGACGTTCAATCACTTTCGCCTACACTGCTCGACGCGTACCTGAACGCGGCTACCGACATCAGCAAGCTGGCGATTGGTGACGCGAAGGCTCAGCCCACGGCCGCCACTTACAGCAATTCGGAGTTCGTCTCCCAAGGGCCCCGCGATCACATTGCCGGCGCGCCCTATGGCACACGTGGCGGGATCGTGTCGACGCACAGCTTCCCCGCTGATGCGAAATACGTTTTCCAGGTCACGGTGGTACTGGGCAACGGGTCCCGGCAGGAAGACATCGATTTTTCCGTGGATGGTGAACGGCTCGCCCTGCTGCACTACGAGCGTGGCGTACCCATGAAGACCGACTCGGTCTTCGTGAAGGCTGGTCAGCGCCGCGTCTCGGCAGCGTTCGTCAAGCGGCTCGAAGGTCCGTTCGAGGATCTGATTCGTCCGCACGACTGGACCCAGGCGGGCAGCGGCAACAGCGGCGCAGGGACGACGTCGCTGCCGCACCTGAATGATCTCATCATTGCGGGCCCGTTCGATGCGACGGGCGTATCGGAGACGGCGAGCCGGCGTGAGATCTTCTCGTGCCTGCCGGAGGCCGGCAAAGAGCGCGCTTGTGCCCAGGGCATCGTCAAGCGACTGGGCAGTGAAGCGTATCGCCGGCCTCTGACCGATCGTGACCTGCAGGGCTTGATGGCCTTCTACGACGAAGCGGTGAAGGCAGGCGCCGATTTCGAGGGGGGCGTGGGTGCCACGCTCAGAGCGATTCTGGCCAGCCCGTATTTCATTTTCCGGGCTGAGCGCGCTCCCGAAAACGTAAAAGATGGTGAGAACTATCGGCTGGCCGATCTGGATCTGGCGTCGCGCCTTTCGTTCTTCCTCTGGGGCACGGTTCCGGACCAGGAGCTGCTCGACGTCGCCGCCAAGGGCAAACTCTCGAACACCAAGACGCTCGAGAAGCAGGCTCGCCGCATGCTCGCGGATCCACGCGCCGAAGCACTGGCCACCCGGTTCGGCGCACAGTGGCTGCGGCTCCAGGACCTCGACAAGGTGAATCCCGACGCGTTCTGGTTCCCCAACTACGATCGAAATCTCGCGGAGGCCATGCGCCGCGAGACCGAGCTGTTCTTCTACAACGTCGTTCGTGAAAACCGCAGCGTGTTCGAGCTCTTCAATGCCGACTACACGTTCGTGAACGAACGGCTGGCCCGGCATTATGGCATTCCGGGTGTGCTGGGCACGAGCTTCCAGAAAGTCACCTATCCGGACAACACGCGCCGCGGGATTTTCGGCCATGGCAGTGTGCTGGTCCAGACCTCGCTGGGTAACCGCACTTCGCCGGTACTGCGCGGCAAATGGGTGATGGAAGTGCTGCTGGGAACGCCGCCGCCCCCGCCCCCGCCCGGCGTACCGGATCTCGAGCAGACCTCCGAGACCAAGAGCGGCAAGATCATGACGACGCGTGAGCGGATGGAAGAGCATCGCCGCAATCCGACCTGTCGATCCTGTCACCTGTACATGGACCCGATCGGTCTTGCACTCGACAATTTCGATGTGACCGGCAAGTGGCGTTACCGCGAAAACGGCATGCCGCTGGACACACGCGGCGAGCTTTACGACGGCACCAAGATCACGACACCGGAGGAGCTGGTTAACGCGCTGCTCGGCCTGCCGGCACCATTGCTGCGGACCTTCACCGGAAACCTGCTGGCGTATTCGCTGGGCCGTCGCGTCGAGTATTACGATCAGCCGGTGATTCGCGGCATCGTGAAGGATGCAGAAAAGAACAACTACCGGCTCAACGACCTGATTCTCGGCGTCGTGAAGAGCCCGTCGTTCCGGATGAAGCGCGCCGAAGACGTGGCGGATGAGGCTGAGGCGAGGGGAACGAAATAACGAATTGAACGGACGAGAACGAGCACGACTACGAGCACGATTTACGATTACGAAGGGCATGCGGGCGGTTGGCTAGAAACAGGTAATTAACGGGAACGGTAACGGCTATCGTTTTCGGTTTTGATTTCGGTGCTGGACCACACTTACTGGCGAGGATCTCATATGAGCAGGGGATTTATTACGGGCAAGCATATCCCCCGTCGGACATTCCTGCGTGGCGTGGGCGCGAGCGTCGCGCTGCCGTTCCTGGACGCGATGGTGCCGGCAGGTTCGCTGCTCGGCAAGAACGCGGCGATCCCGTCTGGTAAGACGCGTCTGCTGTGCATCGAGGAGGTGCACGGTGTGGCCGGCTGCAACGTGTGGGGCGCCACGCAGCACCTCTTCGCGCCGGAAAACATCGGCAAGGACTTCAAGCTGCGTCCTGAAAACGTGCTGAGTCCGCTGGCGCCGTATCAGGACTACATGACGATCATCAGCAACACGGACGTCAGGATGGCGGAGGCGTGGAACTCGCCGGAGATCGGTGGTGACCACTTCCGTTCCAGCGCCGTGTGGCTGACTCAGGCCCATCCGAAGCAGACGCAGGGCTCGGATCTCTACGTCGGCACGTCGATGGATCAGATCCATGCGCGCCGGTTTGGCCAGGAGACGGCGCTGCCCTCGATGCAGTTCAGCATCGAAGACCTCGACCAGGCTGGCGGCTGCACCTACAACTACTCCTGCGCGTACACCGATTCAATCAGCTGGGCATCGCCGACCGAGCCGCTGCCCATGATTCGCGATCCGCGAGCTGTATTCGACATGATGTTCGGTGTGGGCGGCACGCCGGAAGAGCGGCTGTCGCGGCGGCGGGCCAATCGCAGCATCCTGGATTGGATAGTGGGCGAGGTCGGCTTCATGAAGGCGCAGCTGGGCTCGAGCGATCGGCAGTGGATGGACCGCTATCTCGAGAACATTCGCGAGATCGAGCGCCGCATTCAGCAGATCGAAGCCCGCAATTTGAGTGGTGAAGAGCGGCAGATGCCGGAAGCACCGGCTGGCGTGCCCGATTCGTATGAAGAGCACATCAAGCTGATGTTCGATCTGCAGGTGCTCGCTCTCGAATCCGACCTGACGCGCGTGATGTCGTTCAAGACCGGTCGCGATGCCTCGAACCGCACCTTCCCGGAGAGCGGCTCCAACAAGTCGTTCCACCCGGCATCGCATCACGGCAATCGCCAGGATGCGATTCTCGAGTTCAACAAGATCTGTCAGTGGCGCGTCAGCATGCTGCCGCACCTGCTGGATCGCTTGAAGAACACGATGGACGGCGAGAAGAACCTGCTCGACCAGACCGTGGTCATGTGGGGCTCACCGATGGCGGATGCCAACCTGCACAACCATCGCCGCTGCCCCATAGTTCTGCTGGGCAAAGGCAACGGCATTCTCGAGGGCAACCTGCATTTGAAGGCGCCCGAGGGCACGCCGATGGCGAATGTGATGCTCACGCTGATGCACAAGATGGGTCATACCGACATGGAAACGTTCGGGGATAGCACAGGCGAATTCCCGCTGACATCGATCTAGGGAGAAACGCATGACAACCCGCATGCGTGTGAAATTGATCAGCGCGTTCTGCGCTTTGGCGTTGGTGACCGGCATGGTGTACATGCCGGAATCACCGATTGCGAACGCGGCCATGCGTAACGATCTGGCCACCGTGAAGCTGCTGATCAAGCAGAAGGCGGACGTGAACCTGGCCCAGGGCGACGGCATGACCGCACTGCACTGGGCAGCCGAACACGGCAATCCGGAAATGGCGCAGGCGCTGCTCAAGGCCGGCGCGCAGGTTGCCGTAGCCACTCGTATCGGCAGCTACACACCTCTGCACCTGGCCAGCAAGTCCGGCAGTGCGCCGGTGGTGAAGCTGCTGCTCGGCGCAGGCGGCGATGTGAAGGCAACTACCACGACCAGTGGCGTAACGCCGCTGCACCTGGCCGCGGCTGCCGGGAATCCGGAGGTCGTGACCGCGCTGCTGGAGCGGGGCGCCGATGCGAATGCCCGTGAGCGCGAGTGGGGCCAGACGCCGCTGGTGTTTGCCGCCGCATACAATCACGCGGCCGCGATCAAGGCGCTGCTGTCGAAGGGCGCCGATCCCAACCTGGCGACTCGCGTGGTTACGCTGCGCGATCAGCAAACCAACGACGGTGCACTGACCCGGCGCCGCAATGAGATCCTGTTCCCGGACAGCCCACAGGTGGCGGCGGCCAGGATTCGGAATGGCCTGCCTCTGCTGGACGCGGGCGGCCGGCCGGAGGGCAGTTTCCAGAAGAGCAACACACCGGTATACACACCTGCACAGATTCAGGCGGCAATCGAGAAAGCCCGTGCCGAGGTTTACGGTGGCAAGGTGCAAGGAACTGCCGCGGATAACGCCGCTGCTGTTCAGACGGAGCGAGATGCGGTCAGGGCACGCGATCCGGATGAACCGCCGCCGGCTGCTGGGCTGATCGACGCGATGGGCGGGTTGAGCGCGCTTCATCACGCGGCTCGTGAAGGCGGCGTAGAAGCGATTCAAGCACTTCTGGACGGCGGCGCGACCATCAACGCGCCGAGCGGTTCCGATCAGACGACACCGCTCCTGATGGCCACCGTCAACGGACAATTCGATGCGGCCATGCTGCTCATCGAGCGGGGCGCGGATCCCAACATTGCGGCCGAGGCCGGTACCACGCCGTTGTATGCCGTGCTCGAGCGCCGTTGGGCCAATCGCACCCGCTTTCCGCAGCCCACTACAGTGGACTATCAGAAGACCAGTTACCTCGAAGTCATGAAGGCACTGCTGGGCAAAGGCGCCAATCCAAACGCGCGCCTTTCCAAGCACCTCTACTACATGACCTACACCGGCTGCGGTAACGCCAACTGCGGTTTGGAAACGGTTCCTGGCGCATCACCGTTCTGGCGCGCTGCATATGCGACGGACATCGACGCAATGCGGTTGCTGAAGGAACACGGCGCGGATCCTAACATGCCCACGATTCGAGTGGTACAAGCCCGTGGGGGCCGTGGCGGCGGCGGGGGCCGTGGTGATGGCGGGGGCCGTGGTGATGGCGGCGCACCGGCAGCGGGACAGGCGCAGGCTGGAGCGCAGGCGCAGGCTGGTGCGCGGGCTCAGCAGGCTGGTGCGCGGGCGCAGGCTGGTGACGCGGGCCGCGCGGGTGGTCCGCCGGCTGACGGAGGACGTCAGGGCGGCGGCGGTGGCGGTCCAGTCCCGGGTGGACGTGCGGCCGGTCCCGATCTGTCAGGTTTGCCGCCAGCACAGCCGGGCGGTCCGGCAGTATTCCCGCTACACGCGGCCGCTGGTGTGGGCTACGGTGAAGGCTTCGCCGGCAACTCACACCGGCATGCGCCGGACGGCTGGCTGCCGGCCGTGAAGTTCCTGATCGAAGAAGTTGGTGTCGACGTGAACCTGCGCGACGAGAATGGCTACACCGCGCTGCATCATGCAGCCGCACGTGGCGACAACGAGCTGATCAAGTACCTGGTGTCCAAGGGTGCTGATGTGATGGTTGTCAGCCGCCGCGGTCAGACCACGGTGGACATGGCGAATGGTCCGGTATCGCGCATTACGCCGTACCCGGAAACCATCAAGCTGCTCGAAAGCCTTGGTGCCAAGAACAACAACCGTTGCGCATCCTGTTGAGCGATTAGAAACCTGCATTTACGAATCGGCGGTTTCCTCGCGGAGACCGCCGATTTTTTTTGTGGAGTGGAAAACGATGCGGACCGATCAGCACGTACCAACCCTCGATCCCGCCATTCGATCGTATTACGAGCGGAGACCGGAAGAGGACCGGCTGGAGGGCGGAGCGGCTCAGCTCGAGTCTTTCCGCACGCGGCAGCTGCTCATGCGTTTTGCGCCACCGCCGCCAGCGACTGTGCTGGACGTTGGCGGTGCTGCTGGCGCGTACGCAATCTGGCTGGCCGAGGCCGGTTACACAGTGCACCTGGTGGAGCCGGTTCTGCGGCTGTTGACCGAAGCGCAGCGGCGCAGCGCATCAGCCGCGCGAGAACTGGCATCCTGCTCACTGGGCGATGCACGTTCGCTTGCCGTCGAGGATGGTGTGATTGATTTCATCCTGCTGCTGGGGCCGTTGTACCATCTCACGACGAAGGAAGAGCGGGTGCGTGCATTGTCCGAGTCGGCGCGCGTGCTCAAGCCAGGCGGCATTCTCTTCGCCGCGGCAATTTCGCGCTGGGCATCGGCGCTGGATGCACTTTCACGCGACTTGTTTCAGGATCCGGCATTCTATGACATCGTGAAACAGGATCTGGTGAACGGGCAGCATCGCAATCCAACCGATCGGACAAGCTGGTTTACCACCGCATACTTTCACCGGCCGGATGAGCTGGTCGCGGAAGTGAACGCGGCCGGACTCGATCTCGCAGGACTGTTCGGTCTGGAGGGTCCGTGCTGGGTATTCAGCGATTTCGAAGAGCGCTGGGCGGACCCGCGCAGACGAGCGGACCTCCTGCTCGTGGCCGAGGCGGTTGAAACCGAACCTTCCATGATCGGTATGAGCGCGCACATGCTCGCGGTCACGCGCAAGCCGGCGCAAGGATAGCATGTTCCTGATTGCGGTGTTTGCCGTTGCTGTTTTCAGTGGCGCGACCGCTGCGGTTGCGGGGTTCGGCATTGGCAGCCTGCTCACACCGCTGCTCGCGCTCCGACTCGGGATGGCGACTGCGGTAGCCGTCGTGGCGATTCCGCATGCGGCCGCAACCGCGCTTCGGCTGGTGCGGCTGCGGCACGCGGTCGATACCGGGGTGCTACGCAGCTTCGGAATCTTGAGCGCATTTGGTGGCCTGGCCGGTGCACTGCTCTACACGCGGTTCTCCGCACGCGGGCTCGCCATTGTGCTGGGACTATTGCTGCTTGCTACCGCCGCGGCCGCGCTCGGCGATTTGGCCAGGCGCTGGTCACCCAGAGGCCCGATGGTCGGAGTTCTGGGCTTCGTGTCGGGATTGTTTGGTGGACTGGCAGGAAATCAGGGCGGACTCCGCGCCGCCGCGCTGTTGCCGTTCCAGCTGAAACCGGTCGCGTATGTTGCCACGGCAACCGCTACGGCATTACTGGTCGATGCCGCGCGCACGCCGGTCTACCTGTGGAGGGCTGGTGCTGACTTGCTCGAATACCGCACTCCGATGCTGGTTGCAACCGTTGGCGTTCTGGTCGGCACGCTGCTTGGTGAGCGAATACTGCTCGGGTTGTCTCCCGCGCGATTTCGCAAAGTGATCGGGACTGTGATTGGATTGCTTGGAGTCTGGATTCTTGCGCGCTCTTTCTAGGGTTTTGCTGGCCAGAGCCGGCGCTCAGGTCTCCTCTTTTTGCATGATCCGACGGACATCGTAGAGGTAATCCTTGCCGCGGCGCGCTGATGCTGTACGTTCCTCGCGAGCGTGCAGGATGCCACCGGTCCGCGGAGAGGGCTGCGCCCACCTGAAACTGTAATGACCGATGGTTTCGACCTCTTTCGGGCCGCTGCGCGGACACCGGCCATAACGAAGGAAGGCCGTCATGTCGTCCGCATCTCGCCGCACCTTACTCGCTAGTCCCGATCTCAATCAGCAGAAGAAGCTGGCCAAGGAGCTGCTGCGCGCGTTCCGCGGCGGCGACCACGAGGCGGTCGCGCGGGTCCGCGCTCAGCTGCCCGACAAGCGGGTGGTATCCCTGGCCAATGCGCAGTTTGTCCTCGCGCGCGAGTACGGATTTGCCAGCTGGCGCGAGCTGAAGCAGCACATCGAGCAACTGACCTTAGAAGCACTGCCACCGATCGAGCAATTCAGGAAGGCGGTGCAGCGCCGCGATGCCAGCGCATTGGGGCGGGTGCTCGAGCAACACGAAGCGGCGCGGTCCGCTATCAATGAGCCGATCTTTGGTTTCGACTCACCCGCGCTGGTAGCCGTATCCGCTGACGATGTCGAGCGGGTCGATGTGCTGCTGCAGTTCGGTGCCGATCCCAACCGGCGCAGCAGCTGGTGGGCGGGTGGTTTCCATCCGCTGCACGGCGCGCGTGGTGCCGTCGCGGAGCGACTGCTCGCCGCCGGTGCAGTGCCCGACGCCTGCACAGCGGCAAATCTCGATCGTCCCGAACTGCTGGCTCGCATATTGGCCGACGATCCCGCGCGCGTGCACGAACGCGGTGGCGACGGCAAAACTCCGCTGCACTTTGCCCGCTCCGAGCGCGTAGTCGATCTATTGCTGGCCGCGGGCGCCGACCCCGATGCGCGCGATATCGATCACCGCTCGACCCCGGCGCAGTGGATGCTGGACACCGATCCCGCCGAAGCGCGCAACAACCTGGCGCGTTATCTCATCGCGGGGCGCGTCTGCGGACATCTTCCTGGCGGCTGCGCTCGGACTCACCGACTCTGTGCGCGCCTTGCTCGAGCTGGGCTTCGATCCGTCAGTGCCCTGTGTCTCCGGTCCGAGAGGTGGTAATGCGCTGCATTGCGCCGCGTGGGAAGGATCGGTCGACTGTGTCACTGCGCTCCTCCGACATCCGGCCGGCCGCGCATTGATCGACACCCGCGAGGCGACCTACAATGGCACACCGCCCAGCTGGTGCTCGCACGGATCGGTGAACTGTGGCAATCCGCGCGCCGATCACGCCGCGGTCGCGCGCTTGCTGATTGCCACGGGTGCCAGGCTCGATCCCGAGATGGCCGATTGGGGCAGTTCAGATGCGATGCAGGCGGTGATCGACGATGCGTTGAATCGCACAACATCGTAGCGAACCGCCAGCACGCGACCGCTTGGATCCAGCAGCTCGGGTCGCCAGGCTATCGACCGATTCGATCCAGCAGCTGACTCAACCGGCTATCGCACTGCGACGGATTCTCCTCGATCCTGTCGCGCATTGCGATGATGCCCAACGTCAAGCTGCTGGAACAGGTACCGCGAGGTGCTCGGCCGGCCACTCGAGGCGCTCACCTTGAGCGCGCCGAGATACTGGTCCGCGCCGGCAAAGGTGGACACGATCGCATTACCATGATGCCGCAGTCTCTGCACGCCCACCTCCAGCGCCAGGTCGCGCACGTACGATTGCAGCATCAACGTGACCTCGCCGGCGGTGGCGGATACGTGGTAATGCCTCACGCCCTCGCGCTAAAGCACCCCGCGGCCGCTCGTGACCCGGCCTGGCAGTACCTCTTTCCGGCCTCGCGCACGCGGCGCGACTCAATCGCTGGCCAGATCTTTCGCGATCATCTGCATGAGAGTGCGATCCAGCGCGCGGTCACCGATGCCGTCCGCCGCGCCGGCATTATACGCCGTGCCACCTGCCACACCTTCCGACATTATGCCGACCACGGGATTATGCCGACCACGGGATTATGCCGACTTTGCCCTGCGCACGTCTTTCTGTCCCACGCTTTCCTCGCTTCGGATTGCTTGTGAGCGCCGACTCGCCAAGCCGCGCGAGCTCGATATCCACCTCTCTTGTTGGCTCAAGCATCCACTTGAGTCGGCATAATCCCGTGGTCGGCATAATCGACACTCGTTTGCGACTCATCTCCTCGAAAGCAGCTATGACATCCGCACGGTCCAGGAGTTACTCGGTCACAAGGATGTGGCGACCACAATGATCTATACGCACGTTCTCAACCGCGGCGGCCGCGGCGTGCGCAGCCCCCTGGATACTTTGTGAGCAGTACCGTCGATTCTGCGATACCATACTCCGCTCGCAGGTAACGTCGTGACCGAACGCGTCGTGTTCCATACCTGCGGCGTAGCGCAACCTAATCCGGTTGCCAGATGAGATCGAGTTCCCGACAAACCCCGGGGCCACTAGTCGGTTCAGCTGCGAGGCCACCCGGTGATTACCTGCGAGATCGCGCAGGTAACCGATTTTGCTGCTGGACGGTGCGCCTGGGCGGAACATCGGAAAATCGAGCCGCAAAAGCTTGCGGTTTTGGCCGGTTCTGTCGTTGATTCAGTGCTGTCGATATGGCGTTATGCGGCCTGCGCGCAGCGCTGACATCCCGGAACGCCGCTGACTCTTGTAGATTTTTCCGCTGCCCTAAATCGTCGAGTTGGCCATGACCTGGCGTGAGTACATCCATTCCGATCCGCAGATTCTCGGCGGGAAACCCGTCGTAAAGGGTACCCGCCTCGCGGTTGATTTCCTTCTGGGATTGTTCGCCGAGGGGTGGACCCAAGATCGAATCCTCGAGAATTACCCGCAGCTCACTCCGGACTCTCTCCGAGCGGTGTTCGCATACGCCGCTGAGACTCTCCAAGACGACACGGTATTCCCGGTGGATCTCGGCGCCGCGTGACGCCGATCCTCGCGGATGAAAACGTCCCGCTAGCCTCAGTCCATCACTTGCGCGGGGCGGGTTTCGATATCAAGTCGGTGGTCGAGCTCAAACTTGGAATGCCAGATTTTGAAGTGCTTGAAGTCGCTCGATCCGAGCAGCGGTTGTTATGGACCTTTGATCGTGATTTTGGCGAGCTGATCTTTCGGCGAGGTCACAGACCGCCGCCCGCCGTTATCTACATGCGGTTGATTCCAGTTTCGCCGGACGAACCTGCCCTCGTGCTCCTGAAGTTGTTCGGCAAAACAGAGATTCAACTGACGGGGCGACTGACGGTTGTGAATCGCGATCAAGTTCGACAGCGGCCGCTTCCTCAGTGACGGCCGCATAACAACGGTGTGAAGCTGACAGGCGGGTTGTGTCGGCGTGAAGTCGGTGGCAACAACTCGTATATTGGTCCGAGCGTGAAGCTGCTGGCGGCGCCTGCAGCTTACACCTCTGGCGTTAGGCGTCGCTAACCGCCGCGTCGTGCCACGTCCGAACACGAACCGCGCCA
>JBBDWZ010000264.1:0-12530 GCA_040902615.1 Gemmatimonadota bacterium | reverse complement strand
CATCCACATCCAGCAGAACCGCGCGAATCATACTCTATCCGCGGTCGCCGATCCGAGTGACTCTCTTGTCTTCGTACATGCGCCGGTCCGCTTCACCCATCAGGTCCTCGAAACCGCGTGCCCGTTCCGGATCGAAGCGCGCGATACCCAGGCTGACCGAGAGGTCGTAAGGGCGCATGCTGATCGCGTTGCGCGCGCCGAGCGCATCCAGCACGCGGCGGCGAATCGCTTCCTCGCTGCTGTCCGCTGTCTCCATGGCCAGGACCACGAACTCATCGCCGCCGATGCGCGCGATGATGTCCGACTCGCGGAAAGTCTCCTGCAAAGCTTCGGCAATCTCGACCAGCGCTACGTCACCCGCGGTGTGGCCGTAGGTGTCGTTGATGACCTTGAGGTGGTTCAGGTCGGCGTAGATCAGCAGCATGTTGCGGCCAAGCCGCTGCGCAACCTTGAGCTGTTGGTCCGCCAGCGTGATTGCGCCGCGCCGGTTGTATACCCCGGTCAACGGGTCAGTCAACGACATGTTGCGGAGCGCGGTTTCCGCGCGTTTCCGTTCTGATATGTCACGCGCGATGCCCTGAACGCCGCGCGGCTTGCCATTCTCCAGGATCAAGCGCGTGCTGACTTCAACCGGTACGCGCCGCCCATCGCGCGCCACGATGTCGATTTCGTAGGTCGTTGCCCCGACGCCTTCCTGAATCTTCTGCAACAGCATCTGGCGGGCACGATCCAGGTGATCCGATGCGACCAGGTCTGCCAGGTTCTTGGTCAGCAGCTCGCCGTGCGTGTAGCCGGTCACGGTCACACACGCGTTGTTCACCGAAGTGAAATTCCCCATCAGGTCATGTGTGTAGAGCAGGTCGTTCGCGTTTTCGACCAGCTCGCGGTACCGCTCTTCACTGGCCTTCAGCCGCTCGCGCGCTTTGCGCTGCTCGGTGACGTCGCGGAAATAGACCGCGATACCCTCCTCCGACGGATACGCATGCACCTCGAAGAATTTGTCCACCATCAGCGAGCGCGCCTCGAACGTAGTCGCCTGGCGCAGGTCCATCGCCTTCCTGTAGTTGCGATGGAAGATCGAGTCCTCGGTTTCAGGTATGACTTCCCAGACGTTGCGGCCCACCATCTCGTCGCGGCTCTTGCCCAGCAGTTTCTCGGCCTCGGCGTTCACATAGGTGAACAGCCAGCTGCGATCGATCGCAATGAAGCCGTCCGTGATGCTTTCCAGGATGTTCATGACCCGGCCGTGCGCCTTGTGTTCGGCCTCGAACGCACGATTCATCTGCGTCTTGGATCGGACCAGTACTGTGATCAGCGCGGCGGCGACCAGCGTCGTCGAGATGAGCAACCGGATCGTTTCGGCGGAATAGCGGAAGAGGAGACCCGGCTCGGAGTAGTAGACCAGCGCGCAGACCAGGACCACGGCGCCGCTGGTCAGTCCATCACGCAGACCCCACTGGTACGTTGCCACCACGACGAAGACCAGCAGGATCCAGGTCGGGTTGGGCATGTGCAATGGCGTCCGCGCCAGCAAAACCAGCGCAGCCGCGAGCCCAAGCGTAAAGGTCGGAGCACGCAAAAGGTCCAGCAGCAACGACACACGTGTGGCCAGGGCCGGCTTGGAGGCCGACGGTCCGGATGCGCTGTCGAGGCGTGAGGTCACAGCTGTCCTGGGAAAAGTACGGGCGCGGGAAGAGAGACGGACTCCGGGAGGGTTTCCGTTCGCAGGATAACGCCTAACTCACGGTCTGGTCAAGAGTTGTCCCGCTCACTGGACACGTTGGGGCAGGGCGGGTAAACTCCGCCGCCATGAGGGATTACGGCGGTTCTGGGGGCTGGATCGAGGTAGTCTGCGGCGTCATGTTCAGCGGGAAATCCGAGGAGCTGATGCGGCGGGTACGCCGGGCGACCCTCGCCAAAAAACGGGTCCAGGTCTTCAAATCCCATCTCGATGAGCGGTACGGCGGTATCCAGACCGTCGGGTCCCACGACGGCGGCAAAATCATCGCCGAGCCCATCTCCAACTCCTTTGACCTGGCCGAGTGCGTGCGCCCGGAGACCGAGGTCGTCGCGATCGATGAGGTCCAGTTTCTCGACAACGGGGTGGTCGATGTCGTGACCAGCCTGGCAGATCGTGGGGTCCGCGTCATCATCGCAGGGACCGACATGGACTTTCGAGGCCACCCGTTCGGCCCGATCCCGCAGCTGCTCGCCATCGCCGAGGTCATCGACAAGCTTCATGCGATCTGCGTGTTATGCGGCCAGCTGGCCACGCGTAACCAGCGATTGATCAACGGACTGCCCGCGCCAGCGGAGGGACCGACCATCCAGGTAGGCGGCCTCGAATCGTATGAGGCGCGCTGCCGCCGTTGTCACGAGGTTCCCGCTGTTAACCGGGAGCAGATTGTGCTGCCGGTTTAGGCGCGGATTGCGGATCGCGGATCGCGGATCGCGGATCGCGTTCGGGATCACCTATGCGTTTGTGGCGGGATGAGCGACCGAAAGCCGGAAGTCACATTCGATGCATTCGCTGCGCTCGACATCCGCGCGGGCCGCGTCGTCCGGGTTGAGCCGTTCCCGGCGGCCAAAAAGCCCGCATTCAAGATCTGGGTTGATTTCGGTGAGCCGATCGGCATGCTCCGATCCAGCGCGCAGCTGACCCGCCGATACACCCCGGAGGGCCTCGTGAATACAATGGTGCTCGCCGTGGTCAACTTTCCCCCTCGCCGCGTTGCCGGTTTCGAAAGCCAGATCCTCGTTCTCGGTGTGGTCGATCCGTCGGATCCTGGCGATATCGTGCTGGTCCGGCCGGATGATGTCGACACGACGGGCTGGCCGCTAGGGTAGTTGCGTGCATCCCTGGCAAGCCGACCCTTCGCTTTGGGAAGGACTCGCGCCAATCGTGCGCGCAGCTTTGCCCGCTGACGTTCACGGTGACGTCAGCATATTGGGCGCCGGCGATTTCTCGATCGCGTTTCAAGTCGGTGATCACGTCGTGCGCGTGCCGCGCCACCAGGATGCAGCTGCCAGTCATCAGCGCGAAGCTTGCTTTCTTCCATTGATTGCTCCCGCGTTGCCTCTCGATGTACCACGGCCTTCGATCATTTCTCCCAACACCGATGAGCTGCCCGCGTTTTCAGTGCACCGTCGCGTGCCCGGCAGGGAATAGCTGTATGAGTCCTGGCTCGCCATGCCGCGCACAACGCAAGTCGCCCTCGCTCACGGCGTCGGCAGTTTCATCCAGGCGCTGCACTCGATTCCGATCGAGAGGGTCAGCGGCTGCGGTGTCGAACTGAACCAACCCAGAGAACTGACAATTCCACTTCGCCAGCATGCAGCAACCGAATTGGCTCCGCTGCTGCCCGCACCAATTGCGGCCGCATTGGATGATACAATGAACCGCTACATCACGGGCGGCGCCGAGTGGGAGTACACGCCCGCCATTCTCCATTGCGACATTGACCCTTCACATGTGCTCTACGATCCCGAGCAGTCTGTCCTCACCGGCGTCATCGACTTCGGTGATGTCGTTGTCGGCGATCCCGCACGCGATTTCATCTTTCTCCTCGAGGACTGGAATCCCGACTTCCTCGAGCTTGCACTGCAAGCCTATCATCGTGAGCCACTCGAAGCGCTCATGCACCGCATCAGGATGTTCTCGCTGCTGAACCTGGTCTGGTGGACGCTCTGGGTTAAAGGCCAGGGCCGCGACGACTTGTTCGATCACGGACTCGCTGAACTGCAGATTTTCAGTTGCGGCGATCTTGGATAGCGGTAATTAGCAGCGCTGATCTACGTAACGTCGAAGGTGACGCTGTATGCCTGAAGGGTAATGGTCGATAAAGGCTTGTCTCACTGGCGGCCGAAAGCGCGTGATTTCAGCGGCGTGGCGGCGGGGTGTCGCGGCCCACCGTAACGCTCTGGCTTGACCGCTATCAGAAGTTCGGATTGGGTTCCATCGTGGAGGATCAGCCGCGCTCGGGCCGGCCCAAGCAGATTGCGTCTGAAATTGACGCCGAGATCGTCCGACGCGTTCAGGAAGATCCGCCTCCAGTGGGCACGCACTGGACCTCGCGTCTGATGGCGGACCAGCTGCAGGTGAGTCAGTCACACGTGTCACGCGTGTGGCGCGCCCATGGTCTGGCACCGCACCGCATCGATTATTTCAAGCTGTCGACGAATCCGCGGTTCGTGCAGAAGTTGCGCGATGTGGTCGGTTTGTACCTGGACAGGCCCGAGCGCGCTGTCGTTGTCTCGTTTGATGAAAAGAGTCAAATCCAGGCACTGGATCGTACGCAGCCGGGCCTGCCGCTGAAGAAAGGCAGGGCGAACGCAAACCTACGACTACAAGCGGCATGGAACGACGACGTTGTTCGCGGCGCTGGATGTGGCGACTGGGACCGTGGTCCATGAATGCCTGCCCCGGCACCGTCACCAGGAATCAGCCACGGGACACGACGGTTAACGTGGGAGCAACGGTCGCATTCTCAGTTTCGGCATCGGGGTCGCCGCCCCTCGGCCCCGTCGTCAGGAGCTGAAACCGCTTAAGTGTGTGTGTCGGGCTGGTTGCACCGGTGATTGAATTGCCGTTCCTCCTACATTGGTATGTCAGCGAGCTGCCCGCGCAATTCTGGCAGGATGTCGGGCTGGGTGGGTGCGGGGGGGGTATTAAGGTAGTTATTCTTTCTTGCGATTTGTTGATACCCGGGGCGCGCGACTGTCCCGGGTGTTCATCGGTCGTGTCCCAATAAGCTACCACGATTCGACAGCGCCCATCCTGAGTCGCTGGTGACGGTTGAACTATGATCAGATCGCTCGAGCTGTCACGCGTGACGTTGCTGAGGTGGGCGGTTGTAGTCATCGCGGCGGCCGCGCTGATTCAGATCGCAATGCACAGCTCCGCGGTTATCGGTGCCCTGCGACCAATCATTGTATTTTCCGGCAACGAGAACAGTTCGGGCGATCTGAGGGGTGATTTCATACTGCTAAGGCTGCGACGGGAGCAATACATTGCGTATCTGTTTTCCCAAGCGTTGCCGGCTGCGGCTGCAGCTTTGCTGGCCGTTTTGTTGGGATGGCGCGCGGGCTCGCGCGCCGACGCGCGGCGATTGGCATTGTTTCTGGCGCTGCTTGCGTTTTGGTGGGGGTCGTTTCAGCCCGCGGAGTTCCGCATCGTCGGATACGAGCCACCGCCACCGCCGTTCTCATGGAGTTCCGCACTGCTCGCCGGCGGACGCTGGGTTGCCTTCACTCTGGCAATGGGAGCGTTTCTTTCGTTCGCCACTGTTTTCCCGAGCGATGCCCGGCAAACCCGTCTGACACAACGTCAGATCTGGATCCCGACGATCGTGGTCGCCCTCGGTTCTGCCGTTCTCCTTCCGCTGTCGACAGTACCCGTTCCGAGCCGAGCGATGACCGTTCTCTTTGTCGCGGCAATGCTACCTGCATATCTGTTCTATGCGCTGTTTCTCTTTCTCGGTGTGCGGGCCATGCTGCACAATTACCGCAAGGCCTCGGACGCGGACAGGCAGCGAGGACTATGGCTGATGGCGGGTTTTACCTGCGCATCCGCGGTCTTTGCTTTGATCGTCGTTGTCCAGGGTGTTTCGTGGTTCGTGCTCGATCATCTGCTAACCAGTTTCCTGGTCGACATGATTCTGCCTTCGTTAGCGCCGCTCGTGATCCTCGTGTCGATATTCATTGCCGTGTTTTACACCGGAACCTTCGATGCGCGACTGATCATCAAAAAGACATCGCTCTACTCCATCCTGGGGCTTATCCTGGTCGGTACGTTTGCACTGGTGGAGAACGTGGTCACGGCCGCCGCTTCCCGCTGGTTCCACTTGCCCGCCGATCTGGGCACGTTCATCGGTGCCATCGCGGTCGCTCTGGTCGCCGCTCCGTTACGTGCCCGCGTGATCACACTGATGGATGGAACGCGGCTTGGTCCTTCAACGGCGGCGATATCCAGTGACGGTGCGGCCGCCCAACAGGAGACCTCCTGATCGGCCCCTCCGGGCCTTGCGTCAACCTCGCCCTTTGTTTGACCGCCACGGAGAAGGATTTACATTCGAGCAGTGTTGACTCACGAGGAGTATGACCGGATCGACGCGAAGACGCTGCGTCGAAAGAATGGCCGCGTGTACAACGCGGAAACGCTGGATGAGATCTATCCGCGCGAGCGGAAGCTGCCCGCGCAGTTCTGGCAGGATGTTGGGCTGGGTGGGGTGAGGGCGGGCATCAGGTAACGCTCCTTCCATGCCGCCCAACGTGCCGGGCGCCAGCGGCGTTGCCGAGATTCAAGAGTCGCTCGGTGACTTCCTCGGCGCCGTGACCGTACAGGATTTCAAGCTCACCATGACCAACCTGCTGGTGAAAGGCGACGTAGCGATCGAGACTGGCACGAGCGTGATGACCTTTCAGCCCAAAGCGCCTGGTGCCCCGGTCGTCACCGAGAATGGCAAGTATGTCGTGGTCTGGAAGAAGCAGGCGGACGGTTCGTGGAAGCTGTTCCGCGACATCTTCAACTCAAGCGAGGTGTCGGCAGTTTCATCCAGGCACTGCACTCGATACCGATCGAGACGGTCAGCGGCTGCGGTGTCGAACGGAACCAACCCAGAGAACTGACAATTCCACTTCGCCAGCAGGCAGCAACCGAATTGGCTCCGCTGCTGCCCGCACCAATTGCGGCCGCAGTGGATGATACAATGAACCGCTACATCAATGGCGGCGCCGAGTGGGAGTACACACCCGCCATTCTGCACTGCGACATTGACCCTTCGCATGTGCTCTACGATCCCGAAGATTCTGTCCTTACCGGCGTCATCGACTTTGGCGATGTCGTGATCGGCGATCCCGCGCGCGACTTCATGTTCCTCGTCGAAGACTGGAATGCCGATTTCCTCGAGTTGGCACTGCAGGCCTATCACCGTGAGCCGCTCGATGCGCTTTTGCATCGCATCAAGATGTCGTCGCTGGTGAACCTGGTCTGGTGGACGCTCTGGGTTAAGGGCAAAGGCCGCGCTGACCTGCTCGATCACGGACTCGCTGAGCTGCAGGTCGTCAGCTACGACATATAGATCTTCAATTTGGTCCCATCCAGCCATTTGAGTGCCCCGCGCAAATCGCAGTGTTGTGCATGTGTCAGCGCACAACTTCTCCGATTTGCTCGGCGGCATTACATCGCTCGAGAACCTGCGCCCGTTTACGCGGGCACTGGGTTTTGGACGCGAGTGGCTGGAACTGCCGCGTGAATCCTGGCCCGAGTCGCTAGCCGATGATGCCGCGGGCCGGCTGATCGTGGCGGGCGAACGGAACGCACTTCAGGCCCTTGTAATCCAGGTGCCGCAGGTCTCGACCGCATTGTGCGGCCGGATCGCGCGGCGGATCCGCAACGCCAACCCGGCGCGTCTGTCTTTTTTCGTTTTCACGGATGCCTCACTCGGCCAGGTCGCGCTGGGTTCGTTTGGCGCGTCCGAAGACTTGCGGCTGCTGTTTGTTGAATGCGGACGGTTGCGCGCCTCGGATCTCGAGGCTCTGGGTGAACTGGTGCCGGTCGCACGTGAAGGTGGGCTTGCACTCGCGATGCGTCACGCGCGTGTGCTGGACCGCTCACGCATGACACGTCGGTTCTTTCTGGATTTCCGGGCGCAGCGCGATGTGATCGCGGTTTCCTGGAGAGGACTGCCGCGCGCCGCCGACAATGACCGCAGGCAATTGGCTCTGCTGTTTCTTTGCCGGCTGATGTTTTTGTATTTCCTGCAGCGCCGCGGTCACCTGACCGGTGATTCCGACTACATGTACCAGTTGTGGCGGAACTGGCTGGCGCGGCCGCACAGACAGTCGTTCTACACGGCGCGCATCAAAGCGCTGTTTTTTGGGGTGCTGAATCGCAGGCCGGATCAGCGTTCGGGTGCTGCACGGCAATTTGGCAGTTTGCCCTACTTGAACGGTGGACTGTTCGACCGGCATGCGCTCGAGCGGAGACATCTGTCGCTGGATCTGCCGGATCGTGCGGTGCGTTCTGCGTTCGATGATCTGCTGCAGCGCTATCGCTTCACCACGCAGGACGTCTCGGAAGCTGCGGCTTCTCGTACGACCGATGCCGGTATCGACCCGGAAATGCTGGGCCGTGTTTTCGAGGAGTTGATGGCGGAAGCGCAGCGAGGCGAGACCGGTACCTACTTCACGCCACCCGAAGTGGTGGATCGCCTGGTTGTGCGCGCGCTGCAAGCCTTGATGGCAGAACGCGGGCCGACCGTGAATGCACTGCGAAACCTGCGCGTGCTGGATCCTGCGTGCGGGTCCGGCGCGTTCCTGCTGGGCGCACTGAATCGCGTGGCGGAAGCACGTGCCGTTTACGAAGGCGGACCGGCCGAACAGTTCAAACGAGATCTGGTCGAGAACGCGCTTCACGGTGTCGACCTGCAGGACGATGCGGCGCTGCTCTGCGCGCTGCGGCTCTGGCTTTGCCTGCTGCCCGCAGCAAATGACGGAGCTACCGTGCAGCCGCTGCCCAATCTGGATCGTCGGATCCGGCAGGGAGATTCACTGGTCGACCCGCTGGACCTCGCTTTCGCATCGGTACACGCCGGTGACACATCGCGAGTCATTGCCGGCAACAGCGAAGTCCGCGCTGCACTGCGCGCGCTACAGCCTGCTTCGAGTCGTTATGTAACGGCGGAACCTGCACTCCGGCAAACGCTCGCGCGCGAGCTGCAGCAGCACGAGCTGGCGCTCGCCCGGGCCTGGCTGGGTTGCCTGCGTGAGATCGCCGATCGAACTGCCCGCGAGCTGAATGCGACTGCCCTGGAAGTCGACCTGTTTGGCGATCGCACGAGAAACGCCGAAGAAGCAGGCAACCGACTGAGCGAAGTGCAACGCCGGCAGACCGACCTCGACCAATTGGCCGTTTCACTTCGGGAAAAACGGTCATTGCCGTTCTTCAGTTTTGGCGTGCATTTCCCGGAGGCCGCGCAGAGCGGCTTCGATCTGGTGCTTTCGAATCCGCCCTGGGTGCGCGCGCATCACTGGCCAGCGGCGCTGGGACGCGTGGTTCGGGAACGCTACCAGGTGTGCCGCGGCGCGTCGGCGAATGGAAACGGGTTGAAAGGCAGACGACTGCCTGCAGCACAGGTTGACCTGTCGCTGCTGTTTCTGGAGCGCGCGCTACGGTTGCTCCGGCCAGCCGGCGCGCTCGCCATGCTCATCCCGGCCAAGGCATTTCGCTCGATGTACGCAGGCAGCGCGCGCCGCATGCTGCTGCGTGAAACCGAGCTGATTCATATCGAAGACCACAGCCTGGATCAGCGCTCCATCTTCAAGGCCGACGCATTCGCGGGTGCCGTCGTCGCAATCAAGTGCGCCGCTGTTACCACTCGTGGGCCGGTCCGCATCTCCTGTTTTCAGCGCCATGCTCCGCCACTCGAGTTCGAGCTGAGGCCGGAAGAGTTGGGTTTCGATCAGGCTGATCCGCTCTCGCCCTGGCTGCTGGTGCCACCTGAGGTCGCGTGCGCCATTCGGCGTATGCGCGAGGCCGGACCTGTGATTGCTGAGCGCGCAGATCTGCCCATCCGTCGTGGCGTGTTCACAGGTGCCAATGACGTGATGCTGGTCGATCAGGTCGAGCCCAAGCTCGGCGATCTTGCCTGGATCAAGGCTCAGGGCTACACGCGCACGCCTTCGGCAGCTAAACGAACCTCGTATCGCGCATTGATCGAGGCATCGTCATTGAAACCCATAGTTGCTGGCGCGGATCTGCGGGCATGGAGCTACCAGACCGAACGCGCGATCATCTGGATGCACGCGTCATCGGGAATGTCGGTAGCGCCGGGCAAACGCACTGCGCGCTATCTCCAGAGACACACAACCCGGTTGAAAGCCCGCACCGGCTGGCACGCCGGTCAGCCGATTGGTGCAGTCTTCGGCGCGGGTGATCACAGCATCCGGCCAAAACTCGCGTGGCGGGATTTGGCACCCACGCTCGAAGCTGCCGTGCTGCCTTCACGGATCCGGCGCTGGGGCGAAGACCGCGAGCTCATCGCGCTCAACACAGTCTACTACATCACGCCGCCCGACGATCGCACGGCTGATCTCTTGTCCGCCTGCTTCAACTCGCTGCCCGTGCGCACGTTTGCGCGCGCGTTGGCCGAACGCGCCAAGGACGCGCACTTCCGCTTTTTCGGCTGGACCATCGCGCAGATTCCATTGCCGCGCTCCTGGATGCAGAGTCGGGCCGATCGGTTGATCGTGCTGGCGCGCACCGCAACCCAGCGCGGACGCATCACTGCCGCCGAACAAATCGAACTCGATGATCTGGTGTGTTGCGCCTATGGCTTGTCGCCAGAGCAGCGTACCGCACTCGTAGACTACGACCACTGGCTTGGAGCCGCTCACCGATGATTACATTGCTGGATGAAACCCGCGCACCATCGGTGCGTGAAACGATGGGCCGCCTCCTCGGAGCGGCACAAACCGCCGACCTCGCCATTGCCAACGTGCGGTTGGCCGCCGTGGACCTGCAGGCCGGCGAGCTCGCCCGGCTGCAACACTGCCGGCTTCTGCTCGCCCGCTTCGACGCGGCGTTTGCTGCCGACGCGCAATCGCTTTCGCTGGATTCACTGCGCGCCGAGCAGTTTCGGCGTCTCCTCGCTTTTGCTGAATCGGGCCGGCTCTCCGTGCGGTCAGCCAGCGCGAAGTTGTGGTTACCGGATTTCTCCATCTACCGCGGGCTGGGTGGCAAACAAAGCGTGCTGGTGCTCGGTGCTCACTACTTCAAGCAGCCTTATCCGCCGAACGCCGCAGCACTCACCTGCGTGATTCGCGATGAGGCCGCGGTCGAATGGGCATCCCAACGATACGAAGCTCTGTGGGATCAATCCCACGATGTGCTGCCCGTCATCGCGGAAACGCTGGCCGAAGCGCTTGAATGCGCTGCCGTGAAGTAAGCCCGCGCCAGGCCGCTCTCGTTATCCTCGAGGCCTGGTTCGGTGGGGACCGCACTCCGTCAACCACCTCGCTGCCGCTCACGGATTTCCAGCACGATGCCGTCTCACGTCTCGATCGGATCTTCGAGCAACGGCGCGGAGCCCTCCTGGCCGATGCGGTTGGACTCGGCAAGACCTTTGTTGCGCTCGCAATCATCGACCGCGCATTACAGCGGGACGAATCGGTCGCGCTGGTCATACCGGCGGCGTTGAGGCGACACTGGCTTCACCACCTCAAACGATTGCCTGCCAACCGGCGCGCCGCGGTGGCGGTTCTTACGCACACCGCGCTCAGCTTTGGCCGCGCTTCGAACACCGACTTCGCGCTTGTGGTAGTCGACGAGGCCCACGCGTTCCGGAACCCGCGCACTCGTCGTTACGCGTCGCTTTTGCAGGTAACGCGGTCAGCCCGCGTATTGCTGCTTTCGGCTACACCGGTCAACAACCGACTCGAAGACCTCTACCATCAGATTGCGCTATTTGCCGCTGACCACGACTTCGCGTATCTCGGCGTAGGCAGTCTGCGGACTGTGTTCAAACACGCCGGCACCGACCCGCGAGCGCAGCAATCCGTGCAGCGCGTGCTCGAGGCCGTAATGGTGCGCCGTTCCCGTGAGCACGTCCGATCGACCCAACATGGCTTGGCGTTTCCCACTCGTGCTCCACCCAACGCGATTCGGTATGACCTGGTCGCCGCGTATGGGTCCGCCTGGTCTACTGTTTACAATGCATTGGGACAGCTGAGTTTTGCCGCGTTCAGCAATTCTGGCATTCCGACTGCTGTCGAGTTGATGCGATTGCAGTTGCTGAAACGACTGGAATCGAGCATCGCCGCTTTCACCTCGAGCGTGCGGCGACAATTGCAGATCAATCGGCTTCTGCTTGGCTCCCTTGGCGCGGAGCGCTGGATCAAGCCCGCGAGTCTGCGCTCGCTGATCGTTGGCGATGGGATGGATGCGCAGCTCACCCTCGATGCCCTGCTGACTGAAATCGTGCCTCGCGGTTGCAACACGGCTGAGCTACACGCGGCGGCAACCACTGATGTTCGGCTGTTGCAAGCGTGTCTGCGTGCCCTCGGCGGCGCTGACGCATTGGGCGATCCCAAGCTGGCCGCACTATCACCGCTGGTTGCTCGGCACAATGGCATCATCGTCTTCACGCAGTACCGCGATACCGCAGTTTACGTGTGGCGCGATCTGTTACGGCACTCGCGCGTGGGCCTGGTTCACGGCAGCGAGGCGAGACTAGGAACCCAACGGGCGGCCCGATCGACCGTGATCGAGTGTTTTGCACCACGCGCCAACGGCGCGCGTCTGCCGCACGAGCGAATGCGGCTGGATGTGCTGGTCGCGACTGATGTGTTGTCCGAGGGTCTGAACCTGCAGGACGCATCCACCGTCATCAGTTACGATCTGCCCTGGAATCCGGTTACGCTCATGCAGCGCATTGGCCGCGTCGATCGGCTGGGATCTGCCCATGAGACCATCAACGTTTACAACTTTCTTCCTGACCGTGGGCTCGACGCGCTGCTTCATCTGGTCGAGC
>JBBDWZ010000263.1:12197-12540 GCA_040902615.1 Gemmatimonadota bacterium | reverse complement strand
AACCTTTCTTGTAGCATTAGTGTTCTACCAGCGCGTGCCCGCTGGGCAGTTGCTCGTCGCTCGTCGCTCTTCGCTCATCACTTCAAGTCGCTCCTCGCTCATCACTTCTCGTCGCTCCTCGCTCAAAGCTCCTCAGCGCAGACGAACACGCGCGAGGTGAATGCCGCTGGCATCGCGCATTGACAGGTAGACCACCTTGCCTTTGCCGAAGCCTACCAGCGTGTAGCCGGGTGGAGTCTGCAGGCGATTCACCAGTTTGCCACTCGGATCGATGATGTCGTACACGGGTCCACCGGGTGTTGGCTTCGACGGCACGGTGCGGATCCAGACGTTGCCATCCAGA
>JBBDWZ010000263.1:0-12187 GCA_040902615.1 Gemmatimonadota bacterium | reverse complement strand
GGTTGCCTTGCACTTCGGCACGCACTGCACCGGTCGTGATGGGGGGCTTGTAATCCGGCAGATCCAGCCACGACATGATGGAGGGCAACCGCAGCGTGGGTGGCTGCGGTACCACACCACCGGTCATCATGACCGGCGCGGGGAAACAGGCCGCCGGTCGAGCCGCTCCGCCAGCGGGAGGCGGAGTCGCGCCACCGGCCGGTGGTGGAACATCACCGCGAGTCGGCGGAGCCGCGCCTGCCGCAGTCATCGCCTGCAGCATCGCCGCCTGCATGGCGGCCGGCGATGGCGGCTCCTGACCTGGTGCACACGCATACATGTAATTGGGCGGGAAGGTCACGCCGGGCGGCATGATCCAGTCCTTCGGCATGCCCGGGTTGGGTACGTATCCTTCGTGTACCTTGAAGTTGGCCGGAAAATCCTTCCCGTACATGTTGACCCAGCGGATCATGTTCGACACGTACGAGTTCAAGGAGTTGCGAGTCAGCATGGTCTTCACGGAATCGACCATACGTTCCTTGTCCTCATCGGTCAGGCGCACCCAGTCATAGGGCAACTTGCCGGAACTGGTTTTGGTGCCATCCGGGTTCAGGTAGTCGATGCTGTAGTCACGCCAGCGCACGAACGCGACTCGCGAATCAGCCAGGAGCGCCCAGTCATCCGATGCCGGCAACGGGTTGAATACCGATGAGATGCTCCAGCCACCGGTGGGCGATTGCCGAACTTCCATTTCCTCCTTGGGTGTGCGGATCACGCCCAGTGTGTCCAATCGCCGGGTTTCCAGATTCACCGCCACAACGAACGCGGAGTCCGGTTGCGTCGGAAACCAGGGCATACCAGCGGGCGGTCGCGTCAGTGGCGGCGCGGGCTGAGCCCGGATGCGATACACGATGCGTCCCTTTGAATCGACACCGGGAACGCCGTAGAAAGTGGTGCTGGTCAGGTAAAACACGTCCTCCACGCGCCAGACCGAACGCACGCGCACCATTTTCCCGTCGGGATCGAGCACGACCATCGCATAGGAAGCGGGATCGACGAACAGTGTCGAATCGCCGCTGAACGGAATCAGTGCGCCGGGCCGCGTGCCGTACGTGTTCGAGACCTCGGACAGCGAATCGAGCACGACGTTCACCAGCTTCAGCGTCGTGTCCATCAGCAGCAGGCGACGGCGGGTGCCGTCGTTGACCAGCACATTCCCGTTGGGCAGCTCACGGACACTCGTGATGACGCCCAGTTGCTCGGTGGAGAGCGCGGACGCGGTCGAGATGCGCTGGATCGGCGGTCCGACCGACGCGGTGCGGGTGGAATCACCCTGTGCTCTGGCGATCGACGGTACCAGCAGCAGCGCAGCCAGCCACGCCTGACGGCGGAAGAACGTGTGGTTTTTC
Source organism: Gemmatimonadota bacterium (assembly GCA_040902615.1). GTDB lineage: Bacteria > Gemmatimonadota > Gemmatimonadetes > Longimicrobiales > RSA9 > JBBDWZ01. Next base: position 10,799 of record JBBDWZ010000263.1, on the reverse strand, counting down.
ATCGCATGATCACTGGCATTGCGCCGCCCATAACGGCCATTTCATGCATCATCATCTCGCTGCTACCGCCGAACATGATCGGTCCTCCACCGGCGCCGGTGACAAACATGCCGGTCCCGTTCCGGACCAGGGCCAACGTACGCGGATCCAGGTAGTTGACCACGGACGCCGGCAGTTTGCGGCGCTGCGCCGGCGTCAACAGCTGGCGCACAGCGGTTACCATTTCACTCAGCATGTCGATCTGAGCGCGGCGGGTGGCGATGTACCGATCGTACGCCGCATCCGAATCGTACTCGGCCGGCAACGTGGCGAAATGCCTGGCCACCGGGGTCCACAATGAATCCGCGCGGTAGGTGTATCGGCGGTTCATCGATGCGATGCTGTCTGCTTGCAACGCGGTCAGCCGCAGCGAGTCCTGAGAGCGCAGAATGGTCGACATCGGATTGAAGACGTTGCCGCTTCCCATCGACCGATACATCGACTCTGACATACGCGAACCTGGCATGGTCCGTCCGGATGCGAGCTGCTGTGAGAGGGTTTGCCGTTCACGCGTCGGTCCGAGATCGAAGCGAACCGTGGCGGTGAGCCGTACGGGTTGGGTTACCGTCTGGAAGCGCGCGTCGGTCGCGCCGAATCGCTGGTTGACCTCGTACTTGTACTGCCTGGTCTGCGCGTCGAAGCCGCGTACGTACAGCAGTGCCGCGTCGGGGTAACGCTGCTGTCCCCAACCCTTTGCACCCGTGGATCCGTTGATCAGCAGGTCTGCCGCATACATCGGATTCGACAGCGTAAAGCTGACCTCGCCCCGCTGTGGCATGCGGAACTTGGCGCGGTCCAGGGAAATGGACAGGTTGTTCAGCTGCGCGATCCAGGGCCCGCGGCAGCTGTTCCGCTCGGCCAGTCGATTGAGCTGCTTCTCGAGGCATTCGCGCGTGGCATTCGGCGAGTTGTCCAGCAGCGTCCGCATTTCCGCGGCGAGCACCGGATCCGTATCGGTCGGCGCGTAGATGAACGCTCGATCGTTGTTGTAGCCGTCGCCATTGATGTCACCGGCAACATTGGGTGTGAACGCGTTGCCCGACCGGAACGCACCACTCAGGCCGAGGTTGACCGCATTGAAGAAACGATACCGAAGGCTGTAGTTGATCTGATGCGGACCCTGCGCCGAATTGACCCATTCCACGGTCCGTGGATCGCCCACCGTGCTGGAGAAGCCGGACACTTCATCGCGAATGTGCGAGTACGTGTACGCCAGGTTCCAGGAGAAACTGGTCGGCGCGCGCGGGATTGGCGCCAGCCGCAGGCTGAGCTGTGCGGTGCGCTGCTGCAGGTCACTACGCAACTCAGTCACCCGCGCAAACGACTGTGAAACGCGGGCATCGCGTGAGGCGATGCTGCCGGTGGTCGGAACGATGCTGGTGGTTTCGACGAATACGGGCCGGCCATCCGATAGCGTGAATCTCGGTGCTGGATTGAAATTCAGGTCCAGCGACCGCTGCTGATTCAGGTTCAGCGAATACGTGCCTTCGACGTTCAGGTTGAACCGCGCGTCCAGGATGCCACCGCCCCAGGACAGGTTGCTGCGCACGGTACGCTGCGGTGCGAAATCTTTGGCGAACAGCGTAACGTTTGGTGATGCATTCGAAAACACGGAGCCACCACCGGAGCCATCCGCGCACTGATCGGGAATCGCATCTTGATTGTTGAGGTACGCATCCCAGTCTGGAATTGGCACCGCCGGTCCGACACATACGATCTGCTGAATGCCGCTGGGCAGGCCCGTGTTGGTCAATGCACTATTGATCTGACCGAGTGCCGATCCATTGGCAAACACGCCGATGCCGCCCCGAACCACTGCGCGTGGGCCCCGCACGGCGCCGGTGAACGCGGCAATGTCGTTCGCCTGGCCGAGCGTCCAGGAGAACCCGATGCGCGGGCTCACCATGATCGGTGAGGGCACTCTATCGTTACGACGCTCAAAAGTCGACTCGACCAGTGCATTGTAGGCGGGTGTCGTGGTCGATCGGCTGCCGTCGAGTCTCAGCCCGAACTGGAATTGCAGGTCCGGGGAGTGGCGATAGGAATCACCAATCGAAACCGCGCCACCCAACTGCCCGGAATTGCGCTCGAGTGCAGTCAACGTGCGGGTGAACGAAGCGGGATGTCCGGCCTCGAGGTCTGCCAGCGAGTTGAATGTGAATGAGCCGAGCAGGTTCGAGGCCTGGTTCTGCGAGCTGCCCCGATACTGCAATTCGGTGGATAGCTTGATCCGATGCTTGTTCGCGTTGTCGAACCAGGACAGCGTGTTCTGAATAGTAGCGACCGTGGAGCTGGATGAATTGAACAGGTTCTGGTTGCCGCCGAAGGTCAAGGTCTCTACCTGGCCGGTCAACCCGTTCTCGAAGACCGAATTCACGCGCACCCGTCCACTGGGCAATTCAATGAACGGATTGCTGTACTGCCGCGACAGGTTCACGCCCGCCGAAGTCTCGGTCAGCAGCATGCCCAGATAGCCACTGTGCCGCGCCTGCACGCCGCCGCCCCAGTTGGTGCGGTCACCGCTCGCTGATTCGAGCATGAGCGCGCTGCCTGAGGTAGGCAATTGCCGCGACCAGCTGCCATTGAAGTTGATGCCGAAGGACTGGCCGCTGTTCGAGTTGGGCGGCGAGAAATCGACGCTGCCAAACAGCCGCCCGCTGTCGTCGAATCGGTTCGAGTGCGGATTGCCAATGGTCGTCGGTACGCCTTGCCCTCGCAGCAAACCGAGAAAACGCGTCACCGAGTACATCGATACGCCCACGGTCTCGAGTCCCAGCGCGTCCGTATTCAGCAGGGTCTGGTTGTCGCGCGCTGTGCGGCTGACATCGGCCGAGACATTGTAGAATGCCTTGTTCATCTTGAGTGGACCGGACATCCTGCCGCCAAATGACAGATAGGTGTTCTCATTGCCCAGTGACTGGGCCGCGCGATCGGCCCATTGCACCGCCGGCGCGGTCGACGCGAAGCTGACTCCGCGCGTGCGGAAATTGGATCCCGCTTGAGAACGAATATTTAGATTGCCGCCACTGAAGCCACCGCGGGAAACATCGAACGGCGATGTCGAGAGCGAGCTGGACATTGCGGCATCGCGCGGCAGGCCGTTGGAACCCAGCTCCAACCCGTTCAATGTCGTACTGTTCTGATCCGCACCGAGTCCAAGAACCGAAAAACCATCGGCCGCACCATCCAACCCCGGCAGGAGCACGACGCCGGGCAGTGACGCCGCCATCGCGGCCAGGTCTCCCATTAACTCGGTAGGCACCGTGGTGGGCGGAATCGCCCGCTCCGTGCCGCTGACATCCGGTGTGGTCTGGTTGCGATTCACCCGCTGCTGCTGCTGCGCGACAATTACCAGCGAGTCCAGCTGGATCGGCGAGAGCCGCGCATTCGCAAGCAGCACATCCTCATCGGCCAGGCGCTTCACCTGAAACTGCCGATACGCGTAACCGAAGGCCGCGTAGCCCATGATGTAGTCGCCCGGACCACCCGGAAACGCGAGCTGGAAATTCCCCTGCGCATTGGTCTGCACTGACCGCGTGACGTTACCGGGGATCGACGTCGCCGTGACCCGCACGCCCGCAACGGGCTGCCCTTCCTGGTTGGTAACGCGTCCGCGGATCACATCGGTTTGCGCGGCCAGCGACCCCACACTCCCGCCGATCGCGAGTAACAACGCAACCAGCAGGAGCGTGCGTGGCCGGACGACGCAATTCAGGAGGGGGAGCATTGCGACTCCAGTACAGGTAGTTGGAAACGATTACGGTGATGCGCCCTTCGATTCATTCAGATCATTACGTGAAGGACGGGCAATGGTAGCGCGACCCAATTCTGAAAGTTCCAGCTCTGGACGCAGCTATGACGATCGCGAAGGCCGTATCGGTTTATTTACTGTGCCCCTGCAAACGCCACTGTTTAGACTGACCTTTATCGAATTACGTTGCCCGCGTCGGCAGGTTCATTGCGGATTTCGGCTATTCGCAATATGCGCATTGTTTTAGCTGCAAACAAATGGCGTTTGCGTGACCCGAACCTCACGATTATACGGGGTGTCCCCCCAATTCAGGCAGCGTCGCAATGCTTTCGCTAACGCACAAAGGCGGACCGTATGCGTACACGTGAACGCGAACGTGAACGTACACGTCCGTTACCCTCAGATACCGTTCGCTGCACGTCTATCTCCGTCTACTGACTATTGGTTTCCATTGCCGGTGGCTCACAACAGCTTGAGGCCATGACGGTCACGGCTGCCGCTCCGAACGCACATCCCAGTATCGACACCCAACGGAGTTATCGCCTTCGCTCGATCGATATCGTGCGTGGCGTGGTGATGATTCTGATGGCAATCGATCATGTCCGCGTGTTTTCCGGCGTACCCGCTGGCGGACCGACGGCGGGCGTGTTCTTCACGCGCTGGGTCACACATTTTGTGGCACCGGCGTTTGTCTTCCTGGCCGGCACAGCTGCCTTCCTTCACGGCACGCATCAAGCCGATCGTGGCCGGCTCGCGGTTTTTCTGTTCACGCGCGGCGTGTGGCTGGTGTTGCTCGAGCTGACGGTGATTCGCGTTGCGTGGACCTTCAATTTCGATTTCGGCAATTACTTGCTGGCGGGTGTGATCTGGGTGATCGGCTGCTGCATGATGCTGATGGCCGCACTCGTTTACCTGCCCACCAGAGTCGTCGGCCTCTTCGGCGTTGCCGTGATTGCACTGCACAACCTGTTACCGGCTTCGAATCCATGGGATGGTGAGAGCGGCATCTGGCTTTGGCAGCTGCTCTATGACGGCGGGTCGATCGGACCTTTGGTGATTCTTTACACGATCGTGCCCTGGATTGGTGTGATGGCGGCCGGCTTTGGGTTTGGCGCCGTGCTTCAACGTCCCACGCCTGAGCGCAGGGCACTCTGCATTCGTCTTGGCCTCGGCATGATCGCGCTTTTCCTGCTGCTGCGGGCGTTTGACCTCTACGGCGACTCGCAGCCGTGGCGCGCTGACTACGGCGCGCCTCCATTCGTGCGATTCCTGAACACGGCGAAATACCCGGCTTCGTTTCAGTTCCTGCTAATGACAATGGGCCCGACCATTCTCGCGGTCGGCCTGCTGGAGCACGCACGCGGCCGAGTGGCTACTATCCTCGCGACCTTCGGCCGCGTCCCGCTGTTCTATTACCTGATGCACATCCCGGCCATCCATATCGCCGCTGTGATTGTGTCGGCCGTGCGCTCCGCCCCGACCCGCCCGACGGTTACATGTGGTCACTGCCACTCCTGTACCTGGTCACCATCGTCGTGGTCACACTGCTGTACTTCCCTTGCCGATGGTTTGCCCGCCTGAAAGAACGCAGGCGCGATTCCCGCTGGCTCAGCTACCTGTAGCAGTCCATCTATCCACTTACCGAGGAATGCCTGAAGTTACGTCTGTACACGTACACGTGAACGTGAACGTAAACGTCCGTTAATCGGTTAAACCGTGTCCACCAAAGTCTCGTCCCGCCTCTGGCTCCTCATCGCAATCGGCTGCACTGTCGCCGGTACGCTGGACGTTCTGCAAATGCGCTTGCAGGGACCGGCCAGCCTGGGTGCACTCGTTTTCCAGGGTGCCGAGTGGGTGCTGCTCGGACTGCTGACTCCGATCACGTATTTTCTCGGTCGCCGATTTCCGTTGCGGCGAGAACGTCTGGCACGTTCGCTGGCCGCACACGTCGCCGGTGCGCTGCTGCTTTGTCTGTGCTGGGCCACGCTCGGCGTCATCATTCGCCGTGCGCTGCGCGCGTGGGGTCCGAATGAAGCGACGTTCCTGGCCGATTGGTCGGGCTGGGTGCTGACCAGCCTGCCCTGGTCATTCTTCCTGTACTTCGCGGTATTGGGCTGCGTGCACGCGTTCATCTATTACGTGGAGGCGCGTGACCGCGAGGCACAGGCGGAGCGATTGAATGCGCAGCTCGCGGAAGCGCGCTTGAACGCGTTGCGCATGCAGATCCAGCCGCATTTCCTGTTCAACAGCCTGAATGCCGTCCTGGTGCTGGTGCGCGACCAGGAAACCAGGCGCGCGGGCACGATGCTGGAGTTGTTGAGTGATATGTTGCGCCAGGTCCTGCGATCGGATCAACCGCATGAAATCACACTCGACCAGGAGATCGGACTCATCGGGCAATACCTCGCCATCGAGCAGGTCCGTTTCAGCGATCGCCTGCAGGTTCGGTATGATTTCCCGGAAGAGTTGGGCGGTGCGATTGTGCCTCGCTTCATCCTGCAGCCGCTGACCGAAAACGCGCTGCGCCATGGCGTCGCCCGGCAAATGGATGCAGTAGTGATCGAGATCGGTGCAAAGCGATCCGGCGACATGCTGGAGCTCTGGGTGCGTGATAACGGGCCGGGCCCTCCCGCCGAGCGCGGTGCCGGCGTTGGGCTGGAGAACACCAGGCTGCGGCTGGCCACGCTGTATGGCGAGCGGGCCAGTGTCGAGCTGGTTTCAGCGCCGGAAGGCGGCAGCATCGCACGCATACGAATGCCTTATCATACGGCTGGAGAGTAATGAACACGGAGCAGCGGGTTGAGATTCGAGTTCTGATCGCGGACGATGAACCGCTGGCGCGTCGTGGACTGCAGCAGGTGCTTGGGTCGCATGCGGACTGCCGGATCGTTGCGGAATCGCGCAATGGCAAGGAAGCATTGCGTGCGCTGCGAACGCTGCAGCCGGACGTCGTCTTTCTCGATATCCAGATGCCGGGTCTGAACGGCATCGAGATCATGGAATCGCTGCAGCACGCGGATCCGCCGATCATCGTTCTGGTTACGGCGTTCGACGAGTTCGCGGTCCGCGCGTTCGATGCACAGGCGCTCGATTATTTGCTGAAGCCGGTCACGCAGGAACGCTTTGACCTGGCGATGCGACGCGTCCGGGCCCGGCTGGCGGCCGAGCAGGCGGTCGAGCTGAGTCAGCGATTGCTGGAATACTTCAATGGCGCACCGCCCAGCCTGGCCAACGGCAGCCGAAGCATCGCGGTACCTACTGCGAACGGTGAGCTGCTGCTGGATCCCGAAGAAATCGATTGGATCGCCGCCGACGACTATTACGCGGTGATCCACGCACTCGGGCAACGGCATTTCATTCGTGAATCGCTGGCATCGCTCGAGCATCGTCTGGCCGCTGGCCACTTCCTGCGGGTGCACCGTTCGGCGATCGTGAGGCTGGATCGCGTGCGGGAATTGCGCTCGACCGACCGAGGCCGCATGCTGCTCATCCTGCGTGATGGCACAGAGATCCCCGTCAGTCGCCGCCGGCGAGAGCAGGTGGCCGCACGCATTCACGGAAAGTAGCCCTACCCTTCCGCGGAAGACCTGACCACCTTACTGCATGATCAAACCTGCCATCGTCGCCGGGCTGCTGATCGTGCTGTCCGCCTGTGGAACGGCCGACTCGGATGATACGCTTCCAACGGTGTCGCTCATCCCGTTCGATTCCACCGATGTCGCCATCGTCACGGCGGCTGACACGGTGCGGATCAAGGCGGAAGTCGCCGACTCGGACGAGGAGCGTGGCTACGGACTCATGGATCGCGCGCGGCTCGACGAAAACAGCGGCATGCTGTTCGTTTACGATGCACCGCAGGATTCCACGTACGGATTTTACATGTTTCGCACCAGGATTCCCTTAGACATCGCATTTGCCGATTCTGCGGGCGTGATCCTGACAATCCTGGCGATGGAACCCTGCGAACATATCCAGCCGTCCAACTGTCGCAGTTATAATCCGGGTGTCGGTTATACCAGCGCGCTGGAAGTGAACCGCGGCTTCTTCGCACAGCACGGGATCACCCCTGGCGCAAGAATCCTTTGGCCGCACTAAGGGCGGCGAGTAGATTGCGGAACCCGTAACAAACGAGGCAGCATCGCATGCAGTCCGTACCGCGCCAGGCGAACTCGTATCCGACGTCGGACCATGTCATCGCTGCGGGTTGGAGCGAGCGGGTAATGCACGGCGCCCTCGTGCTGCTGGCTTTGAGCGCCTGCGATGCGCGCCCTTCATCGAAAGCGTTGAGTGCATTGCCGCCGGTGTCGACCTCGATCGCGACACTCGACACCGCCGCTTCGATACCGGAGTCTTCGGAGGCCTGGTGGTTGTGGGCCCGCTTCCGGCCCGCCGGCGATGCGATCGAGGGCATGCCGGTTGCCCAATTGGAGTCCAGCTGGGTTCGCGCATCCCGATTGGGCCGCGCATCGCTGCCCACCGAATCGCAGGCCAATCCGGGTGCACTGCCGGACTCGACCGTCGATTTCGTGCAGGATGGCGACTTCAATAACGACGGCAGTCCCGATCGCGCGCTGGTCGGCGTCTTCGAGACCGGCGCGGGTGCGCGCGGGCGATTCCTCGTGGTCCTAACCAGGAAGTCAGGACAATGGGAGCGCGCGTTTCTGCACCAGGAACCGGAGCCCGGTTTTCAGGTCCTGCAACGGGACAGCGCCGGGTTGACCGTCTGGAGTTGCATGGAATGTGACTCCTACGCCGAGTTGCACTGGACCGGAACGGCCTACCAGATGGTCGTGCAAGCCTGCTGTCCCGATCCGGCTGATGACACTGCGACGATCACTCGCACCGGCCTGCACCGGCGCGGCCGATCTAACCGACCGGCCAAACTGGAGATGCAGCCGTTGACTTTTGGGGGATTCTGACAAACCCTACGGGGGTCGTCACGAGTATCGTCCACCCATACTATCCACTACCATCCGGTCAGTCTTCGAGCCTCGGCAGCTTCGAGGAGGAGTTTCAATGCTCGATCGTGTTTCCGCCGCTGGTTTCATGAGTGCACTGCTGCTGGCTGGTGCGGCTCACGCCGGGGCGCAGCCGTTGCCGCTCGCGCCCACGCGCGAATCCGGCCAGACGGTCACGCCGGTGTTCGAGGGTTGGTACAAGAATCCCGATGGCAGTTACACACTCTCGTTCGGCTATTACAACCGGAACTCCCGCGAGGTACTGGAGATCCCGGTCGGTCCGAGCAATTTCCTGAAGCCCGGCCTGGCCAATCGCGGGCAGCCCGCGCATTTCCAGCCACGCCGGCATTGGGGCGTGTTTGGGGTGAGGGTGCCAGCGAATTTTGGCGAGAAGCAACTGCTTTGGTGGACTTTGATCGTGCGCGGTGACACGCTTTCAGTACCTGGCAGTCTGAAGCGAGGCTGGGAGATCGATGCGATCGTGGGCGAAGCGGACACGGGCAACCAGCCACCCGTGTTGAAGTTCGAAGCCGCAGGTCCCATCGGAACCGGGCCAGCGGGCATCGCTGCAGCGAAGTCGCTGACTGCGGTGGTCGGTCAACCGATCGATGTTACAGTCTTCGCAACCGATGATGGCAAGGCATCCAGCGGAATCGCGAGTCCGGGGCGTGCCGGCGTTCCGGTCACCCTCACCTGGTTCAAGCATCAGGGCCCGGGTGACGTCGCCTTTGCCGACAATTCGCCGGCTGTGGAGGCGAGCACCGGCAAGGCAACAACGGCGGCGACATTCAGCGCCGCGGGCAGTTACATTCTGCGGGTGCGCGCCAATGATGCGACGGGCGTGGCTGGTGCCGGGCATTCGCAGTGTTGCTGGACCAATGGGTTTGTGAAAGTTACGGTCACGCGGTAGCCAGGAGCGGGTCATGAAGAGGATTGGATTCGATCGCCAACTGGGGCGCAGCATTGCGTCGGCCGCAATGGTGGTGGCCGCGCTGGCAACGCTGGGCGCGACCGCATTGCCCGGTCCCGATGATCCGACATTCACCCGGGACATCGCGCCGATCATGCAAGCGAAGTGTCAGGTCTGCCATCGGCCGAATTCGATCGCGCCGATGTCGCTGCTGACCTATCAGGACGTGAAGCCGTTTGCGTTCCTGATCAAGAATCGTGTGCAATCGCGCACCATGCCGCCGTGGCACATCGACAAGTCGGTCGGCATCCGTGACTTCAAGAACGATCGCTCGCTCAGTGATGCGGAAATCAACACGATCGTGAAATGGGTCGATGCGGGTGCGCCCATGGGTGATGCCAGGGACCTGCCCAAGCCGGTCGAATGGCCCGATCCGACGCTGTGGGAATTGGCCAGGCAGTTCGGCCCGCCCGATCTGGTCGTGAAGTCGAAACCGTATACGGTGCGCGCGAGCGGACAGGATGTGTGGTGGCGGCCGGCGGTCGAGACCGGCGTCACCGAGCCGCGCTGGGTGCGCGCAATCGAAGTCAAGCCCTCGTTCCCTGGTGGACGCAAGGTCGTGCACCACGTGTTGACCATGCTCGAGCAGAACGAACAGGGCCTGACCAACATGGCCAGCACCGCACACGCTGCGATGCCGCGCATGACCGCTGGCCTGTTCATGGAATGGGCGGTCGGCAAGACCGGTGAAATCTTCAATCAAGACGCGGGCAAGCTGATTCTGCCCGGCTCCAGGATCCGCTGGGAAGTGCACTACTACACGATTGGGCAGGTACTCAAGGACGATGTGGTCGAGCTCGGCGTATGGTATTACCCGAAGGACTATGCGCCGAAGAACCGCACGGTCTTGCGCATGTTCAATGCAGCCGGCGGCAATGACCTGGACATTCCGCCGAACGAAAAGAGCATGAGCCAGGAGTTCTTCGTGCTGGCGGCGCCCGCACGCATCGAGAATTTCCAGCCGCACATGCACATGCGCGGCAAAGCGTTCTCGATGGAAGCCGTGTACCCCGACGGCCGCAAGGAACTGCTCAGCATGGTCAGCAACTTCCAGTGGAGATGGCACGTCAACTACATCTAC
>JBBDWZ010000262.1:55679-67347 GCA_040902615.1 Gemmatimonadota bacterium | reverse complement strand
TGTCCGGTTTCGGGCAAGTGATTCGGGCCCGGCACGCGCGCGTCGATCGGCATGCCCATGCCCGGGTTGGTCCCGTAAGTGACCATGGGTGCGAGCTTGCTCGCATCGATACGGATCGTACGGTCAAAGGTCGCCGACTCATCCCCAGGCAGTTTGCGCCAACGCTCGAGTGCGGCTTCCCAGGCACGACCCGCCGGAGCGAACGGCCGGCCCGCCATGTACTCGTAGGTCACATCGTCAGGCGCAATCAGGCCCGCTCGCGCGCCGGCTTCGATCGACATGTTGCAAATGGTCATGCGCTCTTCCATGGAAAGCGCGCGGATCGCGGAGCCCGTATACTCGACCACGTGACCGTTGCCGCCATCGATGCCGATCTGCGCGATGATTGCCAGGATGATGTCCTTGGCACACACGCCGGGGCGCAGCTGGCCGTCGACCCGTATCTCCATCACCTTCGACCGCTTCTGCAGCAGACACTGGGTAGCCAGCACGTGCGCGACTTCCGACGTGCCGATACCGAAGGCCAGCGCGCCGAACGCACCGTGCGTGCTGGTATGACTGTCACCGCACACGATGGTGAGACCGGGCTGCGTCAGTCCCAGCTCGGGCGCGATGACATGAACGATGCCTTGTCGCGGATCGCCCAGCGGATACAGCGGGACGCCGAAGTCACGGCAGTTGCGCTCCAGCTCGGCCAGTTGAGCCGCGCCCTGAGCATCCACCATTGGCAGCCGTTCCGAAGCTGCGCGCGCCGTGGGCGTCGAGTGATCCATCGTGGCCAGCGTGCGATCCGGTCGACGCACGCCGACCCCGCGCTCACGCAGCTCGGAGAATGCCTGTGGTGAAGTGACTTCGTGAACCAGATGCAGATCGATGTATAGCACGGCCGGTATTTCTGGCGTCTCCGGGCGGACCAGATGAGTCGCCCAGACCTTATCGAAGAGCGTCCGCCCCACTGCGCTCTGTGTTCCACCGCCGCTTTGCACGATCACACGCCCCACAGGTAGCTCTCACGTTCGAGTGTTGCGGCTTCCAACTGCCGAACGTGCGCCGCTTTGTTCAAGGCCTGCAGGTATGCCCGCGCCGCGCCGTTCACGATATCCGGAGAAGCGGCACGGCCGGTGAACGTCTTTCCGTCCACCCGGACCTGTACCGAAACCTCGCCAACCGCATCCGCGCCCGGCGTCACCGCATGGATGGCCAGGTCCTCCAACTCCACTTGATGATCGACCGTCGCCGCAATCGCGGAAAACACCGCGGCGATTGGGCCGTCCCCTAAAGCGAAGCTCTCACTGTCATGTGCTCCCTTCTGCAGTCGAACTCGCGCACGTGACTCACCGGCGCCGCACACGGCCTCGAGATCACGAAGACGGTAGTACTGCGGAACATCATCCATGGCGCCGTGGTGCAGGATGGCGAGAAGGTCCTCGTCCAAAATCTGCTTCTTGCGGTCGGCCAGCAGCTTGAACAGCTCGTACACCCGTTCCAGGTCCGGTTCGTCCAGTTCGTAGCCGAGCGTGCGGTAACGATGCGACAGTGCGGTTCGGCCGGAATGTTTGCCCAGCACCAACTGGCTTTCGCGCAGCCCGATCAGCTCCGGCTTCATGATCTCGTACGTTGTGGGATCCTTGATCACGCCATCCTGGTGTATGCCGGCTTCATGGGCAAACGCGTTCTTGCCGACGATCGCCTTGTTGGCGGGAGGGTAGTTGCCGGTGATGTGTGCGAGCAGGTGGCTGGTGCGATGGATCTCGGAATTGACGATGCCGGTCTCGCAGCCGAACACAGCGTGCCTCACATACAACGCCAATGCAATCTCTTCCAGCGCGGCATTGCCTGCGCGCTCACCGATGCCGTTGATCGTGCATTCGATCTGACTTGCGCCGCCTTCGATGGCAGCCAGTGAGTTCGCGCTCGCCAGGCCGAGGTCGTCGTGGCAGTGTGCGCTCCATACCACGCTGGCCGGAACCTTCATGGCCGTACGCACTTCCTCGAACATCCGGCGATACTCCGCTGGATAACTGTAACCCACCGTGTCCGGCAGGTTGATGGTTCGCGCACCTGCGGTGATCGCCACGGCTACGACCTCGCGAAGAAATGCGTAATCACTGCGCGTCGCATCTTCGGCGCTGAACTCGACGTCATCGCAGTGCTGCCGCGCCAGCTCGACCGCCGCGGCCACGCGCTCCAGACATTGCTGACGGCTGATTCGGAGCTTGCGCTGGAGGTGCAGATCAGACGTGGCGATGAATACGTGGATACGGGAGCGCTCCGCCGGCTCGAGCGCGGCTGCCGCCCGCTCGATGTCCGTCGTGCACGCGCGGGCGAGCGCCGCGATCACCGGGCGTCGCACTTCCTGCGCGATCTGCCGCACCGCCGAATGGTCTGCCGGAGAGCTGATCGGAAAACCGGCCTCCAGAACGTCCACCCCGAGCGCATCCAGTTGATGGGCCAGCCGAAGCTTTTCAGCGGGTGTCATGCTCGACCCCGGCGACTGCTCCCCGTCGCGCAGGGTAGTATCGAAAATAAGAATGCGTTTCATGCTGGTTCCGCCGCAGGGGACAAAAAAAGGGCCTTCTCGAAAGAGAAGGCCCGCTGCTGCTTACGCGTGATTGCTGCCGACTAGGTTGTTCGCGCGTGCGTGCCCTCTCCGCTCGGTATCTTGGTAATCCCGAGAAGTCGAAGGCTAAATACAAACTCGAGTGCGAGCGCGCGGTTCATCGTGTTCTGGTTCCGAGCTGTAGTTCAGGTGCAACCGGACGGACAGCCTATCACATGTTTCGACCACCGTCAAGATCCCCGATCCCCGATCCCCGATCCGCGATCCCCGATCCCCGATCCGCGATCCGCGATCCCCGATCCCCGATCCGCGATCCGCGATCCCCGATCGCAGGTTGACAGTACGACCGCGCCAGTCGATTCTTCAGCCATGATCACGCACGACTTCCGATTTAGCGGCTTTCGCTTTATTCGCCTGACCACGGGCCGCGGTCGGAGGTGCATGCGTTAGACGTAGCGATACCTTCAGCTTCAAGCGGCTCGTGGGGTTCCCACGGGCCGTTTTTGTTGCCATGCAAAATCGGTTCGTGGCGGGCCTTGCCGCCCGGGAGTACATGACCATGGACCTTGATTCGAAGACAGAAGACCTGGGACCTTTGCGCGCGGAAATCGAGCATATCGACCACGCGCTGGTCGAGTTGATCGCCGAGCGCTGCCGAATTGCCCGCGCGGTCGGTCGAACCAAGCATCGGCTTGGCGAACCCGTACTCGACTCGGCTCGCGAGGCCGTCGTGATTCGTCGCGCGGCCGCGCACGCGCGCGAGCTCGCCGTGGAAACGGAGACCGTGCGCGAGATGTTCTGGTTGCTGATTCGCCTGTCCCGACAGGTGCAGCTCGAGGAGGCCGATGGCAAACGCTGATCAGAACCCGCCTCGGGTCGCATTCCAGGGTGAGCTGGGTGCCTTCAGTGAGGAAGCGGTAGTCAGCTTCTTCGGCAGCGCGGCTGAGCCGTTGCCGCGCCGGAATTTTGCCGATGTAGTGGACAGCGTACGTCGGGGTGAAGCGGATTTTGGACTGCTGCCGATCGAGAATACAACGGTGGGCGGCGTAGCCGCGGCCTGTGACGCGCTGGCGGAATCCGAGCTGAATGTGATCGGAGAAGTGATCGGGCTGGTGCGCCATTGCCTGCTGGCCCGGCCCGGAACCGACTTCACCGATGTGCGCCGCGTGCATTCACATCCGGTCGCGCTTGGCCAGTGCTCGAACTTCTTCCGCCAGCATCCGCAGATCGAGGCCATTGCCGCCTACGACACTGCGGGTGCCGCTCTGCAAGTTTCGCAATCGAACGATCCGAGTCTCGCCGCCATCGCCAGTGGACGCGCGGCCGAGCGCTATGGGTTGATCAAACTGCTCGAGGATTTCCAGGACCGGGCGGACAATCAGACTCGTTTCTTGATCGTGAGCCGGGAATCTCTGCAGCCGATCGAGGCCGATGCGGGCAATTTCAAGACCGCCCTGGTGCTCGAGACCGAGAACGGTCCGGGCGCGCTGGTCAATGCACTGCTGCCGCTGGCGCGGCACCAGCTCAATCTTACGCACCTTCAGGCCAGGCCTGGCCATACGCCCTGGAGCTACTGGTTCTTCCTGGAAATCGAGGGCGCTGGTGCCACGACCGAGCTCGCCGTGCAACAGCTCGCTGCATGCACCCTGTCGCTCCGCGTTCTGGGCAGCTTCCCGCGCTGGCGTCCATGATCAGCCCTGCATTATCTGGACGTGCTCGCTTGCGACGCCGAACTGTCCGTTGCACCGGCTCGTGAGCGCGGTCCGATCGGCACCCCTTCGCCCATTCGTTCGAGGCCGCCTACCACCACCAGCTCACCTGCCTTCACGCCACTCAGGATTTCGACCTTGCCCTGCGAGCGCACGCCGAGCTGGACCACGCGCCGACTGGCTTTGCCGTCGACCACCGCCCAGACGATGTTGGCCGTGCGCAGCGGCTGCACCGCATCCTCCGGGACAACCACTGCGCTGTCTCGGGTCGAGGTTGCGAGTCGCGCCTCGATGAACATTCCCGGGCGCAGCACACGGCTCGGGTTTGGCGCACGCGCCTTCACCACGATCGTCCGACTGCTGGTTTGCACGACCGGGTCAATGAACTCGACGTGTGCGACGAACGTCTTACCCGGTTGTGCAGCAACGCTGAACTGAACCGGCTGTCCCTGCCGCAGCTCGACCGCATAACGCTCGGGTACTTCAATCACGGCGCGCTGCGGATCAACCGTTTGCAGGGTGAGCAGGCGTGATGCCGTGGTCACATAGTCACCCACGCTGACCATGCGCTGGCCGACCACACCGGCAAACGGTGCGCGCACCGTGGTGCGATTGATCTGCAGCGTGAGCACTGCGACGGCGGCTTCCGCACTGCGAAATGCCGCTTCGGCGCGCTCGAGATCAGCCGGAGTTGATGCGTTCTCGGCGCGCAACCGCCGCACACGGTCGACCTGTTGGCGGGCCAGATCGCGATCGGCGGCTGCCCGCTCGGCCTGCGCCTTCAGCATGGCATCGTCGATTTTCACGAGCGGTGTACCTTCGGCCACGGTCTGCCCTTCCTGAAACAGCAGCGCGGTGATGCGTCCCTGCTCGTCCGGCCGCAGCTCGACGGCACTCACGGCTTCGATCCGGCCGGTCGCACGCACCGCATCGATGATCGACTCGCGTCGCGCGGTATCGACGTCTACCGGCATTGGCGGCATTGCGGGTGGTCCGCCTGCCCCAGCCGCGGCTATTCCGGAAGCCTTTTCCGGCGTACTACCCAACAGGCCGAATCGGTTTGCGGCAACGATCGCCAGTACTGCAATCACGACCCCGGTTGTGATGATGATGATGCGCTTCCGCGGCCTGGCTTCGAGGTTCTGATCGGTCATTGTATTCATCACGGTCGGCCTCAGCGATTGGTCGGGTTCTGGGTTTCGAAGATCCGCCGGCCCAGTAATGATTCGATTTGGGCCAGCGCAAGACGGGCGGCGTAACGTGATTGCACCAGGTTCGCTTCGGCTTCACTCAGCGTGACCTGTGCTTCCATCAAATCGAGAATGCTGGTCGCACCTTCCTGATACCGTGTGCGCTGGACTCGATAGTTCTCACTCGCGACGGCTACGCCGACTCGCGCCAGCTCGAACCCGGCGCGAGACGTTTGATAGCCGAGGTACGCCTCGGACATCAGCTGCGCGGCTGCCCGCTCGCCATCTTCCCGCTGGGCCTTCGCCAGGTCGCGTTGGGCCCGCGCCCGCGCAACCGCAACCTCGCGCTGACCACCATTCCAGATCGGCAACGACACGTTCAATTGAAACTGCGTGCGCTTGAACGCGGAGGGAAAAAACTCTGCGTCGTAGGCGCCAGTCGTTGCTGCAATCGAAACATGCGGTAGATAGCCTTCGCGTTGCACACTCATCGCTGCGTCGGCGCTCTGCTCTGCGGCACGCATGGCCTCGATTTCCGGGCCGCGTTCACGCAACTCCCGCACGGCCAGCTCCTGACTCAACGGCAATGCGGGCGGCGCTACCGTGTCGACCGGTGAAGCGTCCACCGAACCCGGCAGACCGATCTGCCGGCCCAGCCGCAGCCTCGAAACTGCAACCGCGGAATCACTTTGCAGAACTGCCAGCCGTGCCCGGTTTACTTCGAGCAGCAGTTGCAATGAATCCGTCGCCAGCGCATCACCGGCGACCACCCGCACGCGGGCAATGCCGAGTTGTTCCTGTGCCCGTCGCAGACGCTGGGCGGCCACGCGTGACAGCTCACGCACGGCCAGCACAGTGAAGTAGGCTGCATCCGTTGCCAACGCGGTTCGATACGTGGTCACGGTCTCGCTCGCTTCCGCGCTGGTCAGCGCCGCGCGCGACCGCTTGAGCTCTCCATATTTGCCCGCACCCAGCAAGGTGTAACTCGCCTGCAGTTGCGCGCTGGTGGCGTTCGGGCTGATCGTGCCGGTGCCGAAGTTGAAGAACGGATCTGAAAAGCGAATGTAGCTGGTATTCGCCTCCACTCGTGGCGTAAATACGTCGGCCACCGCAGCCCGCCGCTCCCACGCCGCGGTCTCCACTTGCGTGCGCGCTGTAACATTGCTGGGATCGACCTCGGCCGACCGTCGACGCGCTTCGTGAAGTGTGACCATCGGCACCGCCTGTCCCGGCGATTGGGCCGCTGCACTGAGCGGCACTCCGATGATCGCCACCCATACCCGTACTCTCGATTTCATGATACCTCCGTAACGCCGGCTGTCTGCAGCGCACCCGCCGGCACCAGTTCTCGTTCTTTTGGTAATGCGGGATCCGCGGGTCGATTGGTTGACCGCTCGCCTGACCGTTCCCCGCGGGCACGCTCGAACAGGACGAAAACCGCGGGCACCAGGTACAGCGTCAACAGCGTCGACAACACGAGTCCGCCAATGATGGAGTAGCCGAGCGGACGGCGACTGCCCGCACCGGCACCCAGGCCGAGTGCAATCGGCAGCGCCCCGATAATCGCCGATACTGATGTCATCAGGATCGGACGTAACCTGATTCGGCCCGCCTCGCGCATTGCGGACAGCGCGTCTCGCCCGCGCGCACGCAGATCGTTTGCGTAGGTCACCAGCAGAATCGAGTTCTTCGAGACCAGTCCGATCAGCAGGATCATCCCGACCTGGCTGTATACGTTCAGGGTCGAGCCCGCCAGCCACAGCGCAGCCAGTGCACCGGTCACCGCTAGCGGCACCGCGAGCAGTACGGTGAATGGATGCAGCACGGACTCGAATTGGGCGGCCAGCACCATGAACACGAAGACCAATGAAAGCGCAAACGCGAAGTACAGAGCATTGCCACTTTCGCGGAACTCGCGAGACTCACCGGCCAGATCCACGCTGCTGCCCGGTGGAAGCACCTCGTTGGCCGCAGCATTCAGCGAATCCAGAGCCTCACCCAGCGTGAAGCCGGGCGCCATGCTGGCCGAAAGTGTGAACGAGCGCACGCGATTGTAGTGATTGAGCTGGCGCGGCCCGATTCTCTCCTCCACTCGCGTAACTGCATCCAGCTGGGTCAACGCGCCATTGCGGCCGCGTACCTGAAGTCCCGTGATGTCCGATGGACTCGCGCGCTCGGCGGGGTCGAGCCGCAGAATCACATCATACAGCTTGTTGTCCGAGGTGAAGCGCGTGACATCACGGCCGCCCAGCAGCGTCTGCAGCGTAGTTGCGATGTCACGTGCGGGAACGCCCAGGTCCTCCGCCCGATCGCGATCGAGCGATACAACCAGCTCGGGCTTGGTCACCCGCAGATCGGTGTCCACGTTCAACAAGCCCGGTATCGTGCTGGCTCGCGCCGTCAGCGCGTCCATCCCCTGCACCAGCGCCTCGAAATCGCGATGCTTGACCACGAACTGCACGGGCGCGGTAAATCCGCCGAACGCCGGCGGATTGAGCGCGAATGCAAAGACGCCCGGTACCCCGAAAAATTGCGGCTGCACCTCGCCAATAATGTCCTGGGCGGAACGAGTGCGGTGCTCCCAGTCGGTGAGGATCGTGCCCAGGAACCCGGAGTTCGGTGGACCGCCAAAACCAATCACCACAAAGGACGAGCTCACATCCGGTGTTCGATGTACGATCGTCTCGAGCTGCTTTACGTACTCATCAGTATAGGCAGCCGTCGCACCCTCAGGCGCAACTACGAAGGTGAAGAAAAAGCCGCGATCGTCGGGCGGCACGAACTCGCGCTTCAACGCGCCGAACAGGAACACCGCGCTCAACGTTATGGCCACTCCGCCCGCAATGATCACCAACGGCCACCGCAACGCTGCGTCGAGCGTCCGCGAGTACTGCCTGGTGATGCCCCCCAGCACCGCGCCTACCGTGTGATGGAATCGTGACTCGCGGGCGGAGACCTTCAGAATGCGGGCGCACAACATCGGCGTGAGCGTAAGCGCGACGATGCCGGAGATCAGGACCGAGCCACCGACCGCGACACCGAATTCGTTGAACAGGCGCCCAGTTGCACCGGTCAGGAACAGCAGCGGCGAGAAGACTGCGATCAGCGCGATGGTGGTTGCGATCACGGCGGTCGTGATCTCGCGCGTACCATCGATCGCCGCGGTCATCGGATCCTTCTTGAGCTCTTCCTGGTGGCGATACGCATTCTCCAGCACGATGATCGCGTCATCGACCACGATGCCGATCGCCAGAATGAGCCCCAGCAACGTGAAGGTATTTACCGAATAGCCGAGCGCGGCCAGGATCGCGAACGTGCCAATGATCGAAACCGGAATCGCCAGCGCGGGAATGATCGTCGCCCGCAGTGTGGCCAGGAACAGGAAGATGATCAGAATCACCAGCACCGCGGTCAGTACCAGCGTCTCCTGCGCCTCGCGGATGGAACGCTGGATGAAGACGGTTCCGTCGAAGGGCAGCTCGAGCTTGACGCCCGGCGGCAGCGACGCCTGAATCGCAGGCAGCTCGCCGTGGACCGCCTTGGCCACGTCGATCACATTGGCTTTCGACTGGCGCACCACGCCGATGAAGATCGCAGGCGTCCGGGAGAATCGCGTGATCGAGCGTTCATCTTCCGGGCCGGGCTCCACGCGCGCGACATCCGCCAGCCTCACCAGCTGCCCGTCACGGTTCGCCACCGTAAGATCGGAGAACTCGGCGGGCGTCTTCATCTCGCCGAGGTAACGCACCGAGAATTCCCGGCGGTCGGATTCGATCCGCCCCGCGGGTACTTCCACGCTGC
Source organism: Gemmatimonadota bacterium (assembly GCA_040902615.1). Taxonomy (GTDB): domain Bacteria; phylum Gemmatimonadota; class Gemmatimonadetes; order Longimicrobiales; family RSA9; genus JBBDWZ01. Next base: position 58,087 of record JBBDWZ010000262.1, on the reverse strand, counting down.
GTGTGCGAATCGCGCTCTCGATGTCCTGCGCCGTTAAGCCGCGCGCGGCCAGCTCACGCGGCGAAAGCCACACCCGCATCGAAAAGCGGCGCTCGCCATAAATCGGCGCACCCGACACGCCCGGAATCGTTTGCAGCCGAGGCTTGAGTTGTCGATCCGCAATGTCCGACAGCTCCATCAAGCCATACGATGTCGAGGTCAGGGCCAGGAAGATGATCGGAAACGCATCGGCCTCCTGCTTTGCCACTACCGGCTCTTCCACATCTTCCGGCAGCAAGCCACGCACACGCGAGACCTTGTCCCGCACATCCTGCGCGGCATCCTCGATCTGCCGGTCCAGCGTAAACTCCAGCGTGATCGTGCTCATCTGTTCCTGGCTCGCGCTGTTCATCGTGCGCAAACCTTCCAGGCTGGACAGCTCCTCCTCCAGCACGTCCGTCACTGCTGATTCGACGACCTGCGGACTCGCTCCGGGCAGGAGCACGGTGACCGACACGATCGGTGGGTCCGCGTCCGGGAACTCGCGCACCGGAAGGCGCGTGTACCCGATGGCTCCCACCAACACCAAACCCAGGCTCACCATGCTGGCCAGCACGGGTCGCCGAATGAATGTCTCTGCGAGCTGCATTGAAATCCCTCCTGGAACCGATCGCCAATTTCGGCTGGCGCTGCTACCCTGCGACGTTTGAACGACCCCAAAATCGACTTGGTTACAATCGACCGCCTTCTTCACACCTGGCTGCGGGGACCCGAAGATATACCGAAGCTCCAAAACGGACAAGTCAGCTTTGAAACCGACGTGGGGACCGCCGGAATTTCCGGTCTGACGCGGGTCTCGAGCGGTGATTGGGCTGGCTTTGAGTCGTTGCACTGGCGGCGAGTCGGCGACCGGGCCGTTGCGAGTCAGTCAGCGATCGGTGATGTCATCGGGCATGCATACGTAGCAACGCAGCAGACTTCCCAGATGGCGATGTCGTCCTTCCGCACTGATCACCCACATGCGCACTTCCCAGGGCGGGCGGTGGCGCACGTGCTGAGTGTGTCCACACTCCAGCTCGGCTACCCAGTGGTCCTGCGCGTCGCGATGGAAACCGGTGATGCGTCGCTCGGGCGCGCGCACATCCTCGTCTGCGCTCACATCACCCAAATTGCGGTGAGAAAGAAAGCCCCTCCATGAAGCGGGGCTCCCAGGTACAGCCCCAGCCAAAGCGCGCTCACGCGGTCTTGGCCAGCGCTTCGACCGGGTTCAACCGCTTGAGGTACCATTGCATCGTTGCTTCCAGCCCCTGTGCCAGGTCCGATGCCGGCAAGTAACCAAGCTCGCGAACGATGCGGCTGATGTTGGCTTGACTGTGTTTGATGTCACCTTCGCGCGGCTCGTCATGAAGCGGTGCATTCTGCAGATAGCTCGGGCGCAGCTTCACCAGTGCGTCGCTCAACAGGTCATGCAGTTCGTTCAATGAAGTGCGCCGGCCCGCGCCCACGTTGAAGATTCGGTGGCCTTCCGGGTTCAATTCGCCGGTTGCCGCCAGGATGTTCGCCTGCACGACGTCGGCGATGCCGACAAAGTCGCGCGTGGTCTCGCCATCACCATGGATCTGGCAGGTGTCGCCCTTCAGCATGGAATGAATCCACTGCGGAATCACTGCCGCGTAACTGCCCAGTGGATCCTGCCGCGGCCCGAACACGTTGAAGTACCGAAGTCCGACCGTTTCCATGCGATAGGTCCGGCTGAAAATCTCGGCGTATTTCTCGTCCGCATATTTGGTCACGGCATACGGAGAAAGTGGCTTGCCGATCGTCTCCTCGGCGAGCGGCATCAAATTGCAATCGCCGAACACCGCACTCGATGACGCGAACACCATTCGGCTCGCACCGCAGTCACGCGTCGCCACCAGAACGTTGATCGTGCCCGAGACGTTTACGTGATTGGCTGCCGCCGGATCCAGCACGGATCTCGGTACAGAACCGATCGCGGCTTGATGCAGGACATAGTCAGCACCCTGCGCGGCTTCCCGGCAGACGACCGCATCGCAGATATCGCCTTCGATCAGTCGGAAGGACCGGCGTGGTGCACGACTGTCGCGCAGCACTTCCTGCAGATTACGCCGATACCCGCTCGAAAAATTGTCCAATCCAACCACCGTCTGCCCTAGATCCAGCAGCTCCTGCAGCAGATTCGACCCAATAAAACCAGCCACCCCCGTAATCAGCCAGGTGCGCGGCGCTCGCCGCAGTTCATCCTTGATTTGCTCGTACCGACTCAACGCGTCCCCCTTCGTCTCTGATTCGCCTGCCGTCTGGGGAGTAAAGGAAATTCCGGGCCGGGTACGCGGCCCGCCCCCCTTTTTGATAAATCCTTGGGAACCAACAACTTATCCAAAACAAATCGACCCGCTGCCGACTAC
>JBBDWZ010000262.1:0-55669 GCA_040902615.1 Gemmatimonadota bacterium | reverse complement strand
GTCGATTGTGTGGTCCCTGTACCGCACTACTGTTGCGATCAGGCTATGCCGGATCGCCCTTCCTTCTTCTTCCGGCGGCGCGCGTGGACGCCCGCAATCCCGACCAGCCCCGTGCCCAGCAGCAATATGGTCGCGGGCTCCGGCACCACCGGCGGCGGTTGATCGCCCGGGCCCGTGGTACCGCCAATCGAGAGGTCGCCTTCCTGTCCATTACTCGGATTGCCGTCACCCACGGACACGACGTGCCAGGCAAGTTGCGCGTCAGCATCACTCCATGACGTTGTCGATGTGAACGCGAAGACAACCCAGCCGGCCGGCGCGCTGTTCACGCATGTCGAATAGAAGTTGCCCGGATTCGAGTTCGCTGCAACGCAACCCTTGATGCCGCCTTCGCTGTTTTGTGTCGACGCAGCAAAGTCGATCTGGCTGCCGAGGCTGTTCGTGTTCGACCGGTTCAGTGCCCAGCGTGTCGCCGGAGCCCCCGTCGAAGTCGCGCCGTCCTCGACGAAGATCGTGCCACGATTATCAACCACATTCTCCATTATCACGCCCGCAAGATTGGCGGGAGCAATTACGCCGAACCGGGTCAACATCTGACCCCACAAGGATCCGTCCGGGCCGCGCGCGCCTTCATTGCGCACTTTGACGAAGACCTGTGTGCCGCCCGTGACCAGCGGAACTGTAATTACCTGGAAGCTCGCACAAGTGCGAATACTTCCGGTCGAGCAGCGCACCAGAAAATCCGATGCTTGCGCAGGCGCGTGAAATACGCAAAGCGCAATTGCCGCCAACAGCAACCAACGAACTGTTTTCATGGAGAAACCTTCCGGGGATTCAACGACCAGTTTTCCAACTGCTGGGAAGTTACCGTAATCCCGTTAGAAAAGCCATGTGCATCATCACGAATTTCATCAATTGTGCGACGCGCGCTTCTTACTGTTGCCTCGCCGCCACAGATCCTGACTTATCGACTCGTTTTTGTCCGGAATTCCCGACAAATCCGGGCTGAGAAATACGAGTCAATAATGCGGGATCCCCCGCGATCACGACCGTCGCGACGACGAATGTCCCGCGAACGCACCCGCCCTGCGCCAGCTGATGACGGCAAGACTGATGTAGAAGATCAGGTAGATGGTGGCGAGGATGGCGGTTTTGATGATCGAGAGAAACAGCACTTCACGCATGGGCATCTGCACGGCCTGCAATGCGAGCGGAAGACCGCTAGCGTAGATGATGCCGATGCCAATGAGCGAAACGCTGACGAATGCAGCGAAGATCGCGATGACGCGAAGCGCACGACGCCGCGATTCCCACAAACTGACCAATGTCAGCAGAATCACACCGAGCGTAGCCAGCGGCAGCGCATCAATGAACGAGCTGGTGGAGCCGAACTCCCATTCCGCGCTGGCCGGCCGCAACGGGAACCAGAGCATGATGAGATCGGTCCAGCCGATGAGCATGAGGGCAAGGCCGGAAATGGTTGCAAGCCGAGCGACGTCGCTCTTCTGAATTACGGGTGGCATTACTTACCTCGCGACAATGTCGGGTGGGGAGCACGAGCTGGTCGAGCCCACGATCGAACAGCGTGGACGTATGGCCCATATACCCGGTGCAACCGGTGTGAGCAATCCGATTACCTGGAGCTTCACGCCGGGTGCGGGCATCGCGAAGCTGCCAATCAGTTGGGTCTCGAGGATTACTGCAACCGGACCCGTCGTGTCGTTCACCACGATGCGCATTGCACCGGCTGGTGTGCGCGATGTATCGGTCACGGTTGCGTTGTCGATGCGTACCAGCTGTGCATCGCGGTTCCCCGCAGCGCTGGCAGCTTCCGCTGTCTTGAGATCGATCGGCGACGGCAGGTTCCGGCGGGCCAGCACGGATATGGTCGCGTTGCTCAGGGCGGGTTGGAAATCGCTGAGCGTGACGCGGCCCAGGACGCTGATGCTGTCACCCGGCTGGAACTGCGGCGTACCGACCGGGAATACGCGAATCGCCGCGGTTGCATCACTCACGTGCACCGCACCGTTCAGGAAATTGTTGAGGACATTGAGTGCAATACCCTGAATCAGGACGGTCTCTCCGAGCTGGCGTGTGCGTGCCTGGAAGATGGTGATGGCCGGGTAGCGCACGAATACATCGCCGGTGCGGCGCGGCATTAGTTTCCAGCGATTCGATCCGTCCGTGCGCGGCACCAGAAGACCGGTAACATCCAGCTCCGCGCCAATCGCAATGGGCAGGTTGGTCAGAATGCCGGCGGTTGCATCGAACAACATCTCGAGCGGTCCGCTGCCATCGTCCACCGTGTACAGGTTGTCGCCACCGGCCAGTGTAGCCGCGTCTACCACGCGCGCATTTTTCACCTGGACCAGGTTGTTGTCGAGCTTGCCGCCGGCCAGCGCAGCCTGACTGGTGGTCGCCTGAATCGGAGCGGGGATTTCGCCGCCGCGGATTGAGATGAGGGTCAGATCCGTGAGCGCGGGTTTACCGTCGCGCTCACCAATGGTGGCGCGCAGGCGCAGTGAATCACCCTGCTGGAACTGGGTGCGCAACGCGTACGCGCGCACGGCCGCGCTGCTATCGGCCAGGTGCACGGTCGAGTCGCCGAAGACGTTAACCGTGTTGAGGGCAATGACCCTGAGCGTCACGCGACGACCGCGCGGCAGCTTCACGGCGTCGGCAACCGTGGTGACGGCGAACTCCAGCAATACGCCGACACCGATTGAATCGACCACCGTGGTGATCGTGGCTATAGGTGGCGTGGGATCGATCAGTGAGACGCGCAGACTGTCACCGGCACTGCTGCTGTCGACCCGGACCTGGTACGAGCCAACCGGCAGATTGGGAAAGGTCAGGAGACCTGTCTGATCGGTTACGCCGGTTGCAATGATATTGGTGCCATTGACCGGCGTGACATTGATTCTGAGTCCGGGAAAGACGACGTCGACCAGCACATTCACTTCGCCATTGCCGTCGCGATCGAGAATCGCGCCGATCTGCAGGGTGCCGGTTGCTGCCGGATCGATGCTCAACACCTTGTCACCGGGCTCTTCGCACGCGGAAAGTGCACTGGTGAGCGCGATCAGTGCGCTGAATCTGCGCAGCGACCCGCTGACCCACTGACCGGCTGACACCTTTGGAATTCGCATATCAGAACTTCACTCGCAGCCCGACACGTACGGCGCGCCCGACGCCAATGCGCTGCAGCGGCTCACCGAACTGCGGGTTCATCTTCAGAGGAATGGTCACTGTCGTGCCCGCTGTGGACAGTGTACCGGACGGGTCGACCAGGTAAAGCGCCCGATCGAGTTCATCCGCTCCCGAGCTGATCAGGTTGAAGCCATCGACGGTCAACTCGGCGCTGCGCATGGGCGAGCTGATCAGGCTGAGTGCAATGCGCGCATCGAGCAGGCCCTGGGCCGGTCCTCGGCAGGAATTCCGCGCAACCGGCACATCACTCTGGTCGCGCAGGCAGGGCCACCGATCCGCAACCTCGTCAAAGCCGGCGATCCGGTCATCGATGAATGCCGGGTCGTTCCTGAACGAGCCGTCGCCATTGGCATCGACGCCGGGTGAGAAGCCGGGTGTGAACGGGTAGCCCGACTGGTAGCGATACAACGCGGCCAGCCGCAGTCCATTCAACACGGGTAGAGTGAGCTCGGCGCCGACCACGGCGCGGTTTGGCAGATCGAAATCGGACACGCCTTCGGTCCAATCGTTGAAGCCGATCGCGGGCTGCACGCAAATGCCGGTGCACGGCGTCTGCAATTCGGCCGGCAGCGGTGACACGGCCGAGGCTGGGTGCCCCTGGCGAGCCATCAGCCAGTTGTCTTCCGTCTTTGAGCGGGTGTAGCGCGCCTCGATCGCAACCCGATTCGACAGCCGCGCCTGCACGGCGGCGTGAACCGCGCGATAGTCGGACCAGCCATCGACTCCGACGGCGGAAACCACGTCGAATTCAGCAAACCGGCGATTGGAGCCCGCTTCGGCTGCAAGCAGCTCGCCTTGCTGGCGGAGTGTGCCATAGATCGGGCGACCGTACTGATCACGGAAGGCAGCGCGGGGCAGCAGGTTCAGATCCGTGCGGCGCGGCAGCAGCTCGGTGCGGCGATAGGTGCCGCCGAATTGGATGGTGAAACCGCTGCTGACCGCGTGACTGATCTGAGTGGCGGCGCGACGGCTGCGCGGACCCTGATAGGCCGTCGAAACCAGGCTCAGTCCGGGCGAGCCGTTACCTGCATTGGCATCGGGCCAGCCGGTAAACGTGCCGAAGCCACGCACCACATCGATGCCGCCATCATTCGTAAGGACCTCGCCGACGATGGCCGGGTCCATGGGCGATTCCCAGATGCCGCCGCTGGCGCGCAGCGACCAGCGACCGGCTTGATCGGGAAGCCACTCGAGCTCGACGCGCGGACTGAGGCGACCGCGTCGCATGAGGCCCGTGTCGGCACGGATGCCGGAGAGCGAAAACCAAAGCGTGTCTGGTCGCAGATCTTCGACCGGTGGCACGTCGAGATCCCAGCGCGCGCCCAGCAGCAGGCGGAAGCGCGGCGCAAAGCTCCACTCGTCCTGAAGAAACAGACCGTAGCGCGGCAGGTTGAACGTGGCGAGCGCGCTGCCGGACGTCGTGACCGCGTAACCGGTACCCTGGTCGAACGCATCCGGAGTAGCAAACCAGAACGTGCCGCTGCGCGCTGGACTGAAGGTCAGGTCATGCGATGCCAGGTCTGCGCTGAAGCCGCCTTTCACGTGGTGCTCGCTGTGCCAGTAATGCAGCGTCTCACGGATACGAATCGTCTGGGTCTGGTAGCGCCCGCCCAGCAGCGGGTCGCGGCCTAGGGCAACGGCATCACGAACGATGCCGGTACTCACTGAAGCCAGGTCGGGACTTGCACTGACGTATTCCCGCACGACGCGATCCCAGCCGACCCGAAACTCCTGGCCGAATGTTGGGGCTAACTGAGACGTGAGATTGGCGATTACGAAGGCGTCCATTCCCTTCTGTTCGGCCTGCGCACCCGCAAGATCGCGATCGAGCGGAAACCTGCGCGTCTGGGGCAGCGAGCTGAATGCGCCGTTCACGCTCAACCTGTGCGTGGCGCCGAGCCGCCAATCGACTCGCCCGAATCCCGAGACCGCCCGTGATGAAGGCAGGCTTTCCGCCTCGCCGGCATCGCTCGTTCCGTATCGTGTGCGCGCAATGTCGAGCGTACGCGCGATTACGGAATCGGTGCGCGCCGCGAACGCGAGCGGCTGTTCGATCTGCCAGAACTCCAGACCGAGCACGAAGCTGGCCGTGTCGCGGACCAGCGGTCCCGAAAGCGAGGCGCCGCCCTGAAAGCCGGTAAACGACGGGGCGCGCAGTGTACCGCTCAATGCAGGGCCGCTCAGGAAGGCGCCAAAGCCGCGGAGCTCCATGCGTGAAGCCGCGGTAACGGAACTCAGCGATAGAATCGGCGCAGCGGCACCAGCCCACTCCACGTCGGCGCTGACATTCATGAATTCCGCCTGACGGAAGGCACCAAGCGGCAGTGTACTGGCTGGCCCCGTTCGCGCGGGCGCCGAACCGGTACCAATCGTGACCCCGTCGACGCGGATGCCGCTCACCGCACCGGGCAGACCTTCGGTCTCGAGCAGCGAATTCGAGATGGTCGACAAACGCGCGATGACGGACAGCTCGCGGCCGGGCAACGGATAGCGCAGCAATTCGCCGCCGGAGATATGCTGTATGCTGACGCCGCTGGCACCGCCGTAGCGGCGGACTTCGCGCGGAGGTGCCGGGTCGTTGGTTAACGTGATGATCGCGTTCACTCGCGTGGTGACGCCGGCGCGCACCCCGATCGCCTCGAGCAGGAGCGGGCGGATCCCGAACGCTTCGACCAGGAGATCGTATTCGCCCGGATTCAGCAGCGGCTGGGTGAAACGCCCGGACCGGCCGACTGGGACGGCTGCGCTCGAGCCGGTTACCCTATCCCGAAGCGAGACCACCGAGTTTGCGATGGGGTTGCCTGCGGAGTCGCGAATCACAACTTCGAGCGCACCTTGGGTCAGCGTCTGCGCCTGAGCGGTTGCGGTGAGGCCACCAGCCAATCCAAACCACGCCACGGCAACAGCGAGTCGTTTGCGGATCAAGAGTTCCAGGGTTCGAGAATTCAGTTGCGAGACCGTGGGTTCAGCGCACGTGCCGTGCCTTCGTTCCGGCACTCGAAAATTCCGACCGAGTTGGTAACCCGCTGCCACTTCAACAGTTCGATCCGAGTAAAGGGACATGAAACGAGGCACCAGCGCAACAGTTGTGTTCACCCGGTCCGGGGCCAGATGAGCAGTGCACCGCACAACGCCAGTTCGGCGAGTCAGACCTCGATCGGGACGCCCGAGCGGGTTCCGCTCTGGCGGCGCGTGATGCGAAAGCTGCGAACGCAGGTCGAACGCTCGCTGCATCCCGGCCGCAAACGTAGAGCCCATGGACGGCTGAGCAGCATGGCGCTGCCGCGCAGCGTGCTCTTTATCTGCGAAGGCAACATCTATCGGAGCCCGTTTGCCGCGCACGCGTTTTCCGCCACCATCCCGCCGGGATTCGAACCGCCCATCCGGGTGGGCTCGGCCGGTTTTGTCGGGCCGGACCGTCCGTCCCCGGCGGATGCGCAGGCCGCCGCCCAGCGGCGCGGCATCGACCTCAGCAAACACCGATCGATGCTGGTCAACGGCGCGATGCTGCACGAGTGGGATCTGCTGGTCGTGATGGAAGGCTCTCACGCGTCTCGACTGGACGAGTTTGGTCTCGAGCGCGATCGAATTCTGATGCTGGGAGATCTCGATCCGGAAACGATCGATCGACGTGCCATCGCGGATCCGTGGCGATCGCCGGAGACCGTCCTGGAGCCGAGCTACGCGCGGGTCGAACGCTGCGTCCGCGTGCTGGCCGATGCCCTGCTGTCCAACTCGACGGCCGGCACCGGCTCAGGCTCTTCCTGACCGAAGTGCAAGAGCGCATTCACCACACGATGTGCGGCCCGGCCATCCCAGCCGGGTGGGCAACGCGTGCCCGGCTCGAATCGTCCTTCGGCCAAGGCTTCGCTCGTGCTCTGTACGACCCCCGCTGTCGTGAGCGGCCAGGGCGCCAGCCGGTTGGTGCCGAGTGTAACCGTGATCGGCCGCTCGGTCTGCTCGCGCAGCGTCACACACGGAATGCCCAACGCAGTGGTTTCTTCCTGAAGACCTCCGGAATCCGTGAGCATTACGGCAGCACCGTCGGTCAATGCCAGCATGTCCAGGTAGCCGACCGGATCGATTACACGAATCTGTTTCAGCAGCGACTCGAGACCGGACGAGGAGGCCCGGGCGCGCGTGCGAGGATGCATCGGGAATACCACAGTCAAGCGTTTTCCGACTTCGGCCAGTGCTTCCAGTACGACGCGCAGTGAGACCGGTTCGTCGACGTTCGATGGCCGGTGCACGGTTGCAACCGCGTAGTTGCCGGAAACCAGCCCCAGGCGGCTGAGCAGATCCGACGCGCGGGCTCGTGGCAACTGCGAGAACAGCGAATCGATCATCACGTTGCCGACGAAGCGGATTTTTTCCGCCGGAATCCCTTCCGCAATCAGGTTGCCCTGCGCTTCCGGGCTGTGCGTGAGCAGAAGATCGGAGAGCCGGTCGGTCAGGACCCGGTTGACTTCCTCAGGCATGCGCCAGTCATTGCTGCGCAGGCCGGCTTCCACGTGTGCAATCCGACAGCCGGTCTCTTCCTTGAGTTTGGCTGCAACCAGCGCGCAGGCGATGGTCGAGTTGACATCACCAACCACCACCAGCCAGTCGGGCCCGCTTTCCTGCAGCACTGGCTCGAAGGATTCCATGATGCGCGCGGTCTGAACGGCGTGTGAGGCTGAGCCGACGCCCAGGTGATAATCGGGGGTCGGAATGCCAAGGTCGGCGAAGAACGCATCCGACATGGCAGCGTCGTAATGCTGGCCCGTGTGTACCAGGCGCAACTCGAGTTGCCGCCGCTGAAGCTCCGCAATGATCGGTGCAACCTTGATGAAATTCGGGCGTGCGCCCGCAACCACGAGTACGCGCATGTTATCCGGCGACGGCGTACAACGCAGGCGCCTGTGGCTCAGGCACGGCCTGCGAGCCGGACAGACCGACGACGCGCGCACTACCCTTCACGTTGCGCATCACGCCCCGGGTGTCGATCACCAGCGATGTGTGCTGAGCAATGTCGTGATAATTCACGGACGTGTGATCCGTAACGACCACCACTGCATCCAGCGCACTCAGCAATCCCGGCGTCAGCGGAACACTGCGCATCGGCAGCCCCGTGATGCGGGTGTGGCCGTCATCGATGATGACCGGGCAGAGCGGGTCGTGGTACAGAACCTGGGCGCCTTCCTGCTGCAGCTGCCGAATGATCTCCAGTGCCGGACTCTCCCGGATATCATCGACATCGCGTTTGTAGGCGATGCCGAGCACCAGCACCCAGCTGCCGCGCACCGCGCGCGAGTTGTCATTCAGCGCGCGCGCGACCTTGCGCACCACGTAGGCCGGCATGTCCGAGTTGATTTCACTGGCCAGCTCGATCAGACGCGTCTTGAACTCGAGTGTACGCATCTTCCACGAGAGGTAATGCGGGTCCAGCGGAATGCAGTGACCGCCGAGACCCGGGCCGGGCATGAACTTCATGAAGCCGAACGGCTTGGTGGCAGCCGCTTCGATTACGCCCCAGACATCCAGACCCAGACGATCGCAGGTCTGCGCCATTTCATTGGCCAGCGCGATGTTCACCATGCGGAACGTGTTCTCGTAGACCTTCACCAACTCCGCCGCTTCCGCGCTCTCGACCGGAACCATGGTCTGGAAGATCGAGCCGTAGAACGTGAGACCCATCTCCAGCGACAGCGGAGACACACCACCGATGACTTTGGGCGTGTTCAGTGTGTGCCACGTGGTGTTGCCCGGATCCACACGCTCTGGACTGAAGCACACGAAGAAGTCTTCATCCACCCGCAGACCCGACTGCTCAAGGATCGGCAGGAACACTTCACGGGTGGTACCCGGGTAGGTCGTGCTCTCGAGGATAATCAGCTGACCCGCGCGAATGTGGTCGCGTATTGCACCCGCGACGTTCACCACGAACGAGAGGTCCGGATCCTTGATCTTGTTCAGCGGCGTGGGTACGCACACGCAGATGGTGTCGCACTGGGCCAGAATCGAGGGGTCGGTCGTTGCCCGAAACTTCCCCGACCGAACGTGCTTTTCGACCTCCTCGCTGGATACGTCCTGAATGTGGGCTCGACCCGAATTCAGTGTCGCAACCACGGGTTCCGACACGTCGAATCCGACGACATCGTACCCGGCATTGGCGAATTCCATCGCCAACGGCAAGCCGACGTAGCCAAGTCCAACAACAGCCGACAGCGATTTGCGCTGGCTCAGCTTCTCGCCAAGCTGGAGAGCGTTCCCATTCACTGGTAGTTTGCCTGTGAGAATGCTTGTTTGAAGACGATTGCCCACATCGACGGGGCAAGGCACGTGCCGCCTGCCGGATCGAACCTGTGCCTCTGCGCCGGTTGGAAAACCGGCCTTTTTATGTTGCACGATTGCATCATTTGTGCCGATTACTGGGAGGCCCCCGATCTGGAAACCGTTCGGTTTTCAGCGGTTTTGGCGTGCGAGGCCCGCGCGCAGAACCTGCGTAACCTGCTGTCTTGCGAGAGATAGTCCAATCGAGCCAGTTCTGTGCCTTATGCGGTTGCGCGCAGGTGCAACCCGTGCAAGGCAATAGGAGATCATGACGAAAAAGCTGTTCACCGTCGATGTCGAGGAATACTTCCAAGTAGGGGCGATGGAGCCCTACGTATCGCGAGACCGCTGGGCCGAAATGCCTAGCCGGGTGGAGCGAGGCGTTGACCTGCTGCTGGAGCTTTTAGCGGAGCGCGGGGCGACCGGGACGTTCTTCACCCTGGGCTGTGTGGCGGAGCGGAATCCGGATGTCGTTCGGCGGATCGCGGCGGCCGGTCACGAGGTCGCCTCGCATGGCTGGACGCACCGGCGGGTGACCTCGCTTTCCCCCAAGGAGCTGCGGACCGAACTGGCGCGTTCGCGCGATGTGCTTTCCGACCTGTCGGGCAAACCTGTACTCGGGTTTCGTGCCCCAAACTTCTCGATCGTTTCAGGCTGGGAGTGGGCGTTCGATCTATTGCTCGAGGAGGGGTATCGGTACGATTCGAGTGTGTTTCCTGGACGGCACGGTCGAGCGGCTGCCAATGCGGGTGTACACTGGATCCGCAGGACTAAGGGCGAGTTGCTCGAGATCCCGATGACGCCGGCTTCTTTGGGCCCAGTGCAGGTTCCTGCAGGTGGCGGTGCCTGGTTTCGGCTGCTGCCATACGGCCTCACTGCGCGGGCATTGAAACAGGCTACAAAGCGCGGGCATCCAGGCGTTTTCTATATCCATCCATGGGAGCTCGACCTTGAGCAGCCGCGCATCGCAGTGAATGCGTTTACCCGGACCCGGCATTATGGCGGGCTGGCACGCACAGTTCCTCGGCTCCGGCGTCTGTTTCGGGAATTCGAGTTCATTTCGGTGCGGCAGTGGCTGGAGCAGGACAATACGGTGCCCGCGCGGGTGGCGGCGTGAGCACGAGGGTCGAGCTGTACCGCGGCGGTGCGCCAGCATGGGATGCGTTTGTGGACGCCCAGCCGGGCGCGACTTCGTCTCATCTTTATGCGTGGAAGCTGGTGGTGAAGCAGGTTTACGGTCACGATGCGCCGTATCTGGTAGCTCTATCGGATGATGTGATTGCGGGAGTGCTGCCGCTGGTCGATGTGCGGAGCTTTGCGTTTGGCCGATACCTGGTTTCGATGCCGTTCCTTAATGCGGGTGGTCCGTTGGGTACGCCCGAAGCCATCCAGCAGCTCACTGCGGCGGCTCGCCGGTTGGCCGAGCAGCGTAAGGCGCAGCTGACCGAGCTCCGCTGCACCGAGGCGCTCGAGCTGGATTTGCCGCATTCGTCTGAAAAGGTTGCGTGTGTGTTGCCGCTGCCCGATACGGGAGAGCAGCTCTGGTCCGCTCTGGGCGGCAAGCTGCGCAGTCAGGTCCGAAAGCCGCAGAAGGAAGGCATCGAATTGCGTTTTGGCGCAGACCAGATCGAGCCGTTCTACAACGTGTTTGCACGCAACATGCGCGATCTCGGCAGTCCTCCGCATCCCCAACAGTTTTTCGAATCGATTGCGCGTGAGCTGGGCGAACGGGTCTGGTTTGGCTGTGCCTATCTGAAGGACGTACCGGTTGCCGCTGGCTGTGGTCTGGCGTTCCGTGATGAACTCGAAATGACCTGGGCCTCATCGCTGCGTCAGTACAATTCGCTCGCCCCCAACATGCTGCTCTACTGGTCGTTCATGGAGCGGGCGGTTCTGCAGGGCTTCAAGACCTTCAACTTCGGCCGTTGCACACCGGGCTCAGGCGCGCATCGGTTCAAGCTGCAATGGGGCGCCACCGATGTGCCGCTCTACTGGTATCGGAGCGCGCGGCAGAGGGGTGCCAGCACTCCGCGCCAGGACAGTGGCTCGCTTTCACTGGCCACGCGGTTGTGGCGCCACGTGCCGCTACCCATGGCCAACTTGATCGGCGCGCGTCTGCGCGGCGGCATTCCTTCGTGATCATGCGGCGGCAGCTTCCCGCACATTCACCTCTTTCGCTGCCCGCACTGCTGAGCGGCGCCGCCGGTGCACTGGGCCGGCGCGACCACGCCGCGCTCGACTCCGCCATCCGCGAGTATTGGGGGTCGCGTGACACTGCGCTGACCAACAGCGGGACGGTTGCCCTGTCGCTGGCCATCAGCGCCGCCCTGCGAGATCCGAATGGGACGGTCGCGCTACCGGCCTATGGATGTTATGACCTGGCGAGCGCCGCCGATGGCGCGAACGCGCGCGTCGTACTCTACGATCTCGATCCCGGCACGCTCACACCCAACCGCGAATCACTGCTGCGCGCACTCGCGCACAAGCCCGCCGCACTGGTGCTGGTACATCTGTATGGCGTGCCGGTCGACGTTCAGGCGATCGCGCGTCTCGCCGCCGCAGCCGATACATTGATCATCGAAGATGCGGCGCAGGGAATCGGTGCAGCCGTGCGCGGCGAGCCAGTCGGCGCGCTCGGTTCGGTGTCGGTATTGAGTTTTGGACGCGGCAAGGGGCTGACCGGTGGCGCCGGCGGCGCTCTCCTCGCCAATGACGAGCGCGGCGAGTTGATCGTTCGACAGGTGCGAGCGCGCCTGCACAATGGAGCCGCGGGCTGGTCGGACCTGGTGCGCGCGGCAGCGCTGTGGCTGCTCGCACGACCAAGCATCTACGCGGTTCCAGCGGCGCTGCCGTTTCTTCGTCTGGGCCAGACGCTGTATCACCCGCCGCAGGAACCTCGTCCCCTTCCGCGTGCCGCGGCCAGCGTGCTCACCCGGATCTGGACCACTGCGCATGAGGCAGCCAAAACCCGGCAGGCGAATGCAAGGCGGCTTGTGGCTTCCTTGGTTGCCGCCTCGCCCTGCGAAAACATCGAGATCACAGCCGGAAACGATGCAGGTTTTTTGCGGATGCCAGTGCTGGTGAAACCCGAGTCCCGTTCGCGATTTGTGGATAGTGCCGCGGCCGCGCTGGGCATTGTCCAAGGATACCCACTGACGTTGGACAAACTGACCGAATTTCAACACCGGGTTGTGAACATTGCGGATGGATTTCCAGGTGCGGCAGCTTTGGCGCAACGGCTATTCACGCTACCCACGCACACGTTGCTGTCAGAGGCAGACCTGGCTGGTCTCGAGAGTTTCTTGCGGAATGCAATCAGCTTCGAAAAGCTAGCTCAAATCCCAGATGCTCGGGTGACACGTGCCATGGGGTAACCGGCGAGCGACACAGCGCGAAGGGATTATCGCCGTTTCGAATCAAACCACCAAACGCTGAGAAGCAACACTTCAATCCAGCCGCGCGAACGAGTTCGCGATTCTCATCCGTAATCTGATGCTTACGGCCATACGGGTAGCTGAAGAGTTCGACTTCGTGTCCCAGCTCCTGCTCGAGCCGTTGCTTGGAACCTTCGATTTCCCGCTTGGCTTCTGCGCCGTGCACCTTGCCCAGGTCCACATGATGCATGGTGTGCGCGCCCATTTCGAAACCGCGTGCATGCAGGTCACGCACCTGGTCCCAGTTCATCCACGTCGCCTGCGCGCCATACTCTTCGTCCCACCATGGCTGGGTCTCTGAGCCAATCATACCGGTGGCTATAAAGAATGTCGCCGGCAATCCGCGAGACTCGAGCTCCAGCGCTGCATTCTCGTAGTTGTCCAGATAGCCATCATCGAAGGTAATGGCCAGCTGGCCACTCAAATCGTCGCCGCGCTGCACTCCGCGCACGACGTCGCCGGTTTTCACGATGCGGAAATGGCGCTCGAAAAAATCGAGGTAGCGGCAAAATGCGTCGACTGTGCAGGCGATCGGATTGCCCTTGAGCCGGTTGTCGACGCGGTGGAACGTAACGACCACAGCCGTTCGATGAAGCAAAAGCCGATGCGCCCGCGCGCTGAACAGCAGGGAACCCATGCTGCCCTTCAGTCGCAGCTTGTGGTAGCCGAGCGTACCTGGGATCTCGATGCCCATGCAGTCCTCTAGAGGCCGCCGGCGGCGTTGCGACGGACCGGTCGCTGCGCGGCTTGGCGCGCCCTCCGAGGCTTCAGCTCGGTCGTGTTGTCGCGCTCGATCATGAGCGCGCCGGGCCCCCCGCCGCGGCGCTTGAACAGCTTCGCGAAGCCCCGCTTCAATGTTTTCCTGGCAACCAGCCAGAACGGGCGGAGGTCGTCGCGCGCATACCAGGCCGACTCCTCCACACCTTTGAATGACCGCAGCCAGTTGGTCGTGGAAAGCGTGCCTTCGCGCATGTAATCGAGCGTGGATTCCAGGTCCCGATCCTCGACCAACCACTTGCGTCCCTCGCGCTGCTCGGAAACCGGCAGAGGCTGGCCGGTTTGATCCAGGTAGAGAAAGCGAACCACATCCATGTCATCGGTAGCCAGAAACAACCGGAAGGTAGAACCAATGCGAGGATTGGGATCCAGGAGTTTGTAGCTGCCATCCCGTGCGTCGTAGCGCCAACCAATGTCGAGAATGCCACGATAACGGATGCGTTGCATGAACTCGATGGTCAGCTGCGCAACCTTATCGTTCTCGAGTACAATGCCCAGGCTGGTTGCTCCGGTGTGAATCGGATGCTGTCGCAGTTTTTTCCCGGTGAACGCCGCCCGGCAGCGCGACGAGCTGTCGAAGTAGCCGTTGAACATCCAGATCGTGTCATCGCCGCCGGGGATGTATTCCTGCAGCATGATGTTTGGATCGGCTGGGTCTTCCAGCTCGGAATAGTAGCGCAGTAGTTCCAGAGGCGAATGCGCGATTGCCATCTTTTTCCCGGTTCGTCGTTCCAGCTTCAGGCCGTCGATACCCTTGACCATGACTGGGAACTGCGCCTCGCGCGCGTAGGCTGATACCTCCTCCGCGTTGGTCGGAAACGCGGTTTCGGGCGTCGGCACATCCAGCTTCTTACACAGGTGAAACAACGACTTCTTGTCGCAGAGAGTGCGCACCGTTTCCAGTGGCAGACGCGGGAACAGATACCGTTTACTCAGCGCTTCTGAGTTCTGCGCAATGAACAGGGCCGCGTCATCCGAGGTTGCAATCAACAGCGGCCTGCCACCTACCTGGTCAGCATAATGCAGAAGGAAATCGAGCGACACATGCGGCGAAATCGCACGAAAATCCCAGACCGTCGAGCCTTTTAAATATCGCGATTCAAGTCCGGGCGCGTCTCGGTCCGCATCGATACCGTAGACAGATATGCCCAGTCGACCCAGACTGCGCGCAATTCCCAAACTCCCGTGGTGGAAGCCCAGGATGACTACCGGCGTCGAGACGTCAATCGGTTTCACGCAAACTCCCTGCGCAGTGGAGCCGGGTTGCGTACTTCGCGCGTGCCCACCGGACAGGTGAGTACCTCGCCATCAACCACCGCGAATACCAGATCGAGGTCATCGATATGATTCAGGATGAAATCGAGGTCGTGCAGCTGTTCACTGCGACGCAGGTAATCCACACTTTTGCTGTGCTGCCAGGAATCGACCCCGGTACCCTGCCAGCGCTGGACCGTGCGCCGGGTCAGGTCATCGGTAGCGGTGAATCCGAAATCGAGCAGTCCTTCCGCAATCAGCGAGCAGCAACGCTGGTCCTCCTCACGGAACTCGCCGCGTGTTCCCGCGCCGATAACAGCAACCGGCTGGCCGCGTGCGGCCAGGTGACGAATCAATGCCGTGTAGTTGCGCAGGCTGGCCAGGAAAAGCGCGTCCGCGCCTGCCGCATTGTGAATCAGCTGCGTGCCGGACGATGAGAGCAGGATCATCGCGCGATGGATGTCGACCCGACTTGCTACTGCGACCGGGCTGTTCGTGATGTCGAAGCCGAACGGCATGTTGCCGCCCAACTCGCCACAGAGCACCGGCCGATCGAGTACCGCGGCGACCGGCAGGGCAGCCTCGATCGATGGCACGGGGAAAACGCGACGTCCGCGCGCGGCCGCCGTCATGGCGGTCGTGGTCGCGCGGATCACGTCGATCGCAACCACGGTCCAGCCTTCACCGTAGCGGTATGCGCAATCGGGCAGGAAATCGATGACTACGGTACTCATGTCCATCCTTAGCGTGAAGTTGCAAGCTGTGGTGCTACCGGGCGCAGGTTGTCGCGCTGGAATGCATCGGAATGCAGGCCACGACGATAAATCTCGACCCGCAGCAATTCCTCGAGGCGCACATTGCACAGGTGCACCTCCGGACCGAAGTGATCCAGCAAAGCGAACTGGCTGGGCTTGTTCGGTGCCTCGAAGATCACGATGTCGTGACCGAACGCTTTCGCGAAGCGGTCGGCGAATGATGCGTTGAAATTGCCATCGTCATCGAACAGGCCTACGCCTTTGGCGGACTCGCGTCCTTCGACCACGAGCTGCAGCGCGCCGGCGTCCAGCCAGCGCTGACCCTGCTCGACCAATTCGTTGACGATCTGATCGGTGAATGCACCACCGTGCTTCTTGCCCAGCTCGAACTGCACATCCAGTCCGCGCGCGCGCGCCGCTTTCACGACATCAGTCGCGGCCAGGGTCATGTCGGTGAAGCCTTCACCGCATTCGATACGGTTGAAACCTATGTCGCCGCAAAGATCGAGGTATTCCTCGAGCGCGCCCTGCTGCACCGCCACCTCGAAGGGGCCGCCACCGGTCACGGTCGGCACGTTCAGCCGCTTGGCTGCCGCAACCTTGCCGCGCGTGGCCTCTTCATCGGCGATCTGCCAGCAGGCCATCGAGATCTTCATGATCGACATGAGATGACGACTCTGCTTCAAGTGGCTCTCGAAGGTGACCGGGTCATAGCCGGGATCGAACGGGCTGGTGGCCGGCTTCAGCTTCCGAACGCCGATACGCTCGAGATAATCCTTCAGGTGTACACGTCCGCTCGGACGGTTTTCATTCTGCGACGACATACTTCGGTTCCTTTCTGAAGACACTTGAGGCCGCTGCGGTCTGGTTCTGGCCCCGCAGTCCAAGCAACGACTCGAGGACGGCTACGGCCACAGGATGCGTGCGCCGATCCTCTTCGGTGTGATAGTGGTGATGAATTCCGGGCGTTGTATTCAGCTCCAGGAATCCGCCATTGGCCAGCTCGAGCGGCAGCGACGGATCGACCGTGATCACATCGACACCGGCAAAGCGGCTGCCGATCGCGCGTACGACCGTACCCATGCTCTCGGCCACGGCCGGGTGCACCAGGTGAGTGATCGGCTCATCGTAGATCGTGCGGAACTCCCGCTGACCCAGGCCTTCGCGCGGCGTGCCGGTCAGTATGACTTCCCGGCCCTTCGGCGGCACGCTGGTCTTTTCGAGCCGCTGCGCGCGCAACGTCAACCGGCAGAGCGCGTCATCGAGCAAATCGAGCAGGCCCTGCTGTCTGGCCAGCGCCGCGATGGTGTTCTTGCCATCGCACGTGATCCGCGTGCCACGCCTGCGCACTGCCGAGATCAGGCCGCCATCGAGATACAGGAACCGGCAGCTCTCACCCGCGATCATTTTCTCGAGCATGAGCCGCGGTGATTCCAGCGATGCCAGCATGGCAGCGGCTTCAACCTGCGCCGCGCGCGTGATGCCGGTGGTGACTCCGAGTGCGCTGTGCGAGCCTGATGCCGGCTTGATCACCCACGGACCCGCATCACCGGCCACACGGGCGCGCACGTCATCGAGCAGATCCAGCGTGAAGGCCAGATGCTCGGGCACCTTTGCACCGGCCTTCGCTGCCAACGTATGGCAGAGCACCTTGTCGCCTGCAACCCGCAGCGTCACAGGATCGTCGGCAGCAACAACGTAATTGCTGACGCGAGTTGTGCGCTCACCGAGCCGTACTTCCCAAATGGACTCGGTGAGCGACTTGAATTCGGCGCCGATCAGCCGTGCCGCCGCGCTCCAATAGCCGCGATACTCCGCCACACGTGAATCGACGTAGACCGTTTTGTTGAGTCCGAAGAGGCGGGCAGCGGAGCGCGTCATGCGCGTCTGCCACCGTCGGGCGCGAAGCCGCAGGCTGATCCCACTCATGCGATGATCGCCGCCGGAGCACTGCCGGGCTCCGCAATTAGAAAGTAGATCGTGTTGCCGTCGACCTTGCGCGCGCCTTCCCACCGGCGCCACAGCACGCGGCCGCCGGCGCGGTCGATCATTCGATCAATGTTGTGAATCAGTGACTGGTCTGAGGCGCGCGACGTCGACGCCTTCATGTCCTTATTGTCGATCTCCGGATGGGCCAGGCCCGCGACCGCCAGATATTTGCTCGTCCGCGCCAGCATCGCGCGCACCACCTCGAGCGCCTGGTCCTCCGGCAGATACATCAACACGCCGGCGCACAAAACCACATCGTATTTCGACTCGAAGAGCGTGCCGACCTGCGACATGTCGCCCACAACCAGACGCACGCGCGAGTCCCGCTGCTTCAGGTAGGCTGCACCCTGTTCGATCGCGTACGCGTCGATGTCCACACCATCCAGCACGCGCGCTGTCGGAAAAACCGTCTGCTCCATGTGGTGCAGCAGGTACCCCATCGAACAGCCTACTTCCAGCACCGAGTCGATCGCCTGCGGATCGTTGCTTCGGTCCTCCATGAAGTCGCGCAGGTCGGCAAAAAGCATGTGACGGGCTGGGTGGACCTGGTCGGCGCCGTACCGTTTTTCGACCTCGTACGTCTCTGCGTATCCCAGATGATTGGCCCACATGAAACGGTGGTATTCGCTGATGTCGCGCTCGGCCAGATCGCGCACGATCTCGTTCGACCACCAATGCCTCGACGATGGCAGCCAAGCCCGCCTGCCGATCCAGACCGCGAGCTGCTTGCGCAGCGCCAACGGCAGGCTCCGGCGGACCCAGTTCTTAGCCCTGGAGCGCAGCGGAACGGCGGTAACTCCGGCGGCGTTGCGTCCGTTTCTGTCGACAGCGACCATCAGACCTTGACGATTGGGGTGTAATCCGTGGCTAGATGGAGCAATCCCAAGACCGCGCCGCCATCCCCTCATCGCAAGGCGGCAAAAGCCGCGAATCCCAAAGTCATGCAACGATTTCTGCCGCCAGCCCGCCAATCGTGCGACAGCGAGGCATCCCGACAATTGTTGCGCTAATCCAACACGCCCCAGAGCCGTTCGGCACGACTATCGCTAGATTCCTGGCGTACTTACGCCTCGTTCGTGTCCGGATCAGCATTCCCGGCCGGGCATGCGCATTGCGCGGGTCTGACCAGGTTTCCTTGTTCCTCACACACCGTGTTTCCTCCCGATGCCGGCCATTCAATCCGCAACTCAAATGAGCGGCGACCCCATTTCGGAACGGTCCCGCGCCCGCCGCGGTGGCTGGCGCGAGCGCGCATGGCTCCTGATGATCCCGCTGCTCGTGCTGCTTTACGCAAACAGCTTCTCCGGCTTTTCCATCATCGAGCAGAAGCACAGCGTGCTCGGCGATGCGGACGCGTCCAACTACACCATGCTGCTGCGCAACTTTGCACTGCATAAGAAGTTGGGGAATGAATGGAATGCGCAGAATCGGTCGATCGGGGACAACGCGCAGAAGCACAAGATCCACCACATCACCTATGCACTGACTGGCAGTGCAATGTACCGGCTCGCAAGGCCGGTCTATCGAATGATCGGCGTACCACCTGAAAAGGCCGTCTTTGCCGTCAACGCATTGATCGCGGTGGTCAATCTCGGATTGCTGTGGCTCCTGCTAAAGCGCAGTAACCCCAACCGAAATCCGGTCTTCCCGTTCCTCGTGTTTTACGCACTGGCGCTCAGTACCTGGGTGTTCAGCTCGGTGCCCGAGTCCTGGCCTTTCTCGGCTACGCTGGTTCTGTTGTTCCTGCTGCTGCTCCGACGACGTCCGCTGCACCCTGCGCTGATCGGAGCGGCACTCGGCCTCGTCATGCTCAACAATGTCTTCCTCGCCGCGCTTTTCGCGTTGGCATTCCTGGAGTTTCTGCGGGCGGGCGGGGGGCTGGGGACGGTACTTCGAAAATCATTGGTGGCGGGCGTCATCAGCATCGCAACCTGGGCGGGTGGTCTCACGGCGCTGTCCGTATTCGATAGCAGCTTTCGTCCCGACCATTTCGTTCGCTACACGATCTGGTTCAAGCAGTTCACGGGAGCGAGTCTCCCACGAACCGATCCCTATGTCTGGCAGTCGGCCGGCACCAACCTGTTCGTCAACTCGATTGTTTCCAACCAGCCGGACGCTGGGGTGCCCCAGGAAGCACTCAAGACTACACTCGCCGAGAGCCCGCTCGGCGCAGCGGCAACGGCGGTCTGGTTGATCGTCGCTCTCGTGGCCGTAATCGCTTTTGCCAAGAACCTGCGGAATGGCTGGCGCTCAGAGCGCTGGCCCGGCTTGCTCAGTACCAATTCACTTGATCTGGCACTATGGTGCGCCACCATGCTTGGCGTCACCGTACTGCTCTTCTATCCCAGCGGCTTCCTCTATTCGACGGTCGTGGTTCCGGCGCTGGCCCTTTTCCTCTGCCAGAACCTGAACCTGCACGTCACCTGGCAGCGCGCGCTTTTCTTCGGAACCCTCGCCCTTATGCTGGTCAACAACACGGCGCAGGTGATGGTGTTCCGCGAAGCGCTTTCCGTCCTTTCCGGCTGATTGACCTGCGAGAACGCCCCACCGTTTTCATTGCCACATGATTCACGATGTCCGGCTATTCAAGTGCGCTTGCCCGCCGTTCATGCCGGAGTACCTCGCTCGCATGGGCAAGAATGGTCACGACTCGACGTCGACGCGTTTCAGAGATAATCCGCCGTACTATCGGCGTTTTGGCACTGTTTTCGTGAGAGTCGGCCGGGGATCCTGTGGTGGATTCGGCGGTTGGCGCTGGTCGGAGCGCGTTACCGGCCGCTAACAAGTGTTGCATGGATCCTACACCGGATCCCATAATCCCTTGCCCTGACCCACCATCAATTGGCGTAGATACCTGCTTGTACGTAGTCGAGAGAGTTACTTCCAGCCGTTGCCTTGCACTTGCGCCAGGCCCGTGTGTTTCGGCCCGCCCGTTGCCATAACCTTCCTTCGGATTCGTCTGACCCCAGAAGAGAAATGAAACGCTGATGTGCGGCTTGGCGGGCATCCTTACGAGTGAAACTCGGACGCGCGAGGAATTGGCTCGTTGCGGGACCGGGATGGGTGCATCGCTGATCCACCGCGGACCCGACGACGAGGGTCTCTGGCTGGACGCCGAAGAAGGCGTCGTGTTGGTTTTCCGCCGCCTGGCGATTGTGGATCTCACGCAGGAAGGTCATCAGCCAATGACCTCGGCGAGCGGGCGCTTCATGATGGTCTTCAACGGCGAGGTTTATAACCACGTCGAGTTGTCCCGGGAGCTGGAGCAGAAGGGCGTCCGGTTCCGCGGCCATTCCGACACGGAAGTCATTCTGGCGGCGTTCGAGGCCTGGGGCATTGAAGCGGCGGTCAGGCGATTCGTCGGCATGTTTGCGATCGGGGTCTGGGACCGCCGTGAACGTCAGCTTCACCTGATCAGAGACCGGCTTGGCATCAAGCCGATGTTCGTGTATTGGAAGGATGGCCAGCTGCTCTTCGGCTCCGAGCTGAAGGCGCTGATGGCGCATCCCGATTTCGCCGCGCAGGTCGATCGTTCTGCGCTGGCCGCCTATCTCCGCTACCTCTACGTACCCGCGCCGCTCAGCATCCTGAAGGGTGTAAAGAAGCTCTCGCCCGGTCACATCCTGACCATATCAGACGTTCGCGCCGCTCCCCCCGAGTCGCGTGCGTACTGGTCTGCTCAGGAGGTGGCCGAGCGTGGGCGGCGTGAGCGTTTCCAGGGCAGCGACTCCGAGCTGATCGATGAGCTCCATCGCATTCTGACCGATGCGGTCGCCTTGCGCATGCGTGCGGATGTGCCGGTCGGCGCGTTCCTGTCCGGCGGCATCGATTCGTCGCTCGTGGTTGCATTGATGCAGGCTTGCAATCCCACGCCCGTGCGCACGTTCACCATCGGCTTCGATGAGCCGGAGTGGAACGAAGCTGAATACGCGGCGCAGATTGCGAAACATCTGGGCACTTCACACACGAGCGTCACGCTGACCGCCCAGGATGCGTTGGCCCTGATTCCCGGGTTGCCGCACACATTCGATGAGCCGCTGGCCGATCCATCGCAGATCCCGACTTATCTGGTATCACAGATTGCGCGGCGCGATGTCACGGTCTCGCTCTCGGGTGATGGCGGCGACGAGTTGTTTGCCGGCTACAATCGCTACACGCGTGGTGTCTCGACGATTCGTCGGGCCAACCGCGTACCGCGTCCGTTCCGCGTCGGAATCGCGCGCGCGTTGCACTCGCGCACGCCGGCTGCCTGGGACGTGACCATGGACCGTCTGGGCATGGGTGTGCGCCTGGCCGGCGACAAGCTGCACAAGCTGGGCGATCTGCTGGTCCGTGATGGCGAGGCGGACATGTATCGCTCGCTGCTCTCGCAGTGGCACGACCCCGAGCGGATCCTGCTCGATGCGATCGAGCCTCCCGATGTCGTCGAGCGGATCATGAATACGACCAGCGGACTCTCGCTGCTCGACCGCATGATGCTGTCCGATCAGATGGGCTATTTGCCCGATGATCTGCTGGCCAAAGTCGATCGAGCGAGCATGGCGGTATCGCTCGAAGCGCGCGTCCCGTTGCTCGACCACCGTGTGGTCGAATTTTCGTGGCGCGTGCCCGACCGGTTGCGCGTAAAGGATGGTCAGTCCAAGTGGCCGCTGCGTCGCGTGCTCGAGCGCTACGTGCCACGCGAACAGTTCGAGCGGCCCAAGATGGGCTTTAGCGTTCCAGTCGATCGCTGGCTGCGTGGACCGCTGCGCGATTGGGCGGATGATCTGCTCGATCCGGCCACGCTCCGTCGCGACGGCATCTTCGACGTTCCAACAGTCACCCAGGCCTGGAGTGCAGTGCGCTCCGGCCGCTCACGCGCCGGGATGGCGCTGTGGGCTGTGCTGGTGTTCCAGGCATGGCAAGCACACTGGCTGCAGAATCCTGCTCACATCGAAAACACGCCTGCGCTTGCTGTAGCCGGATGATTCAGCCCTTTGCCGCGACTGGCGATGGAGTCGAAACCGCGGTGTCGGCGCGTCCGATTCCGCTAAGGGCAAAGGCGACGCCCCCGAGCGCACCAATCAGAAGGAAAGCAACCAGGTAAAGCAAACTGTAAGCAACCGCATTAGCAGCAGGAATACCATGACGCGCGAGCAGCAGTACCCAGGCACCTTCGCGCAAGCCGATGCCGGCGATGGTAACTGGCAGCATGGCAGCGATCGCGACGAAGGGCACGAAAACCAGGAAGTCGGCGGCCGGAATCGGCAGCCTCAACGCAACGGCGAGGACGTACCACGCGCCGATATACGAGAGCTGAACCAGGAACGACGTGACCATCGCTGCGACACCGGCCGCGGGTCGCGCTAACAGACCGGACCAGAGTGAAACAGCCTCGCGCACAAACTGAGCGATACGCGGTTGGCGCATGCCAATCCGAAGGAATCCGGCAAACAGAAGCATTCCGCCGGCCAGCACCAACAGCAGGTGCATCCGAGTCGGTTGAAAATTGATGGTGGTGGCTGCAATCGCCGAGTTCAGCACATCGGGCGCGGCGAGCGCACCTATGCCGAGTAGTATGAACATCGCAATGAGTCCCAGCACTCGCTCGAGCACAACGCTGGACAGCGCCCATGATGGGCGCGAAGACACCTTGGCCACGGCAACCGCGCGCACCGCATCGCCGCCGACCGAGGTGGGCAGGAAAAAACTGAAGAACTGGCCAATCAGGTAGATGCGGAAAAGGTATCGGAACGGCAGCGTCGGCTCGCGGCCGAGCACCAGGTTCCAGCGGATGGCGCTGAGCACCTGTGAGAAGAACAGAATGATGACCGTGAGCGCAAAACCGATTCTGGCACGCGTATCCCAGGTCAGCGTAATGCCGCTGAAGTCGACGCGAGTCAACACGAAGGTCAGGATGGCCGCACCGGCAACGGCGCGCAGAATGAACGCCCAGGGAAACCGCTTGGGTTTGACTCGCCCAGTCATGGATTCTGATTGTTGGGATGATGATTGCACGATTTTGAAGATAAGCGAATGATCGAAGCAACGCTGCTAAAAGACAATAATGCGCCGATCACGGGCGGCCCTCGCCTCCTGCTGCTCAGCTATCACTTCCCGCCCGGACAGGCTACCGGCGCGCTGCGCTGGCAACAGCTCGCACGTTTTGCCGTGGAGCGTGGCTGGAGCATCGACGCGATCACTCGTCATCCCGATGAGCTGCCGTCCGCGGACTTCTCCCGGCTCGCGCAGCTGCCGGACGGTGTCCGCGTGTTTGGTGTTCGCTCGGCAGTGGACGGCGTGCGCCGCTGGGAAGACCGCCTGGTCGGTTGGCGAAACCGCGCTCGCGCTGCCTCCGCTGCGCCGGACAAGGACCGTGCTCTGGCCAGCGTCGCCCCATCGAAAGCGCCCGAGCTGGCCTGGCGCAACCAGCTGCGGTGGTCGCTTACTCCCGGCGGACTTCGCCGCGCCTATCACGCCTGGCGATTCTTCCAGGAAGAGTGGACCTGGGCACGCGCCGCCCAGCGCGAGGCCATTGCGCTGTTCCAGGGTCACGATGCCATTGCATCCTGCGGCCCGCCGCACATGCCGCACATCGCCGCGCGCAACGTCGCACGTCATCACGGCGTGCCGTACATCGTCGACATGCGCGATCCCTGGAGCCTGGCACCCGCGGTGCCGATGCCGGTCGGCACGCCATTCTGGTATCGTCTGGCTGAAGGCTACGAGGGCAGCGCCATTCGCGATGCCGCACTGGTCGTAGTCAACACGGGCTTGCATGCAACCGAGCTGCGCAAGCTCTATCCGGAAGCAGCGCAGCGGATCATGCCGATCATGAACGGCTGCGATGAGGATCGGGTCGAGCCACAGCAGAGCGACCGTTTCCTGATTTCATATGCAGGCAACATTTACATCGATCGGGATCCGCGTTTCCTGTTCCGTGCGGCCGCGCGCTTCCTGCGCGAGGAAGGGCTCTCACCAGCGCAGGTCGGCATCGAATTGATCGGACACGTCGACCAGTTTGGTGGTGTGCCGATCCGCCAGCTGGCGGAGCATGAAGGAATTGGCGAGTTCCTCGAAGTGCATCCGCGCCTGCCGCGCGGTGAGGCGTTGGCGCTGATGGCGCGCGCGGCAGTATTGGTTTCGCTGCCACAGGAAGTCGACCTGGCGATTCCATCCAAGGTCTTCGAGTACTCGCAGTTCCCGGCCTGGATGCTGGCCCTGGCCCGGACCGGCAGTGCCACCGAAGAAGTATTGCGCGGCTCGGGCGCCGATGTCGTCTCACCGGATGATGAAGATGCAATCGTAGCGACGTTGCGCCGGCGCTGGCAGCAGTACAAAACGTCCGGCCGACCCCAACCGATCAATGCAGATGGACGATTCAATCGCTCGCGGCAGGCTGCCCTGCTCTTCGATGCGATCGAGCAGAAGCTGGCCACTGTCACCAAGCGAACAAATGCGGAGCGTGCAGCATGAGTGAGATTCGCACCTTCTTCGACAGTCGGGTCGAGGAATGGGATACCCACCGCTACCTGGACGAGACCTACATCGGTCGCGGGCGCGTCGCGCTGCGCTTCCTGGCGCAGGCCGGTCCCGGCAAACGTGTACTCGATCTGGGTTGCGGCACCGGCCGTCAATCCGTCGGCTTGATGCAGGCGGGTGACCTCGTGGTCTCTTGCGATTTCTCGCCGGAGATGGCGCGCGCTGCCCTCGAGCGCATTCGAATGGAAGTGCCGACGGCAAGCCCGGCGGTTGTGGTTGCCGATGCAACCCAACTTCCCTTCCGGGCTGGCAGCTTCGATGCTGTGGTTGCGCTCGGACTGGTCGGCTTCATCAAGGACCGGCTGCGTCTGCTGCAGGAGTTGAAGTCCATGCTGCGCGGTGGCGGCAACCTGGTCTGCGATGCGGGCGTGCCCGAACGCGAAGTGCTGTTCCAGGCAATCAGCCGCTCGATCACGGCCCCGGTCGAGGCAGTCACCGACGGCTGGAACTGGATTACCCGCAGTCGTAAACCGAAAGCCAAGCCTACCGGCTGGTACCTGCGGAACTTCATCAAACACGCGCCGCGCGAATTCGAGCAAATCCTGGATGGCGCAGGCTTCAATCCGGTCGCCCGTGGTGGCGCCGGTTTCGGCGATCTCAAGCTCGGGCAGCGCGCACTGCTGCCTTGGCGCGTGCAGAACTGGGTTTCACGCCTGCTCAGTCACATCAGCGTCGCGCCCGGCGGCGGCCCACTCGCTCGACATGCACTGACATACGTGGTTCGATCGATCCGATACCCGGACGTTCCAATCAGAAACGTCGAGGGTAACCGCGTCCAGCAGAACGGTTGCCATGCACCTGCTGTTCGTAGCTAATTTCCCGGCCGACACCGGGTACGCCTGGGACACGATCGAGGCCGTTTTTCGACGAGTCGGGGAGCGACTGGTCGAAAATGGCCACAAAGTCACCATCGCGTACGCGGCGCTGCCAACGGGCCCGCCCGCCTCTATGAGAGCGGCGCCGTTCGATTTCGTTACCTTCGACTATGAGCGCGTTCGCACGCGCTCGGGCGTCGACGACTTCGTTCGCCTGCTGCGCGAACGCGCAGTCGATGTGCTCTACCTGACCGATCGCGAGACCTGGTCAACACTCTATGGCTTGTATCGTCGCGCCGGCGTGCGGCGAATCATCCTGCACGATCGAACCTCGGGCGCGCGCACACGGCGTGGGCTCCTCTCACGCGTGTTGAAGCGTGCTCTGCACTACCTGCCCGGCCTGGCCGCGGACCGCTATATAGGCGTCTCCGCGTTCGTGCGCGATCGGTTGGTCCTCAGCAATTGCACGCCGGCACACCGCACCCGGCTCGTCTACAACGGCATCGACTTGACGCGGTTCGACCAAGCGCAACCAGGTGCCTTGCAACGACTCATCGGCATTGATCCGACGATTCCCGTCGTCTTTTGTTCCGGCCGTGCCCAGCGCTACAAAGGCGTTCAGGATTTGATTGATGCCGCCGCGTTGCTTCGCGAGCGCGGACGACAGGTACACTTCGCTTTCTGTGGCGACGGTCCGTACTTGGACGAGTTGCGCCGGCATGCTGACCGCCTGCGCCTGGACAACTTTCATTTCCTGGGGCGCCGCAGCGATGTCGCGCAACTACTCGGTTCCGCAACGGTTGCGGTTGTGCCTTCAATCTGGGCGGAGGCATTTGGGCTGACTGTTGTCGAAGCCATGGCCGCGAATGTCGCCCTGGTTGCCACGCGAACCGGCGGAATTCCCGAGCTGGTCGAGGACGGCGTCACTGGACTGCTGGTTGATCCCGGAGCGCCGCACGCATTGTCTGCCGAAATCGACAAGCTCCTCTCGAACCCGCTCGTGGCGCAGACCATGGCCCGTCAGGCGCGAGCCGTGGCTCATCAACGATTCTCGCTCGAACGCGCCGCCGAAAACCTCTACGACGCCATTTCCCCACTGTTTGACGAACCTGCCGCCGGCCGCACGCCGTTCTTGAAACCTCGGCTTGAGCCGTCGGACGTCCGGTAGCCACTTCACAAGTGTTGCGAGATTGCCACAACGGCGCCCGGCCAAGCCTTCGTGGCGACCCCCTGACGATGTCGTATAAGTGGCTGGAATTACAGGGTTTACAATGTTTCGGACTGACTCGGAAATTTGCCGGGTCATGCGCTTCTACAGGCACGGGCGTTGCCCTTACACCTGTTCCGGCCCCTAGACATTGGGCCACTACCTCTACAGCAAGAACATTCGCGGAGCCCTGATGAAGGTCGTGATTCTGGCGGGTGGCCACGGCACCCGGCTAATGGAAGAGACCACGTCGCGCCCCAAGCCGATGGTGGAGATCGGCGGGTGGCCGATGCTTTGGCACATCATGAACATCTACGGGGCTTTCGGCTTCAACGACTTTGTGATCGCATGCGGCTACAAAGGCGAGGTGATCAAGGATTATTTCCGCCACCTGTATTTCCAGCACGCCGACTTGCTCATCGACTTGGAGAGCGGCACCTACAAAGCCGTCAATCCGCAGAGTCCGAACTGGAAGGTTGCGGCAATCGAAACCGGTCTGGATACGATGACGGGTGGTCGACTACTGCGGCTCCGTCATTACTTGGCGGACCGGTACCTTCATGGTCACGTACGGGGATGGTGTCAGTAACGTCGATATTGCCGGCCTGCTGGCATTCCATCGCTCACACGGTCGGCTGGCTACCGTGACCGCTGTGCACCCGCCAGCCCGCTTCGGTGGTCTGGTCTTCAACGGCGACCAAGTGGCCGAGTTTTCGGAAAAGCCCCAGGCCGCCGAGGGCTGGATCAACGGAGGTTTCTTCGTTTTCGAGCCAGGCGTCCTGGATTATATGGAAGATGACTCGACGATTCTCGAGCGGGCCCCACTCGAACGGCTCGCGCGAGATGGTCAGTTGCTCGCGTACAAGCACACTGGTTTCTGGCAGCCCATGGACACGGTTCGTGAGCGTCAATTGCTCGAATCGTTATGGGCTTCGGGCAAGGCGCCCTGGAAGGTTTGGAAGAATGGCAATGGAATCGCAGCCTCGGGCGTCGCTCGAGAGCTTCTACCGCGGTAAGCGCGTCCTCCTTACCGGCCATACCGGCTTCAAGGGAAGCTGGATGGCGGCCTGGCTGAAGTTGATGGGTGCGCGCGTGACCGGTTACGCACTCGCACCCGATGCTGGCCCGGCCGGCCTGTTCACGGCTGGCAAGGTCGGTCAGGGAATGGCCTCGATAATCGGCGACATACGGGATCGTTCGGCACTGGCCGCCGTCGTGCGCGAGCAGCAGCCTGAAATTGTATTTCACCTGGCGGCTCAACCGCTGGTCCGTCAATCGTACGTCGATCCGGTCGAGACCTATGAAGTCAACGTAATCGGTACGGCCAATCTTCTGGACGAGCTCCGCAAGACGGAGTGCGTTCGCAGCATTGTGGTAATAACGAGCGACAAGTGTTACGAGAATCGCGAGTGGGACTGGCCTTACCGTGAGACCGACCAGCTGGGCGGACACGACCCGTACAGCTCCAGCAAGGCTTGCACGGAGCTGGTAACCGCAGCCTTCCGCTCATCGTTCTTTCACGCGGGCGGTCGCCATGTGGGCATCGCGACCGCGCGCGCCGGGAACGTGATTGGCGGCGGTGACTGGTCGACCGACCGGATTGTGCCCGACATCATTCGCGCTCTGGCCGAACGGCGAGCGGTCGTTCTGCGCAACCCGGGCGCCGTCCGTCCTTGGCAGCACGTACTCGAGCCACTGCGCGGTTATCTCATGCTGGCGGAGCGAGTGTGGTTCGATCCGACGATCTCGGGAGGCTGGAACTTCGGCCCGCGTGGCGATGATGCGGTTCCGGTTCACGAGCTGACCCAACGGATTCTGGCAGCGTGGGGCGAGGGCAACCTGGAAATCTGTCCACCGCCAAACGCGCCGCATGAAGCGCGGTTGCTTCGCCTCGATTTCAGCAAGGCAACCAGCAGGCTGGGCTGGGGTCCATTACTGCGGTTGGATGAGGCGATTCAGACAACGGTGACCTGGTACCGCACCGCGGTCCAACAGCCGGCCGCTGTGCCCGAGCTCACGGTCAAGCAGATTCGCGCGTTTCGCGACCTCTCTCTTCTGGCGGGCGCGGCCCACGTTCGAATTCCGACTCACGGCGCCATTTTGCCGGTTGCCGCCAACATGGGTGCACGTCCTCCGAAAGAGACCGAATCGCGCTGAGCGCACCCAACGTGACCTAGAGGACATCCTCGAGCGCGTGCAGTCCCCAATTAGGACTCGCGCGCTCCGGCTGGCCCTGGCTGCTGCCGCCGGTCGTGCGCGTCGTCTACACGGTCAGCTTTTCCGATCTGCCGATCATCGAAGAACAGCACAGCGTGCTCGGCGACGCTGAGCCAACCATCCTGCTTCTGCGAACTTGTCTCACGGAAAAGCTGGGAAACTGGGAGCAGTCGCGATTGCGACGTGGGGTGCAGTGTTGCTGATTACCGGAATCGCGTTCCTCCCGGCGCTCCCGGACGGCTTGGAAAGAAGGCATCGAACTGCGGAAACGGTTGCAGGCTGCCTTGTTCGGTTTCCTGCTCGCGTCGATGGTGTTCAATAACTTCGATCGGGTCGCAACTTTTCGATCGGCCCTGGCCGCGCTATCGTCGCCCTGCGTGCGCTGGCCAAGTAGGCGTTGCGTGTATCTCGGACTGGGCGCGCCGGTCCAGCCGCTCGTCGATTTCGACCAGCGTCACCAGCGCGCCCGAATTGGTTCAAGTCATGGGTTAAAAGATCGTGTAGATGAACGGCGCCAGTACGGATCCCTGCGCAAAGATCAGCAGACCACCAACTAGCAGCATGGTGATCATTACCGGCAGCAACCACCACTTTTTCCGTTCTCGCAGGAACAGCCACAGTTCCTTGCCCAGGCTTGCATAACTCATTTTTCCCAGCTTCCCGTTTAAAATTGACGTTCCATCGAGGCTGGCCGGCTCTTCGCTCGAACCACCCAAGGGCTTTGGTTGCTGGCACCATGACGCAGCGGGTTACGGCCGGCCAGGCGCCCAACCACACCGAACGGTGTGACCACAACAAAGTAGATCACACCCATTACGATCGGCGTTGTGACCTTGGAGATCATGTGCGCCAGCGCCATCCAACCACGTTGGACCGGTCCTAGACGACTCGGCAGGATCGCGCCGGCCAATCCGAGCGCCGCACTCAATCCGGCTGCGACATAGGCGGCTGAGAGATGATCGCGCCACCACATGATTCCCGCGAGAACGAGAAACGCGCTGGCCACCGGAAACGCGAACCGCCGGCCTTCCGTCGCGGTCAATCGAGCTGATACTCGAGCTGCCATGCCTCGCTGTCCTCCCACTTGGGTTGTTGCATCTTCAGCACCAGGAACGGGCCCAGCACCAACGCATCAATGTGCGTACGCATGAAGCAGCGGTACGCGTCTTCGGGTGTGCAAACGATCGGTTCGCCACGAACGTTGAACGACGTATTCACTACCACCGGGCAGCCGGTAACCGACTCGAACGTTCGGATCAAATCGTAATAGTCCGGATTGTCCTCGGGGCTGACCGTTTGAACTCGTGCGGAGTAGTCGACATGGGTCACCGCCGGAAGCGACGAGCGCGGCACGTTCAGCAGATCGATGCCCCAGCGCTTTCGATCTGTCGCGCTCATCTCGATGCAGATCTCCTTCTTGACTGGAGCGACTAGCAACATGTACGGCGAGTCGCAGTCCATTTCGAAGTAATCGCTCACTCGCTCACGCAACACACTGGGCGCGAACGGACGGAAGCCCTCGCGAAACTTGATCTTGATGTTCATTTGCGCCTGCATCTTCGGGCTGCGCGGATCGCCCAGGATGCTGCGGCTGCCCAATGCGCGCGGACCGAACTCCATCCGGCCGTTGAACCAACCCACGATCTGTTCTTCGCCGAGCAGTTTGGCCGTACGCAGCATCAAATCGCCGCGGTCGAGACGCTCGTAGCTCGCGCCCTGCTTGATCAGCAATTGCTCGATCTCGGTATCACTGAAAGACGGTCCGAGCAGCGATCCTTTCATTGAATCGCGCGGTCCCGCGCTACGTGGCTGGTTCAAGTACCGGTGCCAGATCAGTTGAGCCACACCCAGCGCACCACCGGCATCACCGGATGCTGGTTGAATGAACAGATTCTCGAACGGGCCTTCCCGCAGGATTCGACCGTTGCCGACGCAGTTGAGTGCCACACCGCCCGCGAGGCAAAGATTCGGCAAGTTGGTTTCCTTGTGTACTGTGCGCGAGAGACGAAGCATGATCTCCTCGCAGACGTTCTGGACTGATGCAGCCATGTCCATCTCGCGTTGCGTCAGTTCAGATTCGGGAACTCGCGGCGGACCAAACAGCTTATCGAATTCCGGGCTGGTCATGGTCAGACCGGCCAGATAGTTGAAGTAGCGCTGATTCAGCGTGAAGGAGCCGTCCTCGCGCAGGTCAATCACTTCATCGAGGATCGGTTTCACATATTTTGGCTCACCATATGGGGCCAGGCCCATCACTTTGTATTCACCAGAATTGACTTTGAAACCGGTGTGGTAGGTGAAGGCCGAATAGAGAAGGCCGAGTGAATCTGGCCACTGCAGTTCCTTTACCAGCTCGAGCTCGTGTCCGTGGCCAACGCCGAATGACGTCGTGGCCCATTCGCCAACTCCATCGATGGTCAGAATTGCAGCGTCTTTGAAAGGCGAAGGATAGAAAGCGCTGGCCGCGTGCGACTCGTGATGCTCGGCATACAGCACCGGCCCAGCCCAGCCCAGCTCCTCTTTGATACGGTCGTTAATGAAGACCTTGTCCTTGATCCACAGCGGGCCGGCCTTCAGGAACGAGCCGAAACCCCGCGGCGCGACGCCGAGATAGGTTTCGAGAATTCGTTCGAACTTGATCAGCGGCTTGTCGTAGAATCCGACATGAGTCAGGGCCGCCACGGTAATCCCGGTTTGCCTTAGACAGAATTCAACCGAACGCGTGGGGAACGAGGCGTCTCCCTTTTTCCGCGTGAAGCGCTCTTCCTGCGCCGCGGCAATGATCTCACCATCGCGCAGAAGACAAGCAGCGCTGTCGTGGTAAAAGGCCGAAATTCCGAGTATGTAGGTGGAACCGGGTCGCTGCATGCTGATTCCTCAGGTTTTGTCTCGAGTCAACACCAATCGTAGCAACGCGTATGCCCTGAAACCCCTGCTCCGGGTGCCAACCATTTGTTCCTGCACAAGGACTTTGGTTGTTAGTCCTACCGTGCTATGTAGGGAATCCGCAACACTTGTCGTGTATCGGAAGCCGGGCCCCGGGCGCAATTCGCCAGTGGCGCGCTGTTCGTTCCATTCGTTAGCGTCCACGGCGGCCGGTGGAAATGCGAAGAAACTTGCACGGATTCAGGAGCGGGACCGTTTACCATTCGTCGCGTCCACCCGGCGCCAGCCCTGCGATCGGCAAATCAAGGGGTTTCGGTCGATCCGGCGGACAACCCCCGTGCAGTAAAGACTTGCGGGCGCTCAGAGCAACGCCGGCGCCAGGTTCAATGCAGATTCGGTGACGCTGGCCCGGGGTTTTGGCCAAACCGCAAAGGGATGAACATCCGACGGCTCATGTTCAGCTTCCGCCCACGCGATACAGATCAGTTCACCCTTGCCCGTATTCACTACCGCGTGCGCCAGGCCAGCCGGCACGTATACTGTGCACGGCTCGGCGGTGTTCAATGCAACACTGATTCGAGCACCGGTGACGGGATCACACATCTCGAGTGAACCCTGCCCCTGTACCACGGCAAACCACTCTCCCATGCGTTGATGGTAATGGTTGCCCTTGGTTTCGCCCGGCAATGCGGAGGTGACGTACACTTCGCCGCGTGGAGGATGCCCTTCGCACTGGGTTGCGGTAAGCACCTTTTGCAGGAAACCTCGCGAGTCTTCATGCCGGTTCTGACGCACCACACGGACACCGGTCAGCCCGGCCTGACGCATGGCCTGACGCCGGCCGATCGGTGGCTGCGCGGACGGTGCCGCGGCGGACCGCACCGGCACACCGCGTTTGCGCTGCTCGTCCAGTCCGCGCCGCCATTCAGTAAGACCATTGCCAAAACGATATCGGAACATGTTGCTGAGGAATTCCACGATGGTCTGACGTCGCACGTTTGAAAGGCCGCCGTGCCGCGCATAACCTTCCACGTCGATTTCGATGCAGCGCAGACCCAGCTCTTTTGTCTTGATCATGATTTCGGGATCGAGGAACCAGTCATCCGAAATCAGGCCCATACGGTCAAAGTGACGCTTACTGAAAATCTTGGGGCTGCCATTCACGTCAATCGCACCGGTTCCCCCGAACATCAGCAGCATGAGCCCGTTGTAATTGATCGACACGATCTTGCGT
Organism: Gemmatimonadota bacterium; assembly: GCA_040902615.1. Classification (GTDB taxonomy): domain Bacteria; phylum Gemmatimonadota; class Gemmatimonadetes; order Longimicrobiales; family RSA9; genus JBBDWZ01. The sequence continues at coordinate 22,058 of JBBDWZ010000262.1, read as the reverse complement.
TTCCAGCTGTCTTGACGGAAACGTCTCCTGACCTTGGCAAGTACACGATCTTCACGGCCTTCCATGAGACGATAGGTCACGACCACGTCCTTGGGGGCGACTTGTCCATCGGCGCAAAGATAGCCAATGACTGGGGCGCGGCACGCCTCCAGACCCATTCGGATGCCATGGCCATAGCCGCGGTTCACGGCGATCGCCACCTTCGTGATGGGCAAGCCGCGCGCGCGCAACTCATCAATGATCTGACCCGTACGATCGCGCGACCCATTGTCAACCAGTACCAGTTCCAGCTTGATACCTTCGTCGGCAAATGCGTCGACCAGCGCCGGCGCCGTCTCGCCCAGGCATGCTTCCTCATTGTAGCAAGGCATGACCAAGGACAGTTCCGGAGCAAAGCTCACGTTGCTGGTCGTTACGATTTCTGTTTGCTCGTTCATGCGCTCGCCGCTCGCTCCAGGGATGTGCATTCGTTCGTTGCAATGATCCCCGCGCGCACCGTGGTCGGCGGGACCCACCCCAGCAAGCTCTTCAATAATTCCACGTTCACCGGGCCTTGCCACACTTCATCTGATCGGTATGGCAGCGCACCAAACCGCGCATGTGCTGGATTGCCACCCGCGACATCGATCGCTGTCTCGGCGAAGGCCCTCACCGTCGTCGACACTCCGGTGGCCAGATTGACCAACGGTACACCGGTTCGCAGCAGCCCTAACCTCAAAAGCCCCTCGGCAATATCACCGACGAATGTGAAGTCGCGCTCCTGCTCTCCGGCAGTCAACTCGAGAGATCCGCCCGCGTGTATCGTGCGAATCAGACTGGGCAGCAGTCGGTGCGTATGCTCACCAGGTCCATATACCGTGAATACCCGAGCGACCAATGCTTTTGCGCCCTTCGCACGACCCTGCCGCACCTGCTCGCTGCCAGCGAGTTTCGTCCGGGCATAAAGGTTCGCAGGAGATTCCGGCGTTGACTCCATCACCGCGGTCTTGACGCTTCCGTACTCGAAGCCCGAGCCAACCTGAACGAAGTTGTGGCCGGACCAGTGAGGGTCAGCATGTTCCGCAGCCAGGCCAGTCAATTCACCAGGCAGTTGCGCATTGATGAGATCGGCCAATCGCGCATCCCGTTCGTTCGGCGCCACGCCATAGCCGGCCAGATTGAACGTCACGGCGGGTCGTGCGTCACGGTAGCACGGGCTCAGACTGCCCCGAGCTGCCAGATCTGACACCACAGACCGAACCAAACCACCCCACGCCTGGATCAGCGGCGACAGCTTCTTGTCGCTTTGGCTCACCGCCCAGACTTCTGCACCCGAATCCGCCAGTAACTGGCAAACCGCGCGACCAATGAAACCAGTCGCACCGGTGACCAGCACGGGCACGCCCCGATATTCCGGCAGTACGGTTTTCGTAAGCGACCTGGCATTGGTCGATCGCACGGACGATAAGAATCTTGAAGGCGCCATTTCCACCATGGAATGTCAAAAACCTCGCCAAGGGGTTACACGGAAAAAATCGAGCAAAGAGAGGCTGTTTTCCAAAAAACGGCCGCATCTCGCCAATCCTGGCTGCCGACAGCCGATGCGGGGGCGCAACAGCGGAATTCCGAACGATTTCCGCGATTTTAGCGCTTGGTAAGCACGCAACTCACGTTGTTGATGAAGAATTCCCTCAAGCCAGGCGTCCACTGCAGGAAATCGAGACCCTTCACACAGCGATAGTTTTTTCGCTCGATATGGAGTCCGCATTGGGCGGCAATCCGCTCGAAACGTCGAACCGTCATCCGATTGAGTCCGGATTCGACTTCCTCGTAGCGCCGAGCGCCATCCGAGCGAAAACGTGACCTCACGGCCATAACTGTTCGTTCCGAAAAAAACAGGTTCACCCACGGTACACGGGTGAAGAAATGCATGTGGCTTCCGGTCGGGGCGAGCCAGGGCGGTCCAAAAGAAACCAGCAGTCGCCCACCCCGTCGCAACGCAGAAGCCATTGTTTTCATGATCGATTCAGGCTGATCGAAATGCTCCATTGCGTTCAGCGTGATGACGATATCGAACGAGCCTTGCTGATCCTCCGGGATTGCCGCATCGAATGCGATCCGGTCAGCCACGCCGTGGGCGCCAGCGAGTTCTCGGGCCTTCCCAAGGGTTCGTTCGTTGGTGTCCACTCCGAGTACCATCCGAGCACCCGTCTTCACCAACGCGATGCTTTGCCAACCGGTGCCGCAACCGAAGTCAACCACGCGAGCGTCGTGGATCAGATCCGTCAGATCCGGGAATTCACGTCGTAACGGTACCAGCGCGCGCTCGGCCGTCCATGAATCGGTCGCCGCCTCGTAGTCCGGAGCATCTGATTCGCGCGAAAGACCCAGCAGGATTCGTTCGCCCAATCTCACGCTGCGGCTCCGGCCGAGTGCCCTTGGACCGATGGCGGCGACCCGCATTCATATAGCGATTCGTAGGAACGAACCATTCTCTCGAGTGAGAAGTGGTTCTGTACCCGCAGCCGCGCAGCTTTTGCGTCCTGGGCAAGCCACTCCGGTTGCGCTAAAGCGACGCGCCAGGCCTCGGCCAACGCGGCCGGATCCTCCGCGGGAACCAAACGATGCTTCAACTCGGTGCCGAGCACAGCTGCGTTCCCACCTACATCGGTCACGACTGGAGCCAGGCCAGCGCTCATCGCCTCAAGCAGGCTGACCGAGGTACCCTCACTTCGGGATGACATCGTGAACAGAGTTGAGGCGGCATGAATGGAGGGTATATCATCTCGCCAGCCAAGCAGGTGTACTCGGTCGCGAATTCCGAGTTCGACAGCCATGTCATGCAAACGCGAGCGCTCCGAGCCGTCGCCGCCAATCACCAGCACCGGACGGGGGTCTGGCAGCATGGCCAGCGCGCGCAACGCGATGTCGTATCCCTTGATTGATTCGAGTCGGCCGACACTGCCCAGGATTGGGATCTCGGAGGCGACACCGAGTTCCCGGCGCAGCGACGGCTCTCCATGGCCGGGACGGTGGAGTTCGGTGTCTACGCCATTGATCACGACCGTGACTTTGGTCTTGGGCAGACCCAAGCGGCTTATCAGCTGAAATGCCAACAGGTCGGACACAGCGACCACGCGGTCGCTATTACGTGCAGCCACCCGGTCGATCAATCGATCTGACCAGGGATCCGGAGAACGTCGGCCATGCTCGGTGTGAATGGTCAACGGGACTCCGGCCAAACGGGCGGCCCGACCGGCTTTTAGCCATACGCCGCTGTGGGTATGCACGACGTCCGGAGCAATTTGCCGGATAAGGTGCGTCAGCTGGGTGGGCCGAAGCAAAGACCAGCGATCCATCGGCGGCGCAACGTGCAAAGTAGCGATCCGCTCCAGTCCTTCACTGAAACGCCCCAAATACTGCAGCGCGAGGAGATGAAGCTCGAAACGATCGCGATTCGACAATCGAATTAAATCGGCAATCAGGCGTTCCATGCCACCGTAATTCAAACTCTGTACGGCATGCAGGACTCGTATCTTGCGCCCGCTCATCAGCGTCTGGCCACCCAGTCAACGCTTTCCCGAACCAGCGGCAACGGATCCGAGAAGCGAAATACGTCGGAGCGGTCACCGGGCCTCCAAAGCGCCAGGAATTCGCGCACTGCCTCCAGCCGACCGCCCGAATCCTCCCCTAAATCGAGGGCTGCGCGCGAGCGCCGCATGCGTGCCAAGAGTTGATCGACATCGCCCCACCACCAGCGCGAACGCACACCCGGAAGGTAGCGAGGCATCCGGGCGGGCATTCGCCCGCCCATACATTCGAGCAGCAGCCGCGGAAAGTCGACACCCGCGTCAATGGCAAGCTGCAACGATCCCCAGAATCGACCATTTACTTCCATGACGTAAGGCCTGCCCGTTCGACTGTCGATCTTGAGTTCGACCATGGCAACACCTTGCCAGTCGAATCGATCGAGTAACCGAGCAGCGAGTTCCACCAGCATCGGATCTGCAGCAATACTCTCACAATAAACGCTGACACCACCCGATGGTGGCTTCTCGCGCAGCCGGCGATGGGCGAAAACGGCGCGGATCAAACCATTCCAGCGCAGCAGGAAAATGCCCGTGCCTGGACCCTTGATACGCTGCTGGATCAACACGGGAAAGGCGCCCGCCGGCAGACCCTTCAAGCGCTGTTGCAGCTGAGACCAATTCGCCGCATGAAGAACCGTCAGCTTGACCTGCTCCCGGCCCGTTCCACCAACCGAGCGCGCTGGCTTGAGCACAACCGGAAAACCCAAGCCACTCGGCACCAGATCTCTGGCCTGCTCCGGCGTTTCGACGATGGTTTGCTCAGGCACCGCAAAGCCCACTGAACTTGCGGCCTCCAGCAAATTCCGTTTGTCCGCGACCGCGCGAAAACTCTCTGCAGAAGGGAGCGCCACACGGGCAATCCCGCGCCAGGACAATAGGGCCAGGGCTGACGGTTCCGTGATTGGCACTAGCACGTCGATTTGCCAGTCCTCACACAAGCGCTTCAGCGCGGCCGCAAATGTCTCCGGTTCGGCCAGGGCATTACCGACCTGTGCGTGCTGCCGACAATAGCGGGACGTACTGGCCAAACAGGTTCGCCGCGTCGAGCACACTCGAACATCGTACCCAGCCCGACCCAACGACCTCACCACCGCCAACGCCGCACGTTGTTCGCCATCCGTGACCAGGATGCGCTTCAACTGCATACCACTCCCGCCGTCCGCAGTCTAAACCCTTCGCGCGTGAGTGTGCTCGGCACGTTTAATCGTGGAATCGAATATCGGTTCAGCCGGGCATTCCGAACCCAGCCGCCCGCAATGCATACGGCACCTTCGTAGCCAAGTCTCTGAGCGATTGTGTCGACGCCGGGACGGGAGAGGCCGTACGGATAGGAAAGCCACGAAATCACGCTGGTGTAACGTTCCCGCAGCCAAATCATCGTTTGGCGCAGCTCGCGTTCGACGTCTTGATCCGTCGCTCTTGCCAGATTGCAATGCGTCCATGTATGAGAGCCCAGCATTACACCGGCCGTCCGAACCGCCATTGCCAGTTCATCCTCCGTGGCGGCACACGCGTGCTCCGGCAGATCGCGCTCGCGCAGACCCTGGTTCAATGCGAAGGTTCGAACGCGTGCATCCAGTCCGCCAAATTCGGTCAGTCCGCGGTTGCGAATCTCATCGGCTATCGTTCCATCGGCCGAGGCTAGTGCATCCCACCAGAAGCTGCGCCCGCCGACAAAAGCCGGCGCTACGAAAATCGTGGCCGGCAACCCGCGCTTTGACAGCTCGGCCACTCCGGCAGTGACCGACCCGCGGTACGCATCGTCAAATGTGATTATCGCACGCGGCCGCCTGGTTCGTCTGCTCTCAACCGTTAAAAGTTCGTTCAACGAAACGACATCGTGAGTTCTTGTTAATTCATCCAACTGTTCTCCGAAGCATGCCTGCGAAAGATGCAGCGAACGTTCGCCCACCACCGGCTCTCCGGATGGCACCACATTATGGTAAGCAAGGACAAGCATTTCGCCCCGCAATCCGCGCCGCATTGCGGCTACGCCCGCTCCTCGCACGAGCATGTACTCCGCCGCGCGCTTGGACCAATCACGGAGTGTTGCATTCCTGCCACAGTCTGTGGCGTAGTTTTGGTTGTCCAACGACCCTTGCATTTCGTGGATTCTTGGCTTAATTACTTCGTGTCCCTTGGGGCTGGGTTACAATCACCCGCTTCAAGCGGTTCCCCCGCGGCCGCACTTTGCAACTCGCGAACCGCCGCGGCTCCCCCCAAAATGCGAACCCGACGTCGAAGCCCGGTTCATCCCGGGCGGATGACACGCGGGCGTAAGCTGCTCAGAGCAAAACCGTCGAAAGGCGGTGACGCAGAGCTACGGGGCGTCCGTGGTCCGTTTGTTTTTGATGACCGCGATGCCAGCCGGGCCGCCAGCTGAATGACTCGTTCTTTTCGAGAGGAACGCGTCGTCGCTGGCGGTTTTGTTTTTTTCAGCTGGTCGAAGTGGACGCTTGAACGAAATCCGTTGAATGTCTGAAACCGTGTAAGGAGATGGATGATGCCCAGCCTCACAAATCGGTGGGAAAAGAAAACGCGCTTTGGGTCCGTACTGCTCGCTGTCTTGCTCGCGGCGTTCGTATTGGGCTCCTGTGAGGAGGTTATTGCGCCCGTTCCGAACCTCGTTTCGCTGACGATTACGCCGAATTTCGTGGATCTTCAGGTCGGTCAAACCCAGCAGTTCACTGTGCAGGGCAACTACGCGAACGGCAGCGCGGGTCCGATAAATGTGACCTTCACGGCGACTGGGGGCACGGTTTCGAACACCGGTCTCTATACGGCCAGTGCACCTGGAAGCTTTCAAGTAATCGCCACCGGCCCAGGCGGCTTGTTTGCCAGCGCCACGGTGGCTGTAAATGGGGTTCAACTCACGCCGGACACGGCGCGTGTCCAGGGTGGCGCCAGTGTGCAATTCCATGCGATGGGCGTCTTCACTAACAATTCGCAACCGATACCGCTGACGTTCACCGCGACGGGTGGCACGGTCAGCCAGGCCGGTCTCTACGTTGCCCCTCTTTCGCCGGGGACATTCCGGGTTATCGCCGCGGCGGCCACCGGGCAAGCGGACACGTCGGTGGTAATCGTGACCTCCAACCAGACGTCTGCGACCCTCCAGTCGATTTCGCTCAACCCACAGACGGTCACCGTGCAATCGGGCGGGACTCAGCCGTTCGTGGTGAACGGATCGTTTAGCGATGGATCGAGTCGCACTGTCACAACCGAGGCCACGCTGACGGCAGCCGGTGGCAGTATCACGACCCAAGGCATTTATACAGCCGGCAACGTACCGGGCGTCTACCAAGTGACCGCAGATTTTCAAGGCCGGAGGGCGACGGCAACGGTCAACATCGTGCCGGTCCTGCTTGGTCTTTCGATTCAACCCGCGACCGCTCTTCTGGAATTCGGAGGCGGTCAGCAGTTCCAGGTCAGCGCCCAGTTTAGCAATGGCACAGCCGATGTTACAGGGCAGGTTACATACGTCGCTACTGGCGGGAACATCACGCAATTCGGCTTTTATACGGCCGGAAACGCCGCAGGCAATTACCAGGTTCGCGCTACGCTGGCGGGTATGACCACAACAGCAGCGGTCACGATTGTGTCGCCCGGTATAGCTTCAATTACGATGACGCCGCCGCAGATAGCCCTGGTTTCCGGCGCGACTCAGCAGTTCTCGGTCATTGGCACTCGCCTGAACCTGACCCAGGTAGCCGTTGCCCCCTTGTTCTCAGCCACCGGCGGAACGGTTACCCAGAGCGGCTTATACACCGCCGGCAATACACCAGGTAACTTCCAGGTGATCGCGCTCGAGGTAGCGTCGGGCAAAGCTGATACATCAGCCATAACCATTTTGCCGCCCACGCTACAATCCATCAGTGTCACACCGAACCCGCACACGATGTTCGTGAGCACGACTCAGCAATTGACCGTGACCGGCGCGTATAGCAATGGCACGACGCAGAACCACACGAATGCGGCTACCTATCAGCAGACTTGCGGTACCACGTCTGCCACTGGTCTGTACACCGCCCCAGGCGCAGCTGGCAATTGCACCGTGACTGCCAGTTTCGGCGGCCTCAATGCGCAAGCTGCGATCACAGTAAGCAGCGTACCGGTCGCGCTGACTGGCATCACGATCACGCCGACACCGGTGTCCGTGCAGGTCGGGACTACGCGACAGTTTACGGTGATGGGCAACTACAGCAATGGCACGACCCAGAACCATACGAACGCCGCCACCTATCAGCAAACCTGCGGCACCACCTCAGCCACCGGGCTGTTTACGGCGTCAGGCGCCGCCGGCAATTGCACCGTGACCGCTAGTTTTGGCGGTTTCAACGCTCAGGCAGTCGTCACGGTGACTCCCGCGTCCGTGACGCTTGCCGGTATCACGATCGCACCGGCATCGGTGTCGTTGCTGGTCAATGCAACGCAGCAGTTCACGGTGACGGGCAGCTACAGCAACGGGTCGACGCAGAATCACACCAATGTGGCGACCTATCAGCAAACCTGCGGTGCGACATCTGCGACCGGCCTCTATACCGCGCCGGCCGCAGCCGGGAATTGCACGGTAACTGCCAGCTTCGGTGGCTTCACCGCACCGGCCGCGGTGACCGTAACCGCTGCGCCAGCCGCAACCCTGCAATCCATTACGCTCACGCCAGTTTCGTTCACGTTGCAAGTGAACGCGACTCGGCAGATGACGGTGACTGGCAACTACAGCAACGGCACCACACAGAACCACACGAACGCGGCGACCTATCAGCAGACGTGCGGCACGATGTCCGCCACTGGCCTCTTCACTGCGCCGAACGCCCCGGGTAACTGCACCGTCACCGCCAGCTTTGGTGGCTTCCAGTCGCCGGCGACGGGTACCATCACACAGCCCGGCGTCAATCCCGCGCCAGGCGTCGGCGACGTGGTCCGCATTGACACGCGTCAGACCTTGCAGCAAGCCACCAACCTGCGAGAGATGTGGTCTGCGATCACCTGCCGGGCGCCCAATAGCGGCGATCCTTTGAACCCCGGGCTCCAGACCGACGCTTGGTCACTGGCCTTCGATATCGATGGTAACGGAACCAATGCAGTCCGTCGGGTCTGGTACGACACCGGCATTGGGGACCGCGATGGCAAGGGTTCGATCGAATCCGAACTCTCCTGCGGAACGCAGGGCATTTATCCGAAGGAGGTTTGGATCCAGTGGAAGCAGCTGCTTGGTCGTACACCGACCGGCGGCGGTATTGGCCAGATTGGTTACTTCAACATCCACAATCCAAACTCGTACAACCCGAATGGTGCGCCTGGCTCCGACAACGCGGGGCGCAAAAACATGCTGGTCTTCCGCGAGGAGCCGGGTCACCCGTACTCGGGGAACGATCGTTTCGATTACCTGTGGTATGGCTCGGGCGGCATGGCAGTTGGCTTGGGCAACAACGTTTCGGCAAGCGTGTGGAGTCCGCAGCAGCACGTGGGCCAGATCCTGGTCCACACGATTCACTTGAAGGCGGCGAGTTCGGCTAACGCCACGGACAGCATCGAAGAGCTGTATATCAACGGTCAGCTCTTCAATCCTCGCACGGGTGGGCTGAACGAGTGGCCGTTTAGACGTAACCAGTTGCCCAGCACGTTCCGTTCACCGGCGTGCCTGGTCAACGGCGTGTGGTCGAGCGGAAGTACGACGGCCCCGGTTCCTTGCATGACTGAGTACTACTGGGATTTCCTGATCTGGACACGGTAGGCCGGTAACTCAACACACAAAACCGGACGCGCTGGCCTGGCTGGCGCGTCCGGTTTCTTTTTGGGTTGCGTGCCGACAATCAATTCTGTCTATCGCCGCCGGCGAGATTCTACCTTGGCTCCCAAACCAGCAAGTCCCAGAAATACTCCGTCATGTCAATGGCCGGGGAACGGAACGTCGCCGGGAATTGAGTCCGTTGAAAGCCCCATTCATTCAGCCCGCCAATCCGTTCTCTGATCAGGACGCCGTTCACATACAATGCTTCGCGACTGTTGGTGGCACTGGCTGCACTGGCTGCGCGCAGATGCAGGGTTTGAATCATCACCTGACCGACCCGTTGCTGCGGGTTGAACGAAGCTGCCTGCACGTCGTTGCCCAATCCCACCGCAATTCCGCCGCTACCATACCACAGGTAGTCGAACCGATTGTTCCCGCTCCACGGCTGCCCCGGCACATCGCGCAGTACGAGAAAATTCTTGCGGCCGGCGTTGTGACCCACGTCCGTTGCGTTATGAACCTGAAACACCCCAACCGCACCGATCCCGCCTCCGGTCGGAGTCCGGCCAAGCAGCTGTTTCCATTGGATGAAGACTTCTTTCGGCGCGCTCCCGAATGCGCCCATATGCGCTTCGATCGCGCCGTTCCCGTCGCGATCACCGCAACAGAAAGCTCGCCAGGTCCGTCGCACCGCATTGGTGCCCTGTCCATCGATGTCCAGCGCGAGCGACCACGGATCCGTCGCCAGTCCTGCATGCAGCGGCTCACTTGGCTGCGGCTGGCCCAGTACGGCCGACCACATCTCGCGTAGATTGGTCGCCTGCTGGAGCGTCTGACGCGAGTCGATCAGGATTCGATCGTTTGCGTCAGGCGCCGGATTGCCGACCGACACCGGCGGTGGACCTGTCGGACCGGTTACGACTACGGTAACTGTCCCACTCCTGTTGGATGCAGTCGCACGGATCGTTGCGCTGCCGGCACTGATCCCCTGCACCATTCCCTGCGCATTGACGGTGGCGACACTGCTGTTCACTGTGGACCAGATCAGGTTCGTACCGCTCAACGCATTCCCGGCTGCATCGTACGCAACCGCGCTGAGCTGTACAGAGCCGCCAACCGCAATGCTAGGAGTGGCCGGAGACACGGTAATCGACGCGATCGAAGAAGAGGAGGCCGAAACGTCGGCAGTAGTTTTTCCGTCGCAGCCGAGCGCTACGGCAGCCAGGAGCGCCCAACGACAGCGTCTTGTGATCCGGCTCATTTTTGCCCCCCCGTAATGCCGAAGAAATCTCGGCTTCCGCCTACACCACTTCAGTAACCAGGATCATTCACAACCCGTGCCAGTTTGTGGGCAGTTTATCGACCTTCCGGTCGCGACGCCGAGCGTCGTCGCTGAATGGCGGATCCTATTGCCTCTGCGACGAGCTGGTTGCCGAGCGCAGAATAGTGGCCTCCTGGCGCGAACCACGGTGCAATCCTGCTTTCGCTGAGGGGGGGCGGGAACGCGCTCGCCAGATCGATGACATCAAAACCCCGCTGTTTTGCGGCATCACGAAGTGGTGAGTATGATGGCGGGTTTCCATTGGAAAGGCTGATCAACGCGTCGCGATCCGGAAAGAATACAATCATTGAGCGTCCTCCCGTTGCTTGCACCTCGCGCACAAACGCATCGAAAATTGCAACGTGAATACGGAACGCGGCTGAATTCGGGTTGAACACCGCGCCATCAAAAAGGCGATCGCGATCGAGGTATTTGCTGTGCAACAATCCCCACACGGTCGAACCCAGGCGGACCGTCGCCGACCAGTCATACAACGGATTTGAGTAGACTTCGGGCCGGTACCACTGATCGTTGCTGCCAAAGCCGACTACGAGCCGCGGATTGGCCTGTAGTCGGCGATAATCCGAAGTATCGCGTAAAGGACTTGGTATCAATACCAGGCTGTCGCCGACGAGTACGAAACGCGGCTTGGCCAAAGGCAGATCGCTCGACGAAATAAAACGACGGTAAACGTTGACAACTCGGCGCAAATCGTCAGGGACAAACCCCAAGATGCTATAATGCGGGTCGTAGTGCTTTCCCTCCACCTGATATCGCAGCAAGGCCTGATCGAGACCATAGCCTCCGACGCCGAAGTTCAGAACTTCCAGGCCGGGGAATTTCTGCTCCAGCTGTGAGGACCACGCCTCCCGGGTGTCGACTTCATTGGCGTAGACGAATGAATCGCCAAATGCGGCGACGCGCGTCACTCCGGGCTTCGGCGTCGGGTCGTATGGGCGCAGACTGCGTATTCCCTGCGCATTGACGACATCGCCACCGTTGCTATAACCAGGCCGATAGCGCCAGCCGAGCAACGAATCGATTAATTCGCGGCGCCCCGGCGTCAGCAGTTGGTTCACGCGAGCCGACTGCTCTTGCAATATCCTGGTGACACGTACAGGCGGATTGGTAATGATTCGTTTTGCCGCGAACAATCCGGCATAGGAAAGCAGCTCGAACAGGATTACGGCGATAACGGCGGCCAGGACGATGATTAGGCTGCGCGGCGGTTTGGCGGCTGGTTGATTCATTTAGCGCGATAGGGTTCGGGTGACATCGACTTCCCGGTACGAGAGCATGCTGACTTTCAGCCAGTCAGGCAATACGAGGCGTCAGTCCGGGTCGGAGCTGGAGGCGCGCACGCCGTAAATACTTGTCCAAGAACTCGTTACGAACGAAATTACGCCGGCGCGAAAATCACCAGCGCGGCTCACTTGCGCGTACTCGAACAGAAATCGTCAAAGCCATGAGTAAGCCTGCACCAACGTCGGTTATGGCAACTCGGCCGGAGCGTAAAGTGGACGCCACGTCGTCGACGGCAGTTATCACATCCACCGCGCACGGCACCGCCGTCGACCGGCTGTTGCTTGCGGCGGTACTCCTGCTCGCGTTGGTGCTGCGCCTTCGAGGTATTGATTCGTTCGGCTTCGAGCAGGACGAAATCTATACGATCATGGAGAGTCGCGACTTATTTCGAACGAATCTGCGTCCCGGTATTGATGGTCGTCCGCTCTATTTCCTTCTGCAGCATGTGTTGCTCGAGATTCTACCCGAAAACCATGTAGGGCTTCGAATAGTCCCCCTGTTGTTTGGGATGCTGGGTGTTTGGGTGACCGCCCTAATTGGCTGGCGGGTGTTCGCCCCGCGCGCCGGTATCGCCGCGGCGTTCTTTTTGGCCATTGCGCCCTGGCACCTGCACTCATCGATTTTCGCCCGGTACTGGTCTCTGTTGTATCTGCTCGCAGCGGTATTTTTCCTCTTTCTCTGGCAATCCTATCGAACCGATCGTGCAGCCCATTACCGCGTCGCACTCGTCGCCTTGATCCTGGGATCCGCCACTCATCCGTCGTTCGTCTTTGCCGCCTTCGGTGCGGCGGTCGGTGTTAGCCTTGTCTCCAAGGACGGACGTTTCGGTTTACGCTGGCCGAGCGCGACGGCGTGGAGGAACCTGTGGGTCCCATATCTCCTGTTTTTGGCGACGGCCCTAACCACGTTACGGCTGACCGGAAACAGCAGCGCATTGCAGAACTGGGGCGGGCGAGGCGTGCTGGCCAGCCTACGAATCATTCCAGCCGTAGTCGAATGGCTCAGCCCAATTGTCGCACTCGCGGCCGTGCTGGGCGCGCTGGGCGCATGGTTCGAAAAGGAGGCGGGCCGCCGATCCATGGGTTCGATGACGCTTTGTGGCTGCGTTATCGCACTCGCACTCTTGTTTTTTGCCTCCCTGCGGACGGACATCTACGCCGATTATGCAGTGCCCATCCTGCCACTGATTTTTGTAAGTGCAGGTGGCTTGCTGCAACTGCTGGGGGATCGCGTACGGTCACGCCCTGATGTAATCATGGGTGGCGCAGCGGCGCTGGTTGCGGCTGCGGTTTTCCCAAGCACCGCCTCCCACCTGTCCGACGGCACGCGTTTCGAATACCGGCCTGCATTCGACTACATCCGACGCACGGAACCAGAGGTTATGATGTTGACCTGGCCCTGGGTCATCGCGAATCGGTACGCACCCGACCTGCCGACAACCTATTTGCGGATGAACCTGACATTCCTCGATTCCACTCTGGTCGCGAATCGGAACCTGTGGGTAGTGGCTTCCATGCGGCGGCACGGCATGGTGGTTGACGACGATGGTGCGGTGACTCGCTGGCTCGGCGACCATTGCACGCTCGAGTTTTCCCACGAAAAACCACGCTGGGATTATCGACTGTACCGAGTCGACCTGCACCGCTGCCAATCGAGCACCTCGCCGTTGGAGAGCACCACCTCCAGTTCCGGGAATTGAATGAGTTCATTCGTGCCACCAGGCTCCGACACTTCAATGTCGCGTTCTGCTCGTAGCGGATCAGACCTCATCGACGCCTTGATTTGGTTTGCAGTTTCCGCTTTGATCCTGTCGTTGGTCCCGATTGGTTTTGTCTCGGGCGATGGCATTGCCCAGAGCGCCGCGTACGCACGTGGAGGCTGGCACTGGAATCCGAACCATCTGCTGCTCGAGCCGCTCGGCGCCTGGTGGCAGGGCACCATGACACGGATCGGACTTCAACGGCAGCAGCCTGATCAGCTGAAGGTGCTGAGCATTGTCGCTGGTGCGGCAACAATAGGGATTTTCAGATTTGGAGTGGCTGCGCGCGTGGCCACCGGCCGCTTGGCGGCCAACTATGCGACAGCATGGGTCGCGCTTGCCTCTGGGTTTTCCCGACTTTGGATCTCGGACGAAACGCACATGGCGCAGATGCCAGCCCTCGCCCTGTTTGCCACCAGCTTCATCGCTTACATGAGGTCGCCGTCCCTGCTGCGCGCGGTGGCCATCGGCGTATTCGCAGGCTTGAGCAGTCTGTTTTTTATCTCCAACGTTCTGGTCGCCGTCTGCGCTGCGTCATTCGTTTCGGTCTGGCATTTTTACGCTGCAGAGCCGAAGCGCGCCGTGCAGTTTTTCGCGGGTGTCGCGATCGGTACGATGGCCACGGCTGGCCTCTGCCTGATCGCCGCCTCGACTGTCGTCGCATCGGACCAGGGTCTGCTGAGCTGGTTGACCAGTTATTCGGGGGGCGGTGACAGCCGGGTTACCGGCGTCTACGGCGCGGATTTGACTGTCCGCGGCCTGGCCGTGTCGGCCGCGCGAGCCGTCTACGGCAGCAGTAGCTCGGTCGTGGATATATCTCCTGTGGTGGAAATCGTGAGGGACGACCTTGCCTGGTCGGCCCGAGCGGTGACTAACGTCGCGGCTTACCTGGCTGCAGCTCTGGCATTGCTCGTCGCCAGCATTGCCGCGTGGCAGAATCGGCGTTCGCCACCGGCACGCACTGCATTGCTCCTGGTCGTTTCGTGGGTAGTCGCCACGCTGGCCTTCGCCGTCTTTTGGAACAACTCGGACGATCAGTTCTTTTTTCAGCTGGCTCTCCCGCTCGGAACGCTCATCGCTTCGGCTCACCACTACGCGAGCCCATCCCGCCGGCGGCTGCTGGCCAGTCTCGCCCTGCTGCCACTGGCCTTTAACGCGTTCGCGATGGCGGCCTTGATTCGTTATCCGCGCCAAGAGCGCGTGGCAATGCTTGAGCGTGCCTTGGATGGCGCCGGCCTGGTTGTGTACCCGGGCATGGATGAGCTGCACCAGCTGTTCTTTTTCATGAAGGACGACGCCCCTGATCGGCGCTTGGCCATAACTTCGCTTGCCGCGCAGAGACCCGCCGCGGGCCTGCTTCAGCTCGAAGACAGAGTTCGCTCGACATTGTCAAAAGGTCAGCGGGTCGATGTGATCGAGGTTTTCGATGTCCCCCGAAACCGAAATCCGTGGAAGTTTCTGCGCGATTTGGGTTACACCCAAGACAATGTAAGCGCGATCATCCATCGTTTCCCCGTGGCAACAACTTCATCAAAGGTCGGGCCCTTTAGCGTGCGCTCGATTCCGCCCGGCATCCGCTAACTGTGCTCTGAATCGTTAAAAAAAACGACAAGTCATTTCCGAATAATTACGAAAAATCGCTATAACGTTTTTTTGCAATTTTTACTTCCGTAAATCGCCTTTTCCCGTCTTCCCATTCATAACTCGCCAACATGGCACAGATGCCTCCGCATCGTCGTGTCAGGCCACGTGGACAAACGCTATAAGTCATTCTCAGGACCTCAATTTGCCATGCTGCGTTCATACCCCCGGGCTTTGGTGTTGCCGAAGCCAATACGGCTCAAAAATCGACCCGTCTGGCGCTCTGGACCGAATTTCCAATACGCCGAATTCTGACGAATTCGCATGTTGGCGGGCGCCCTGAAAACGGGAAAAATCATAGACGCAGAGTTGAAAGGCAGCACCAAATGATCATGAACCGGTTTACTCCAACAACAGTGTTGCTCGCCTCGGTGTTCATTGCATCGAGTTGCTCCGACGTGGGTGATCCGATCGCTGCAGAGAAGCGAATGGGATTGCCTTCGTACGCAGTGGCCCCAGTTGCAAACGTACAAATCACTCCGGCGACTCTTCAACTCGCGGTCGGCGATAGCAGTCAGATGACCGTTACCGTGCGCGACGCGAGTGGAAACGTGTTGACCGGCCGTACCATCCGTTGGAAACCGACCAATTACTTCAGGCTGCGCGTGGATCCCTATACTGGTTCCGTCACTGCCTTGGATGGCGGCTTCTGGGGCGTGATCGCAACGGCCGAGGGGGTCGTCGACACGGCGGAAGTCACCGTGCTGCATCCAATTCCGATCCTCACTGGCATGACACCCTCGAGCGTTCAGCCCGGGAGCGGGGAGTTTGATCTCGTCCTCACGGGTAGCCGGTTTGATGTTGGTGCCCGCCTGCTCTGGAATAGTACTGAGCTTCCTTTGATTTTCCCCGCGGACGATCAGGCACGCGCCAGGATACCAAAGCAATACGTCGCCCTGGCAGGAACGGCGCAGATCACGATGGTCAACCCGACGCCCGGCGGAGGCGTTTCGAACGCGTTGACGTTCAGGATCGGTAGTGGCACCAATCCACCACCGCCGCCATCACCGACGCCGGTGGCCACGGTTACGGTGACTCCATCGAGTTCATCCCTGCAACCCGGTGGTTCGGTTCAGTTGACAGCGACTACGCTTGACGCGCAGGGAAACACGCTCACAGGGCGCACCATCGCGTGGTCGACGTCGAATAGCGGGGTCTCGACGGTCAGCACTGCGGGCCTCGTGAGTGCCGCCTCGGCCGGGTCCTCGACCATCACAGCAACCAGCGAGGGCCGGACCGGTACCGCGCAAATCACGGTGACAGCGACCGCGCCCGCGCCCGTCGCCACCGTGACTGTGTCACCATCCAATTCCAGCCTGCAGGTCGGCGGCACGGTCCAACTCATCGCCACGACCCGTGATGGGTCAGGCAATGTGGTGACCGGACGCGCGATCGTTTGGTCTTCATCGAATTCCGCCGTGGGCAGTGTAAACGGTAGCGGCCTGGTTACCGCCAACAGTTCCGGAAATGCAACCATCACGGCGACCAGCGAAGCCCGCAGCGGCACGGCTCAGGTGGGCGTCTCAGCGCCGCCACCACCGCCTCCACCACCACCCACGGGCACAAATCCAATTCCCGACGCGAACGACCTCATTGTGATCGATTCGCGCATAACTCTGCAGTCAGCGACCAACCTGCAGGAAATGTGGTCGGCCGTTCTGGGCAGATCGCAGCCCAACGAGCCAACTCACGCCGGCCTCCAAACCGACCCCTGGTCGCTCGCGTTCGATATCGATGGACGCGGCACGAATGCGGTGAGGCGGACCTGGCGAGCCTATTGCTGCGGTGATCGCGACGGCAACGGCGCCATTGAAGCGCATATGGGTGCGTTCGGCAGCGCGCCCAAAGAGGTGTTCATTCAATGGAGGCAGCTACTCGGAAGGACATCCACCGGCGGTGGGATTGGTGGAATCGGCGCGTTCCAGGTTCACAACCCGGCTGACGTCGGTCACAACGCAGGCCGAAAGAACTTTCTAGTGCTGCGTGACGTGCCGGGGCAGCCCTGGAGCGGCAGCGATCGCTTTGATTACCTCTGGTACGGCAGTGGCGGCATAGCGGTAGGCTTGGGCAACAACGTGCCGGCATCTACGTTCAGCCCGCAGCAGCAGGTTGGCACGGTGATGCTTCACACGCTTCATCTTCGCGCCGCCAGTCGTTCCGGCGCAGCGGACAGCCGTGAGGCTTTGTACGTCAACGGCGTGCTGATCAAGGAACGAATTGGCGCACTCAACGAGTGGGGCTTTCAGCGGACTCAGTTCCCCGCGACGTTCCGTTCACCAGCCATAGATATGACCGAATATTTCTGGGACCTTCTCATTTGGCAGCCCAGATAGACAACGGGAAAAAACGGGCGCGTCGTTTTGACGACGCGCCCGTATCTGCCTGAACGCAATCCCTTGACGATCCTTTTGGCGAGCAGGCTCGCTATGAGCCGGCCACGGTGAATTCCGTGGCCGGCAACGCGCCAGCAATTGTCACCTCCGGCACATTGTTTCTCGCCGAGGAGCGGGAGGACTCGACGCGGTGCAACGCAGACAGCAACTCGGTTGTGTCTCGCTCCCAGTTGTGCCGGCTCAGAATGGCGCGCCGTCCGTTCTCACCCAGCATCGTCCGGTAAGCTGCATCGCAGAGCTTGGCCAGTACACGAGCCAGATCCGCAGCATCACCGGCGCGGAAAACGACGCCTGCGCCAGATTCATGGAGAATGCGTTTGCAAGGCGCGACATCCGACGTAACCACGGCCAGGCCAGCTGCCATGTAGTCGAAGATCTTGTTCGGTATCGTGCTTTGCCAGGTTTCACTCGCCTGGTATGGGACCACGCCGACGTCCGCGCGGTTTACTAGCGCGAGCGCATCTTCATGTCGCTGAATTCGACCAGTGAACTGTACGTCGTCCGGGGTCAGGCCCAATTCACCCGCCCTGGCTTTGAACAGCTCCAGATCGCGTCCATCACCAATCAGTCGAATGCGCACGCGCACGCCGCTCGAGCGGAGGATCTGCTGCGCCTCCAGCAGTTCAAGCACACCGCGCGGCGTTTCCATGATGCCCAGGTACACAACTTCGAGCGGGCGATCGCTGGTGTGAATCTTTGGTAGTGCGGACACACGACTCAGCGGCGGCGTATTGGAGACCAGGCTCATGCGATCCGCGGCAAGACCGTATTCCGTCTGCAGGCGCGTGCCCGACTCTTCCACGACGACCAACGTCTGATCGACCCGCCGGACACACCAGCGCTCGACCTGTTTCACCATGCGCGGATTGCGCACCAGCACATCCCATGGCCGCTGCCGGCGGGCCGTCCAGATGTCGCGGATCATTGCCGGATAGTTTTCCGCCATGTCCAGGATAACCGGCACTCCATGTTTTCGACTCACATGGATCGCGGTGGGTGCGAGAGGCAGATCGCGAACGATCAAAGCCGACGGGCGCACTCTCTGAACGGTTCGGTCAAGATGCAGCAGCCAGCGCGGATTGCAGAAAGCCGGAAAGCTGGTCCACGAATCCAGGCTCGCCGGTAACGCGGACCAGGACGGCATGCGATGAACGGTGCCTTCGGGCAGTGCCTCGGTGACGGGTCGTCGCGCCCGGTTACGCGAAGCGATATGCATTTCGTGGCCGTTGCCGACCAGTGAGTTGCAGATCTTCTCCACGCGAACATCCCACGGATAGTCCGCATCCCACACGTAGAGGATCCTCATGCGACACTCATTACAGAATCACAGATCAACGGACGCAACTCGAACCGCGGGCCAGGCCGGCGCGGACTCGGTCAGCGGCCGCACATGCGGATGGTCATAGGTGCCACGCAGCGCGTAGGCGCGAATGATGAAAAGGTCACGCGCCATCCTCAGGGAGTCGGTCACAAGGTTTACTCTAGAACCCGGCTGATGCGTCCAGTTCACTGGAACTTCAGAAACTCGGTGGCCGCGCAGCTTGGCCATCAGTAGGACCTCGACATCGAAGCTGAACCCATTGATGCGCATGCGTGAAAAGAGGTCCTGGGCCACGTCCGCCTTGAAGAGCTTGAAGCCGCACTGCGTATCGTTTATCCCCTTGACGGCCAGCCAGGAAACCAACGCATGGAAGGTTCGGCCGATTATGCGCCGGTATACCTTCACGCGTACCGCAACATCTTCCGCCGCAACCGCGCGACTCCCAATGGCGATGTCCGCGCCCGCGGCTAATGCTGCCTCCAGACGTGCAAGCTCGATCATTGGCGTAGCACCATCCGAGTCGGCAAACAACACCAGGCGGCCGCGAGCATTGACGACCCCGGCGCGCACCGCATAGCCCTTACCGCGATTGGCTGGCAACCGAATCAGGCGCAGCTCGGGTATTTCGGAGCCTGACAGCTCCCGGACAAGCGGACTCGTGCCGTCTTTGCTGCCGTCGTCAACGGCGATCAACTCGAAGGCGATGCCACGGTCGCGGAAGTAGGCCGCTGCCTCGCGAATCGTCGGCGCTAAACGGTTTTCCTCGTTGTAAGCGGGGAAAACCACAGAAATGGCGATAGGTGTTTGCATACTCGGGGCGAAGCGCAATCGGAGTGCCCAGTCAGAGTCAACTTGATCGATGTCGTAACCCTAACTGCACCAACGGATTATACTAAATTGATCGACTACCGACCGTGTCGCTTGGCACCTCCTTATGTTGCATCGCAGCGACACCAGTTCAAACAGAAACCGCAATGACCTGGAGGCGAGGTAAGCACGGCCGGTGTCGTGCGGACGCAACAGAAGGCGTTCGCGGACGACACCGTCACGTCGCTTCATAGCAATCTAATTTGTTTACCACCAACAGTTTATAACTGCAGAGCTAGCCCCGTGAACCGGGCACCGCGATTGCGCTTTCTCTTGGTATGAACCCGCCGCCAGTATTCTCTGTTGTCTTCCCCGCTTACAACGAGGAAGGCCGACTCGAGCCAACGATTCGTGAGGCTGCCGACTATTTCCGTGCTCGTGGTGTGCCATTCGAGCTGATTGCGGTCGACGATGGCAGCCGCGACGGAACAAGCCTGTTGGTGCGACGGCTGGCTGGCGAAATCTCGGAGCTTAAGCTGATTCGACTCCCGGCCAATCGAGGCAAGGGCTACGCTGTCCGTGCCGGGGTCGTGAATTCGGCCGGCAGATTCGTTCTTTTTGCCGATGCCGACGGTTCGACTCCAATGTCGGAAATCGCGCGATTGGAATCCGCCCTTGAACAGGGTGCAGCCGTGGCGATTGGGAGCCGCGCAGTAGCGGCAGCGGGCGTCCTGGTGAAGGCGAAGTGGTACCGCCGCGTAATCGGTCGAACCTTCCACGGTTTGGTGAGATGGCTGGCCGTTAAGGACATCCAGGACACGCAATGTGGATTCAAGCTGTTCCGCGCAGAGGTGGCGCACGACCTCTTCTCGAGAATGCGCATCGATGGCTTCAGTTTCGACGTCGAAGTCTTGCTGATGGCAGCGAGGCGCGGTTTCAAAGTCGCCGAGGTTCCGGTGAACTGGACACACCGCCCGGGATCACGCGTAAACCTCGCAATTGATTCCCTTCGGATGGCTCGCGACCTTTTCATCATTCGGACTTATGCTATGAGCGGCGCGTACGATACGCCGCACGTGAAGCCGCTGACGGAAATGACCGCCAAGACCGGCGAGCTCGCCGCAGTTCCGGCCGGTTCTGGCGAGCTGACGTGAGTCGTACGTCAGCGTTACCCGCGAGATACGGTCACTCAGCGATGGGTAACCGCGCTACTCCAGGTCCGGTCGCTGTTGCCCACTCCTACGCGGAACCGGTGACAAGCTGGACCCCGTTTCTCTGTTGTATCGCCCTTCTCGTTCTGACCTACGTTTGGCGCTTTCAGGATCTGTTTCCGATCATTGCGAAATTGCAGCTCGTCAGCCTGGCTTCACTGGCAGCGCTCGGCTTCTTTATGGTCGATGGGCATTTCTCCCGCCTGGGATTCGTGTCCAAACACAAACTCGCCAAAACTGCGTTCTTCATCATGGCGCTCATGGTTGGGTCGACGGTGTTCGGGATTTATGTCGGCAACAGCTTTCGCTTCATCACGGAAGACCACATCAAGAATGTCCTGCTGATGACTATGATTCTGGCAGGGTTACGGAGTTTCAAGGACGTTGAGCGTCTCACGCTGATTCATGTCATCGGCGCTGCCGGTGTGTGCATTTGGGTTGTCAGGTTCGGCCGGATGCGGGATGGTCGGCTTTTGGGCATGCCGTACTACGACGCCAACGATCTGGGAATGTTGGTGGTTTGCGCTCTGCCGTTCTGTCTGTATTTCCTGCGGTACGGCAGCGCGCTCAATCGGTTGATCGGCCTCGCTGCGTTGCCCGTCCTTTTCACGGCATTCATTCGAACGGGCTCGCGAGGCGGATTCCTTGGCCTGCTGGCGATCGGTTTGTTCTTTGTCTTCAAGTTTGACGCATTTACCCGTCGGACCCGGGTTCTATGCTTTGGCTGCGGTGTTGCAGCCATGGCATTCCTGGCAGGCGATCAGTATTGGGAGTTGATCCAGACGCTATTACACCCGACACAGGACTACAACTGGGCAGGCAATGCCGACACCGGCCGGATGGAAGTTTGGAAGCGGGGCCTTGGATACATGATCCAGCGGCCGATCTTCGGCGTCGGGCCCTATAACTTCTTTGTTGCAGAAGGCACGCTCTCGTCGCACGCCCAAATGCAACAGTTGGGCGAGGGATTCAAGTGGTCGGTCGCACACAATTCATT
>JBBDWZ010000261.1:8378-12642 GCA_040902615.1 Gemmatimonadota bacterium | reverse complement strand
GGGGGGGGGGGGAGGGCGGGGGCGACGCGCGAACCTTGTTCCTGGTTAGGCCTTCTCTCGCGCCGCGCGGACCCGGTTGGCGACACTATGGGTTTTGGATACGGCCTCGGAGGCCTGTAACGGCCTGGTGGGCCTCCTGAACGTCGGCAACCGCCGCCTTCTCGTGTTGCCTGGCGCGGTCGAGTTCACCCCGTCGGGTAGTCGACTCTTCTTTGGCGCGTTGGAGCAGTTCTTCGGCAGCGTCGTGCTTCGCCTGCGCATCCCGCACCGCCCGTTCAGCGGCTTGCGATCGCTGGCGCGCTTCTGCCAATGCCGCCTCGACTCTTTTCAGATCCGCGCGCAGGGCTGTTTGCTCGGCATCGTGTGTCGGCGGGGTGGGTGGCTCGAACATCGGCGCCGCCGACGTGTTTGCAACAGTGATCGCAGTCAGGAAGTCAAGTCCGCCGCCTTCGGGTATCTCCACCAGCCGCCCGGCACGAAGGTCGGCGAAGGCTGTGGCATCGCCGATCACCGCGTTCACGGCAGCTACCAGGACCGTGGATTCGATGGGATGACCAATCCGGATCGACGCGCGAGCGGCAGCATGGGCGAGGTCGCGCACGGCAGTGCGCACACTCTCCAGTGCGGTGCGCAAATCCGCGCCTCCGCGTGACTGCGCTTGTTGTGCGCTGGTGATAGCGGCAGCAAGACGCTCGAGGGGCGCGGCATCTTCGACGACGACATAGTCCAAAACCCAGGCGGTACGGCTCGGCTTGCGCAGCGCCTTCACCTGGTCAGCGTCTTCTCGTCGCTTGTTCGCGCGCAACTGCTTGGCCAGCGCATCGCGCCGGCTCACGAATTCCTCGAGCGGACCGCGGTAGATCGTGAGGATGCCGGTTTCCAGTTCCGGCGCAGCCGACTCATCAATCATGTTCGATTTTCAGTCCGATCTGGACGCTTCGGTTGGCTGGATGCGGAGGCCGCGACGTACCGCCGATATTGGTGTTCCTGAGGATTGATTGCAAGCGGGATAGCGTCAACGGAAACGGATCAACGGATCAACGGATCAGTACCGCCGCGGCGCCCTATCCGGCGGATCCAGCGGGACCAGTGCGCGCAGGGCCGCCGTAAGCGGGCCGACCAGGCTTGCACCATCCTCGATTACTCGGCGCGTAGCCACGTGATGCGAGGTGAACCACTGCCCGCGCTTCGACGAGAAGTTGTCGTAACCCACGCCACCGCCGCTCGAGCTCGAGTGGATGATCTCGTTGCCGCCCGCGTAGATCGCGATGTGATCGATGCGGCTTCCGTTCGATGCGAAAAACATGAGATCGCCGACCTCCAACGCGCCCAGGCTGCGAGGAACAGATTGGCCCACCACCGCCTGCTGTCGTGAGGTGCGCGGCAGCTCGATGCCGTGCTGGCGGAACACGTACCGCACGAAGCCTGAACAATCGAAACCGTTCGGCGTGGTGCCGCCCCACACGTATTTGGTGCCAACGTATTGTTCGGCCGTGCCGAGCACTGCAGTTGCAGTCGCGCGCGATGTGCGGGTGGTCGTGGTCCGGGTGCTGGTCCCTGTGCGCGTAGTCGTGCGAGGTGAAGTGCGCGGGATCGTACCGCGCTTAACTGCGCCCTCATCGATACGCAGGTCCACGCTGCCTCGATCGTTGAGGCTGGCCGAAAGATTGATGCCGGCGATGTTGCCACGGACTACCGGCCGCCCGCTGGAGAGGTCCAGGCTGAGCTGCGCGTGTAACGCACCGGGGAGCACCGCCAATAGCGAAACGACAGGAATGAGATGCTTCATACTGCTTCCTGTTGGGGGAGGGCGGGAACGAGTTCCTTCGCGGGCAGCGTCCATGCCGAACTCGGCTGATGCAGGCTATCGTCATTTTTGAAAATGAGTTACGGGCATTCACGGTGCACACCGGCCCGCGCCGAGTGTACCCAACAGACCACAGTCAGCGTCATTGTTCGATGACAGGTGCACAGGCAAAACACGGACTGCTGGAACGGAGCTTGGAATGAAAACGATTGGACGCGAGATCCTCTGGTCAGTTGCGGTCGCCATGCTGATCGCTGGCTGTCAGCACATGAGTCCGCCGAATGTCGAGCTGCAGCGCGTCAGGCTGGGCGGCATCGGCCTCTCCGGCAGCACGCTGATCGCCGAGCTTCAGATCGAAAACCCAAACGATTTCGCGATCGAAACCGATTCGATCACCTTCGCGCTCGAGGCACGGAGTTCCAGCAATCCGGAAACCTGGAGCCCGGTGACTAACGGAATCAGCCGCGAACCCATCATTATCGCGGCAGGACAAAATGAGGACGTTCAGATCCCGATCGAACTGACCTACGCGAGCTTGGGCCAGCCAGTCCGCTCGATCCTCGAGAGAGGCACGTTCACGTATCGGGTTAGCGGTGAGGTTTCGATCAGCCAGCCGCGACGAAGCACCGCGCCGTTCAGCCGCACCGGCAATCTTTCGATGACCGGTAGCCAGTAGGTACGACAATGAGAAACCACGATCCTTTGGCCGGTTGGCCTCGACGCCGCCGCCACTCCATTTTCGGGACGACTACGCTTACTACGGAGGCCACAGTATGAGGACGCACTTGATGCGGTTGGCGATTCTGCCAGCCGGCTTGGTTCTAACGTTTTCGGCAGCAACCGGGCAGCAGACAACCACGCCGCCGGCGCAGCAGGATCCCTACGTCGTGGGGCGCGCCATGCCACCGCTCGACCCGGGTCGTACCATGGTCTCGATGACTCTGGCCCAGGCCATTGAACGAGCATTGCAGAGCAACCTCGCCCTGCAGACGGCTCGTCTGGATCCTGCGATTCAGGAATATGCGGTGGATGCGGCGCGGGCCGCTTTCAGTCCCGTCGTCAGCGCAACCGTGGGTTACAACAACGCGACCAACCAATCGACCAGTCAGCTGGATGGCGGTGCCCGCACGACCAGTGAGCGAACCACGTTCAATTCATCGGTGGCGAAGACGTTTCCGTGGTCGGGTGGGCGACTCGTCGCCAACTTCAACAACAACCGCACGGAGACCAACAACTCGTTCGCAACCCGCAATCCGAGCTACAGCTCACAGCTGAGCTTCAACTACACGCAACCGTTGCTGGCAGGTCTCCAGATCGACAACCAGCGGGCCGCGCTCGAGTCGCAGGTGATCCTGAGTGGGATCGTGGACCTGGAGCTACGCGGCCAGATCGAGAATGTGACGCACCAGGTGAAGGAGGCGTATTGGGATCTCCGGACGGCCATCGAACAGATCGAGATCCAGCGGCGGAGCCTGGCAGAGGCGGAACAACTGCTCGCTGACACTCGGCTCCAGGTTCGGCTCGGCCGCATGGTCGAACTGCAAGCGGCGCAAGCCGAAGCGCAAGTCGCAGCCGCCCAGCAGAGCCTGCTCAACGCGGAGATCGTGTGGCGCAACCAGGAACTCGGGTTGAAGCAGCTGCTACTGTCAGGGGCCGACGATCCATTGCTCAATCAGACCGTCAATCCGGTGGACCTGCCCGAACTGACCGCCCAGGAAGTCGACCTGCGGGCCGCGGTCGATACTGCTCTGCGTTCGCGCATGGACATCAGGCGCGCCCGTCAGCAGCAAGAAGTCACGTTGCTCAACTTGAAGGTCTCACGCAGCAATGCGATGCCCGATCTCAATCTTTCCGCCGGCTACGCCCTGGCCGGCGTGGGCGGCAACCTGTTCAATCGCTCGGGTCTGGGTGGCGCTCCGGTGTTGATCAACGCCGGTGGCTACAGGCAGGGCCTCGAGTCCATTATCTATTTCGAGACGCCGACCTGGAATCTCCAGCTGAACGGCTCGTATCCGATCGGCAACAATCCCGGCAAAATCGATCTGGAGCGCGCGCGACTGCAGCTTCGCCAGTCCGAACTCGCGCTCAAGACGCAGGAGCTCGGCATCATCACCGAAGTGACCGCCGCCGGGCTTGCCGTTCGCAACTCCTTCCTGCAGGTCGAAGCCGCGCGCAAGAGCCGTGAAGCCTCCGAGCGAAACCTCGCCGGTGAACGAACCCGTCTCAGTGTCGGACTGGGTCGCCCGTTCGAGGTGGTTACCGCACAGAATGCCGTGACCTCGGCACGACTCGCCGAACTTCGTGCGATCATGACCCACATGAATGCGCTCGCCAACTTCGAGCGCGTCAAGCGCGTCGGAAACTAACGGAAAGCGACGAGGGGCGAGCGACGAGCGACGAGTAACTGATAGTCAGCGGCCCCGCGCTCGGTAGATCACTGTAGTTACGCGCAAAACG
>JBBDWZ010000261.1:0-8368 GCA_040902615.1 Gemmatimonadota bacterium | reverse complement strand
CGTCGCTCGTCGCTCATCGCTCGTCGCTTGATTCCCTTGACATTCGAGGGAATCGCCCCGACATTCCCTCGAACACCGAGGGAATGACACGCATGACGACACCCATCGATCTGCTGCAGGGCACACTCGACGTACTCGTTCTGAAGGCCCTCTCCTGGGGGCCGCAGCACGGGCATGCCGTGTCCCGGCTGATCCGGGCAACCACCAACGGCACATTCGATGTACGCGATGGCTCGCTGTACACGTCGCTGCACCGGCTCGAGGAGCGTGGCTGGGTCGAGTCCGAATGGGGCCACTCGGATCAGGGCAAGCGCGCGAAATTCTACGTACTGACAACGCGAGGACGACAGCAGCTGCGCAACGAGTTGGCGAGCTGGCGGCGGTATGCCGACGCCGTGTCGCTGATGCTGAGCGCCAACCAGGCACCTTCGTGACGGCCGGGCGCGAGCGGGTGTGGCGACGGTATCTGCGGGTCTGGCGCAGAAACCCGCGGGAGGACGTCGCGGAGGAAGTGCAATTCCATCTCGAGATCGAAATCGAGGAGCTGGTTGCGGGCGGCCTTTCGCGCGCGGACGCGCGTGCGCTGGCACTCGCTCAATTCGGTGATGTTAGCCAGGCAATCAGCGAGTGCACCGCTTCGGATCAACGTCGTTTGCGACGGTACCATTGGGCGCAGTTACTGGATGCAATGCGGCACGAAGTCAAATACATTCTGCGCGGCTTCACGCGTCGTCCATCATTTACGCTGACAGTGATTGCGACACTGGCGTTAGGCGTGGGCGCAAACGCTGCGGTTTTCTCCATTGTCGATCGAGTGTTTCTGCGGCCACCGGCCGCAGTTGAAGAGCCTACGGAACTTCGCCGGCTTTACTTGCTGCGTGGCACGATGCCAGGTGCTGGGTCGCGATTCGGCCTGCCACAGGCCCACGCCATCGCGACCCAGGTCGGGACCAGGTTTCCCACTACGATCTATGATGGCGGGGACCGCACGCTTATCGAGCTCGCGGGCAACACCACACGAATCGTCAACGCAGATTGGGTGACGCCCAACTTCTTCCGCGTGCTCGGTGTGCGGGTCGCTGCCGGTCGCGATTTCGACGATGCTGATTTGCGCTTCGGTGAGGCACCCGGATCGGTCATCATCTCCTGGAATTTCTGGCAACGCGAATTTGCCGGCGACCGGACCGCGATCGGCAAAACAGTTCGCGTTCGCGGTCAGCCGATGACGATCGTTGGCGTTGCGCCGCGCGCCTTCCGCGGAATCGATGTCGATGCCGCTGATATCTGGGTGCCGTTGAATGGATCCAGAAGCGTGACGCCAGGCATCCGCGCTCCGCGCTACGAAGACCGTGGCACGTCGGCCTGGCAACTGGTATCGCGTGTGCCCGCGGGCGAGTCGGAGCAAGAGCTTCCGATCCTGGCTCGAGAAGCGTTCCGCGTAGAACTGCGCGAGCACCTTTCCGCTCGTCCAAAATCCCGCTGGGCGCGTGATACTGCGGCGATCGTGGAAGCGGGCTCGATCGTCGCTGCACGCGGGCCGGCGAAGCTCTCACAGGCGATGTCGATCGTTGCTTTGCTCGCCGGTGTCGCAGCGCTGGTCCTTGTGATCGCGACCGCCAATGTCGGCAACCTGCTCCTGGGCCGCGCGATCCAACGCAAGCGTGAGCTGGCGGTGCGACTCGCGCTCGGGATGAGTCGCACTCGACTCGGCGCTCAGCTGGTGCTCGAATCCGCCGTGCTTGGCGTGTTGGCCGCAGTTGCCGCGACCGTCACCGCGATCTGGGTCGGCGGCGCGCTCCGCTCTCTGTTGTTTCCCCGGACTGAGTGGGCGGGCGACCCAGTCGACCTGCGCATTGCGCTGTTTGCTGCATCAATTGGAATCGCTGGCGGAGTCATCGCGGGGCTCGTTCCCGCGTTTGAGCTGCTGCGATCAGAGCTGAACGGTGCGCTGAAATCGAGCGCGCGTGAAGGCGGTGGACAGCGCTCGCGGGTACGCGCCGCACTGGTCGCCGTTCAGTCAGCGCTCGCGCTCGTGCTGCTGGTTGGCACCGGACTGTTTGCCAGGTCCCTGCAGAACATTCGCAACATCCACCTGGGTTACGACATCGATCGCGTGATCACAGTCTCGCCGCGCGACTCGATTGCCGAAGCGCGGTTGCCCGTGCTGGCCGCCAGCGCGCGATCGCTGCCGGGGGTGCTGAGCGTCGCGTTGACCGGCATGGCGCCGCTCGAGGGCCGTTATGGCGCAGTGCTCGGCACCGTTTTCACACCAGAGGGTGACACGCTGCGGACGCTCGGTCCTGTAGGTGCGTACATGGTGGTCGAACCAGCGTACCTCGCTACAGTCGGAACTCGCATCCTGCGTGGCCGTGACCTGATCGAGTCGGACCGGCGCGGTTCAGCGCCTGTGATAGTCATCGGCGAGGAGATGGCACGGCGAGTCTGGCCCGGGCAGGATCCGCTCGGCCAATGCCTCCGCTGGCCGAAGCGCGACGCGCCCTGCTACACCGTGGTTGGTGTTGCTGAGGATGTGCATGGGTTTGCGGTGGTGGAAAAGGCAAGTCCTGTGTTTTACGTGACCCTCGAGCAGAGCCCCGATCGATTGACTGGCGATGTCGAAGTGGGCGGAATGGTCGTGCGCGTTGCCGGTGATCCCGCGCCGATCGTGCGCCAGCTACGCACTGCGTTGCGCAGTGGCAATGCTCCCGATGTCGATGAGCCCGTCGCCTTGATGGCCGATGTGCTCGAGCCGCAGTATCGGCCCTGGCAGCTCGGCGCTCGCCTCTTTTTCGGCTTTGCTGCGATTGCACTCATTCTGGCCATGCTTGGCCTCTACAGCGTCCTTGCTTATGTCGTCACGCTCCGTCGCCACGAGCTTGGCATGCGCCTCGCCCTGGGTGCGACCCGCGCAACATTGATGCGTCTGGTCGTTGGTGATGGCCTTCGGCACGTCGCCATTGGCGCCGGCGTTGGTGCGCTGATCGTCATGATCGCAGCACGGCTTGTGTCGTCGCTGCTGTACGAGGTATCGCCGCGCGATCCGGCCGTGATTGCCGTGGCGACCCTGGTTTTGCTCCTGAGCGCCTGCGGCGCGGCGCTGCTCCCGGCACGACGAGCGGCAGGAGTGGACCCAATGGCGGCGTTGCGAGAGGATTAACCCACACGAGCGATGAGCGACGAGCGACGAGTAACTGATGTAACACGGCTCCGCGTCCGGTTAGACCGTTGAAAGTAAACGCGTCTTGCGCGTAACTACAGTAATCTACCGAGCGCGGGGCCATAAACTATCTGTTACTCGTCGCTCGTCGCTCGTCGCTCGTCAGCAAACGCTTCGGTGCTCTACGGCGCCACGCGGCTTCGATCGAGCTCCGGACCACGCCGGTCCTGGCCGCCTTCAGGTGAACGAGTGTAGCGCCCTGGCTGCCCCAGCTGTTCGACACGGGACTGAACGCTGCACTGTCGATCTTCACGTAGAACTTCTGCTCATCGGGATCGAGGATTACCACACCCCAGGCTGCGTCGGGATACGCGAGCGTTGCGAATATCTTACCGGCGACACGGAAATCCGGGTGCCCGTGATGCGACGATTCGATCGCTTCCGGAAAACTCAGTGCGATTTTTCTGAACTGCGCGGGAGTCATACGGTCGTCTTCCTGGACGCATGGACGCTGGACGCGGCCGCGCCTTCGAGCTCGGCGAGGTCGATCTTCTTCATTTGCAGGAAGGCCTGCGTCACGCGATCGATTTTTTCCTGGTCGCCGCTGCTCAGGAACTCATCCATTTCGGCCGCAGAAATCTGCCAGGACACGCCAAAGCGGTCCTTCAGCCAACCACATTGTTCTGATTTCGGATCGGCGGAGAGCTTGCTCCACAAATAATCGATTTCCTGCTGCGTGTCGCACGGCACGAGAAACGAGATTGCCTCGTTGAAGGTGAATTTATGTTCATGTGCAGAGTCCATCGCGACGAACTCCTGTCCGAGCAACTCGAAGGCAGCGTACTTCACCGTGCCCTCCTGGTCAGGCTCCTCATCTTTGCCCCAACGCATGAAGACCTGGACTTTGGATTCCTCCGCTCCGCCCCTGCTCCCGAATGCGGACGCGTAGAAGTTCATCGCTTCTTCGGCGCGACCCGCCACTGCACCGACGAACATGAGCGCGGGCGTGATTCGCTGTTTGATCTCCCGGTCCCCCGCATAAATGATCTGCCAGCTCACGCCATAACGATCGGCCAGCCAGCCGTAGCGCTTGCTGAACGGATACTCACCAAGCTCCATGAGAACGGATCCGCCGGGCTGGAGCTTTGCCCAGACCGCGTCGACTTCCTCGACCGTCCGACACTTGATATGGAAAGACACGGCTGGATTGAACTTGAACAGCGGCCCTGCGCTGATGGCCATAAAAGGCTGGCCGGCAAGCTCGAAGGAAACGACGTCACAATCGCCCGACGGTGTGTTACGTAGAGTGGCGATGTTCGTGACCCTCGAATCCGGCAGCACGGTCGAGTAGAACTCCGCTGCCTCTTTTGCTTCCTGGTCGAACCACAGGTGGGGAATGACTCCGCGCATGATCCTCGATCCCGGTCATCTAACCAAGGGCGTCAATCTTAAGAAGCTTTCCCGGTCTGCGGCAAGCGCCAGTTGGATGGCACACCGCCTGACTGACGGAAACTGACGCCCGACGATTCGTGTGTTTTGGATTGATCCTGCCTACTTTGCCGAATCATGACCGATTCAATTGGCGAACTCGAACGCCAGGCACTCGATGCGTACCTCGCTGGTGCCGATGAAGCAAGTGGCGAACTGTGGGCTCGCGCACACAGTGAAAGCCTGCAGAGACATGATCGATCACGCGCGGCGCGCTGCGTCTTCTGGATCGTACTGGACCTGTTCAATCGTGGGGAATGGGCGCGCGGCAACGGCTGGCTCGCGCGCGGGATGCGCGTGCTCGAGGCTGCGCCCGAATGTGCAGAACTCGGACTTCTGTTGGTACTCTCAGCGCGGCAGCATCTGAAGCAAGGGGATGTCGATGCTGCGTGGCAGGCGTCCGGGCGCGCAGTGGAGCTGGCCGGACAATTCGACGACGCTGAGCTGGCGATCTTCAGCCGGATGTCTCTGGCGCTGGTTCAGGCACGTCGCGGGCAATTCCCGGATGCCGCTGTGCTGTTCGACGAAATCATGGTGTCGGTGACGGTGGATCGCGTTTCTCCAATTGCTGTTGGTGTGGTGTATTGCGCGGTCATCGATGTGTGTCGCTCGCTCTTCGATCTCAGTCGCGCTCGTGAGTGGACGACCGCGCTCGGTCGCTGGTGCTCGACCCAACCGCATCTGGTTGCATTTCGCGGCAAATGCCTGGTGCATCGCGCGGAAATCATGCGCTTCACCGGCGCCTGGCCGGAAGCGCTGGCGGAAGCCGAGCAGGCCTGCGCCTGGACCGACACGCACCCCAACTCCTTCAAGTATCCAGCCGGTGCCGCTTTTTACGAGCTCGGCGAGATTCATCGCTTGCGTGGCGACTTCGCTTCCGCGCAGGCAGCGTATCGTCGCGCCAGTGAGCATGGTCAGGTGCCTGAACCCGGACTCGCGCTGCTGCAAATGGCGCAAGGCAAACTTGAAACCGCCGGGGCCAGCATTCGTCGTTTGTGGTCCGAACCACACGCCGGTGTGTTGCGCGGTGCCGTGTTGCACGCGGCGGTCGAAATCCTGACTGCCAGCGGTGACCTGGCAGCCGCGCGTACCGCCGCGACCGAGCTCGAGCACTTCAGCGAGCGCTACGATGCGCCGGCGGTGCGCGCGCTGGCCGCGCAGGTGGTGGGATCGGTTTGCCTGGCTGAAGGCGATGTCGAATCCGCGCTGATCAGACTGCGCGAGGCGTGGATGTTGTGGCAGCAGCTGGAGGCTCCCTACGAGGCGGCGCGTGTGCGCGTTTTGCTCGGCCAGGTTTTTCAACACCTCGGCGATCGCGCGGCGGCTGAGCTGGAGTTCGACACCGCGCGGGCGGTCTTTCAGCGTTTGGCCGCGGCGCCGGACCTGGCACGCGTTGACGCCTTGCGCCAGCACTCGCACAAAGTCGCCACGGGCAGTCTGAGTGCCCGCGAGCTGCAGATCATCGAGCTCATTGCCAAGGGGAAAACCAACCGCGCAATTGCCCAGCAGCTCTCGATCAGCGAGCGCACGGTCGATCGTCACGTCAGCAATATCCTGCTGAAGCTTGCGCTGCCCTCCCGGTCGGCGGCCACCGCTTACGCCTATCAGCACGGTCTACTCTCATCGAGTGGGTAGAAATACCCACATCGTCACAGAACCAAAATGCGCATTTCTGCCGAAGCGCCGCGATCCGAGCGCGCGCTATCGTCGCATCGAACCTGCAACCTGGAGGCAGCATGTCGATCGCGACGACAACTCAGAATGCGTACCGCGCTTACGGCACCAATGCAGCGGAGAATTACGAGAAGTACTTCGTGCCGGTAATCGGCGGCCCGTTCGCCGCCGATCTGGTACAGGATGCGGCGCTCCAGCCCGGCGAGCGCGTGCTCGACGTCGCCTGCGGCACCGGCGTTGTCGCACGGTTGGCGGCCGAACGCGTAGGCCCTGCCGGCTCCGTTTCCGCGCTGGACGTCAACCCTGCCATGTTGAGTGTGGCCCGTTCCATCCCTTCAGCCATTCCCATCAAGTGGTACGAAACCGCAGCCGAGTCGATCCCGCTGCCTGACAATTCATTCGACGTGGTGTTCTGTCAGTTGGGGCTGCAGTTCGTCGGCGACAAGGCTGCGGCGCTGCGGGAGATGCACCGCGTACTGCGGCCCGGCGGCCGTTTATACGTCAGCACACCGATGCCCAACGACTTCTTCAATGTGCTCGACCGTGAGATTGCACGGCACGTGAGCACAGAAGCATCCGCGTTTGTACACGCCGTGTTCTCGTTGCACGACCCGCAGGAGATGCGTGATCTGCTGAGTGAAGCCGGCTTCGAGTCGCAGACAATCCGCGCGCATGGCAAGCAGCTCAACCCGCCCTCCCCGCGCGATTTCATGTGGCAATACATCCATTGCACGCCACTCATGGCGCTGCTGCCCCAGTCCGGCAACGCTCAGACAGCCGCGCTGGAACCCGACGTGGTCGCTGGCTGGCAGCCCTGGGTCACCGGCAATGGAATGAGCTACGACCAGGCGGTTCTCGTGGGCAGCGCGCGCCGGCCGCTGGGTTGATTCGACCCACATGGTCGGAGCCCGTAATCGTGCGTTCGCACCTTATGGCGTCTCGTCCGTGCTATCGGAACCACCCACTCGATCGCTCTACCGCGGGTGGATGTTCTGGTTGTGGTGGAAGACGTTGTCGGGGTCATATGTGGTCTTCACGTCCACCAGCCGGTGGTAGATGGAGTCTCCGTACGCCTCGCGGACGCGGTCGGGATCTTCGTCGCCGCCGAGGAAATTGACGTAGACGCCTTCCCGGAACCGGCCGAGCGCCGCGAAGAACCGCCTCGTCCAGTCCGTGTCCCGCGCGCCGAAGTCCTCGCCGGGCCGCCAAACAGCATCCAGGGTGATCGCGTGCGACGCCTGCCGGTTCCCGAACGCCGTCGCGCCGTCGGCCACCCGGCTCACCGCCCCTTTCAAATGGAACATCGCCACGTACGACCGTGGCGACGAGCAGGAGAACGCGTGCCCGGCAATCACCTCGACGAGGTCGTCGCGGAGCGCGGGAAGGAACGTGGACTTCCAGTAGTAGTTCCAACCGTGGACGACGGTCGAGTCCAGCGCGCTCTGGAATCCCACGTACTGCGTGGGCCCGACCATATCGACGAGGGGAGTGCGGCAGGCGCGAAGCGGACGTAAGCACCGCTCACCCTCCTCGATCGGCCCGGCGTAGCAGGTACCCACCATCATTACAGGGCGCCAATGCAGATCCGCGGGGATGACCGGTAGCGGTGGCGCGGTGCCAAATCTCACGACGGTGCCGAGTTCGTCGGGAGCGTCGCGGACGAAGTCGCGATAGAAGCGCAGGATCTCGGTGGCGTCGCTCGCGTCCCAGATGATAGGTCCAGCCAGCACGATGGGCCCAACGGCGTGGAGGCGAAACTCGAACGAGGTGACCACGCCGAAGTTACCGCCGCCTCCTCGCAAGGCCCAGAACAGGTCGGAGTGCTCGTACTCGGACGAGCGCAGCAACTCGCCATCGGCCGTCACGACATCGACCGCGAGGAGGTTGTCGACCGTAAGGCCGTGCTTGCGCATCAGCCAGCCAACACCGCCGCCAAGGGTGAGCCCGGCGACGCCGGTGTGGCTCACAATTCCGCCGGTGGTGGCGAGACCGTACGCCTGCGTCTCGTGGTCGACGTCGCCCCACAGCGCACCACCCTGCACCCAGGCC